>JAJPIY010000072.1 GCA_021324515.1 Planctomycetota bacterium
CTGGGCATCGATCCCAAGCTGCAACTGCTCGATCCCAGCGGCCGGCCTGTCTCCGTCCTCGATGATCCGACGCCCATACAGGAGTTGCTGTAAATTTCCCCATCCTCTTGCCGCGCCCCCAAGGGCGCGGCAGAGGACGAAGAAGCTAGGGCTTGGTCGGCGTCGGTTGAGGAAGCTTCTCGCGGGGAGGAGACGACGGCGTTTCTTCCTTGGCGCTGCTCTCCGCTTCGGTATCTTCGGCGACTTTAAGGACGATCTGAAAGCCGAAGTCTTTCTTGATGGCTCCGTGGAACGGTTCTTTGTAACTCAGCCACAACGGATCAAGGGCTGGATCCGGAGCGAACTCCGCCGATGGTCCCTTGGTAGGCACGACGGTGGGGTGAGCATACGCCGAGATATGGAAAGTCTGGCGCAACACGTATTTGCCAGCCACGACCGGCACACTATAGGGGCCGTCGTGATCGTTGACCGATAAGTTTTGTTTGCCGCCCACCGAATGCGGCGGTACACACAGCTTCAGCAGGCCGACTCCGTTCAAGCCGACGGCTGCGCAGGCGTCGTCGTATTCGGCCCCATCTTTATTGCAATGGCTGCGTAATAAACCGATGACGCGGCCCTCCATCGTCAGTTTGCCTTTCTTGACCTTAGGATTATCGAAGGACAGCTCAAAACATTGTTCCAGCTCGAAAGCTTGGGCAGCCATGGCCTGACGAACCGCGCCGTAGGCGACGGCAGCGCCGGACATGGTGACGATGAGTACATCGGGCGTCGGCTGAGCGACATCGATATTGCCGCCGCCGGTGTGGGTGCAGCCGCGACGCTCTGGGGTAACGTGGGCGTGGCGTGGCCCCAGTACGATGGAGATCGGCGGCGCGGCAGGAGAAGGCGCTGGCTGGACGGTGATGTTCACTGGCGTCCCCGGCGGCACCGCGGTTTTCTCTTGAGCTATAAGCGGCAGCGGCAAGAAAATACCCAGTCCTGCCGCTAACCATAGGTTGTTCCCAATCTGTCGGGCCATAATCTTTTCGACCTCCTTGAGATAGCCCCCGGCATGCCGAGGGTTGAACCACACCCCCGGCGAAGCGGGGGCCATCCGAGTTCTTTACCAACGGACCACCAAGTCCGAGGCCGCCGTAAGGATCCAGTGCCGGTTGCCGTTAAACGGCGTTTGCAAGAGATTGTCGTCGTAGCGTATTTCGGGACGCAGGATCATGCTTTTGTTGATGCGGTACTGGATGCCTTGAGTAAAGGCGATATACAAGCCGGCGAAGCCGGTACGCTGTCCCTGACAATCGTCAAACGTCTCAAAGCGCGTAATGCTGCTCCATTTGGGCGAGAACGTATGAAAAAGATAATGGGCCGCCGAGAACCAGTTGGCGAAGCCGTTGACACTGCCGACGGCCAAGGCAGCTTGCGGCACATTCGTCTGATAGGCGTAAATGGCCTCCAGGTTGTAGCTAGTCACGGCGTTGAACGTGTGCGTGTAGACCAGGTCGAAGGCATTGAAGTTGTTGCGGCCAAATGGCTCGGTGGCCAAGGCGATGGTGGTCTGCTGCGGCGGTGTGGGGTAGGCCGGATTGAATTTCCCTCGACCCAGCGAGGTAGCGAACGTGACCGTATTGCGTCCGCCCGGCTGCACCCAGCGGAGGTTGCCGACGAAACGCAGCTCCTCCGACGGATCGCCCCAGAACACGTCGTTGCCGTTGGTCAAGAGAAACACGCCCGACCATTCCGGGGTGAAGGTGACGTAGAAACCTCCGCCGCAATGGGTGAAGGGAGGAGACCAGTTGAAGGCATACGAACGCGAGAGCAATGGTGTGCTGACGGCTTCCAGGCTTTCCACGCCCCATGGCGTATACAGCCGGCCGACGCGGAACTCGACACCGCGGAACCAGGTCGGAATGTACATCGAAACGTATTCTTGGATCAGATCGACGCCATAGAGGTTCTGCGCTCCCGGAATGTGGTTGAATTCTTGACTGTTCCACAGGCCGCGCGGCAGCGTGAAGCGGTAATCGCTGCCGTTTAAGTCGTCGATCTGGAAACCAAATGTCGGCTCAGTCGTACCGCTGGTGACGACACTACGACCGATGCGCACCCAGGCTTGTTGCAGCAAGTAGCGATTGGCGCGGTCATTCCAGACCACCGTGACGTTGCTCACGGCGTCGGTGCTGCCTGTGAACGATTGCTCGATCCAGCCGGTCACGTAGAAGCGGTTGTCGTCGAGAAAAGCGCCCAGCCAGGTGCCTTGCACCTCGCGCATCAACCACCAGCGGTCGGGCAGGGGCGTGGTCGGCCCCGGAGGTGAAGGCGCGACGGCGGCCGCTGCCGGCCCTCCGGCGAAAAAGGGCGCAACGATCTCCACCGGGGCGGGAGGTGGAACGGCTTCGGGTTGCTCAGGCTGCATTCGTCGTGAAGTCGCCGCTGGGAACAGAGCAGATACCGTCAACAAGGTTTCAGACGGCGACTCCGCAGGCGATGCTGCCGAACCGTCGCCCGAAACGCTAGGAGGAACCTGTTCCTCAAAATGGCCCTGCCCTGACACCAAGGCAGCAATTAACAATACAAACGACTCCATCCTGGCCTCCGCTCGCCTGCCTTACAATACACACATACAGTATGTGACAGGGAGGATGCACCGGCTTGGAGAGGAGGATATACCGGGCTTGCCCTGTTCCCCTCCCTCACAAGAGGGAAGGGAGAAAGAGAGCTTTTAGCGTGCAGCAACTTTAGACGCGGGTATGGTTCCTCGACTGCAACAGTCCTATCGGAAAAACAAAGTTGGGGGAATTAACGAAAAATGATGAACTTCTCTAATTTGAGGATATCTACCGCAGTTGGCCCGTTCCCAATTGCTGTCGCGCTTATCCCGCGCGGTCTGCTCCCGGCAGAGATAAACTCCGCCCCTTGCTCCCTTACCGGACCTGCCGCGGTAGTGACTCTCTGCGCGGCACGGAATTGTCAGAATGAGCGCAAGTCATTGCTTAAATGGAACTTTCGCAATCCAGCCGGCCACCCGTGCCGCGCAGAGGGTCACTACCCCTGCCGCTGGATTTGGGCAAACGTGCTGGTTTAAGTGCTAGCGGTCTTTTCCGCTCCTTGCGGGGAGGGCGGAGGCTCCCTCGGGGGCTCCCGCCACCTTGCTCGCCCCAATCGAGCGGCACCCTATCCTTGCCTTTCGCCTCGCCTACTTTGGAAGGCATACCTTAGGCGATCCACCTCGGAGGGCCGCACCGGCCAGGCGCGCCACTTCATCGGGCAGTGGCATGTTGCGGAAGCGATGAATCTCTGCCGGCAAGCCCTCCAACTCTGTTTCCTCAATGTGCAATTGATCGGAAACTGCCAGCAAAAACGGCTCGGTCACGTGTTGTCGCAGGCGGGCCAAATGCTGCTCGGCGCTGGAGCGCCGCCAGAAGCCGAGCACCTCGAAGAGCACACGGCGGCCGGTTGCCTTATGGACCAGGCGAAAGTCCGGCACCCAAAAACCGGCGCTGCCGAGCGGCAATATTTCTGTCTCTTCAATGATGTCCCAATCGGCCACGCGCTTGCGGAACAACTCAACGAACAGTGCCAATTCGGGCGGGACGTAGGTGCCGGCATCGGCGTAGTGCGAGACCAGGCCATCCCTCGGCGTCGCCTCGAATATCTTGGGTTTGCGTTGCGGCCCCCAGCTCAGCTCAGCGCGAACCTCGAAATCGCGGCACAGCAGCACAGCGGGGAAAAACAACGCCAGTTGCAAACCGTATTTCTGCGTCGCCGAGAACAAGCTAAGCGGCCCATCGACGTGTAATAGCCAACTATTCTCGCCGACGCGCTCCATCTCACAGAGGAGCCGATGAAACTTAAGGCGCCGCAGCAGCTGCCGATAGCGTTGCGGCGGCTCGTTACGGATCGTGACGTGCAAGCGTGTGCAGCGATACAACACGGCCTGCGCCAGCGCCACGTTGTAACGCTGTAACAGATGCTCGGCGCTAATGTCGTTGAAGCGGACCAGACGCTGCTCACTTTTGAGATCGGCAAAGAGACTTTGCTCGACGGCCTCCGGCGTTAAGTTTAACTCCTTAGCGGCCTCCTCCAACACGGCAGCACGGTCGAAGGGCGTCTCCATCATCCTCTCCGGATCGGCAGGGGCCAAGCGGCGGCGCGCCGCCGCCCGAAATACGGCGGCGCGCACCTGTTCCGGCGGATGGCCGGAGACAACCTCGAATTCGCAGCGGTCTTCAAGCAGTTTCGCCAAGCCCTGATGAATGATTTGGCCTGGACCTTCGCCGAATAATTCGCTCAGTTCCTCCTCCAGCTGGCCACGCGTCTGTCCCTGCTGGCTGCGAAACAGCGTCACCAAACGCTCAGCGACTTCACGCCATTCCGGATCGTTTATCTCGATATAACGTGGGATGATGCGCTCACGGACGTAGCGGACGGCGACCATTTTACCTGTAAGCATGGTGCTGCCTCCGCCGTTCGCTGGTGAACTCTTCGACGGTGCCGCGCGTCACCACTTCGTACAACAGCGCCTGCTTAGTGCCCTGTTTGCGAAGCAGGCGGCCTAAGCGTTGGACATGCTCCCGTACGGTGCCGCTGCCGGACAGAATAATGCCGATGTTGGCGGCTGGCACATCGACGCCTTCGTTCAGGACACGGCTGGTGACGAGGACGTTATACACGCCCTGATGAAACGCTTGCAAAAGGTGACGGCGCTCCTTGGCCTTGGTCTGATGGGTGATGGCCGGAACCAGGAAGCGCCGGGCGATTTGATAAACAGTGGCATTGTCGTAAGTAAATATGAGCACTTGATCGCGCTGATGACGATGGAGCAGCTTTTCCAAACAGTGCATCTTGGCCGGCGCCGCCAAGGCCAAGCGGCGCTGCTCGCGGTACGCCTCAAAAGCGGCGCGACCGTTCTGCGAACGGCACGTCGCCTGAATGAAACGCTGCCAACCAGTGGGGCTGCTCAGATGGATACCGTGCTCGGCGCAGAAGCGGCGATAGTGTTCGCGCGCCTGTTGATAGCGCTGCTGTTCCTGGGGCGTCAGTTCGACGTAGAGCCGTTCGGTGCGATACTCGGCCAGGAAATCGCCGGCCAGTTCTTTGATCTCCCGGCGGTAGACAATGGGACCGACTAGTGACTCCAACAGGTATTCTTGCCCGTCTTGACGTTCGGGCGTGGCGGTCAGCCCCAGCCGGAAAGGAGCGATGCTGCCCCGCGCTGCTTCCAGATACGACGGCCCCGGCAGGTGATGGCACTCGTCAAAGACGACCAGTCCAAAGCGGCTGCCCCAGCGGTCGAGGTGAATATACGCGGAATCGTAAGTCGTGACCGTCAGCGGCTGGATTTCATAATGGCCGCCGCCGATGAGGCCAACGGGAACATCAAAGGCGACGAGCAGTTCGGCATACCACTGATGAAGCAAGTCGATGGTCGGCGTGATGACGAGCGCCGGTCGGGCTGCTTTGTGGATAGCGAGAACCGCCAAAAACGTCTTGCCGGTGCCGGTGGGCAGCACGACGACGCCGCGGGCGCCGCTCTTCCACCAAGCCTCCAGCGCTTCGGTCTGGTGGGGAAAAGGATCGCGACTGGCACGTAGCGGCCACGGCGTCGGCTGATAAGCACGAGCCTTGTCTTCATAAGCGATGCCTTGACGGCGCAGGTACTCGACCAAGGCGCGATAATGGCAGGCCTCGGCGCGGAAGACGCCGGTACGCGGATCGAAGCGGCCGTACGGCAACTCCGTCAGCTGTTCCGGGGCCGTACCAGCGACCGTCAGGGTGCCGCCCTCGAAGGCAAGTTGAAGAGGCGTTGCATCCATGCTCGGATTATACCCTCTGGAAGCAAAGGTCATGTAGAATCAAAAATCAGGGACCGGCAGGTGTGTCCCAGGTCAATCCGATGGCAGCCAACTCCTCGACGCTGTGCTGCTGGAAGTGCTGCAATAGGTAATCCCGGCCCCAATCCTCGTTCTCGATCGCGTCCAAGGGCGGCAACGGATGGCCGAGGTACTCTGTCACCACCTGATAGGCTTCTTCCGTAGTTAGTTCATAGATGCTGCGCATAGGAAGGCCCTTTTTTATGGTTAGTATCCGGTTAGTATACGGGACGCGGTAGAGATCGACACAAACAGAAGCGAGGGGGGGTGTGAACCCCCCGGTATCCGAGGGCGAGCGGGGGGTGTCAACCCCCCGGTAGCACAACCGGGGGGTTCACACCCCCCGCTCGCCAAGATGTCAGGTCCCCCCGTACCCAGTGTATATATTGACGGAAAAAACGATCTGGACACCAGCCGGAAGCGTAAGGGCTAACGGACAAAACTCCCTCCCCCCTTGTGGGGGAGGGCTGGGGTGGGGGGGGTAAGTACAATGCAGACAAGGAGTTCTACCCCCCCACCCTAACCCTCCCCCACAGGGGGGGAGGGA
>JAJPIY010000167.1 GCA_021324515.1 Planctomycetota bacterium
CCTTCGGTAGCCTGGCAGCCTTATCCGTCCCCCCTCGGACGGTTAAGAGCCCATAGCTTTGCGTCCCCGCCTCACGACGGGTTTGCCTTTATCGAGGACGGCCCAAGCCGCCGCCCTGCTTTCGCTATTGTCGCCGGTCCAGCCATTGCCTCAACCGGCCACACCAGAACTGTAGAACACATTTGCCGAATGTGCAAATCCGCCGTGATTTTTCCCCTGTTTCTTTTGCAAAGATTCGTACTCGGCCAACTTGCGAGCGATAGGGTTTTATTTGCTGGGCCGTTTGTCGGCGTCATCCAACTCGATGAGGAAATCGCGCAACGTGCCGCTGTCGGACAGGTGTATTTCGTCCTGTTCTACAAGGGGAACCGCTTCTACATCTGTCGGCTCTTCGATCACTTCCAACCCTTCTTTTTCCTCTGGCGGCGGCTTGGCGGCTCGTTGCGTGCCGGCTTCCCCAACGACTTCAGCCTCCGCTTCCGTCAGCAAGGGTGGCTGCGTTTCTGGTTGAGAATTTGTTTCCTCGACCAGTTCGACGTCTGACTCTGTTTCCAGAGCTTGGTAAACTTCTTCGTCGTTGAGTGGTTGCAGCGTCGTGGTGGACAGTTCGTATTCCACCACGAACGTCACTGGCCCGATACTCAGACGGTCGCCTGGATGTATGATTTCGGGTTCGCGGATGCGTTTTCCGTTGACGAAGGTGCCATTGACACTTTCGAGATCTTCGACGGTGACTAGTCCCTTTTCCATGCGCAAACGGCAGTGCAACCGACTGACTTGGGCCGAGGGAATGCGAACCGTGCAGCCGCGGGCGCGGCCGAGGGTGGCCTCCGTGTGACGCAGCTGCGCGGTCCAAACGCGCTTACCTTTTCGCCGGATTACCAATCGCACGTCCATTGGTAGGACCTTCGGGAATGGAGGGAAACTTAATTGTTCCAGGATACGCGGAGAAACGAAAGAGGGCAAGATGGAGGTGCATCAGACAAACAAGGCCGCGACGGGAAGGGAGCGTTCGTTGCGCTTCCCCATCGTCGCGGCCCCGATAACAATTCAATCGGTCAGCGTGCGCCGGGAATAGTGGGGTTAACCACGACCGGCGTATTGGGGGCGACCTTCACGGTGTTGAAGACCGGAGTCACCGATAAGCGCAGATAGCGGCGGTCGGCGGATAGCACGGCCGAGGCGGTCACATCCAGTGCGTTCTGCACAAATGGCTTGATACGCGTTTGATACAAGGTGCAGTCCTTGTCCGGTACTTCCTTGCTGACGCCGCGAGTGGGCGGCGGGTTGGGCAAAACGGGTCGGCCCTGGGAGACGAGGTCGCCTGTGATGGACCGGCCAACACCGGTTACTTCTGGATCTGCCAAGACGCGCAGCTTGTGGAGCACCTTGTCTGGATTGTCCGGCGCCGTCGCCGCTGTGTCCGGTTTTTTCTGGGCGCTGGGCGGCGGCACATAAGCTGCCTCGGTGCGCCGTCCCTGCTCCAGCTTCACCTTGATACGCTCGGAATGACGCGACTTCAGCTCAACGGTGAGCAATTGTTCGCGTTCGTCCGGCGTACCCTGGTGGTGAATGATCTTCAGCTGGGCCTTGTTGTTGAGCGGATGCCCCCAGACCTTTTCGATCTCAATTTCGTAGTCGCCGGAGAAAGCTTCGGCGGCCAGATATGTTTCGCTGGTCATGTCGGCCAGCGAATCGCCAATCAAGACGCCGCCTCCGATTGTCTGCCGGTGCAGGGGCGAACATAGACTGCCGGTCGGTTCCAAGACGTGCAGATCGAGATCGGCATCGCCCTGCCAGTTGAGTTTGATGACCAGGTCGCGCCGGCTCGTCTCGGCAAGGGCATCGGCCAGGCGTTCCGCCTCATCCTTGCGTCCTTGCTGAGCGAGGAGTTTGCTCAGGGCTTCCACTTTTTGCCAGGCCCGTTCGTGTAACGCTTTGTTTTCGACTGGCCAATCGCGGCTCAACAAGTTGCCCGCGGCCCACTGCATCGCCTTGGGATCACGGGCCAATTCGGCATAGCCCAGCGCCTCCTCATAAGCATAGGGAGTGCCCGGTTCCAGCAGGGCCGCTTGCCGGCAGAAGGCCAGGGCCAGGCCGTATTTTTCATCCTGGGCCAAGATCGCCGCCGCCTCCAGGTAGCCGCGGGCGTTCTTCGGTTCCATGTCGGCTGGAGACACTTCCGCACGCTCGATGTCTTCTATGGAGCCGCCCGAAAGGCGCAAGGCCACCGCCAACGCCTTATACACCCACGGCTCCACAACAATGCCCTGCCGTAAGTTGGCCTTGAGGAACTCGACGGCATGATCGAACTTGTTGGCCAAGACCAGGAAATCCGCCGTGGCAATAATCAGGCCGCGATTCTTGACGCCTTTGACCAAGGCTTCCTGCCAGATCTTCTTGGGGTCGAGATCGGGCCGTTCCTCGGCGCCGCCCGCCACCTGGATCTTGGGATCGCGCTTGGGCAAAGCGGCCACGGGCGCGTTGGGATTGATAATCAAATTGCTGGGCCGCGTATGGATGGTCGAGCTGCCTTTGACCACCAAGGCCTCTGCCGGAGGGAAGAACCCAAGCTGATTGTTCTCCTGGTTCAAGCCCTCCGGGGCGTTGGCCTGATCGTCCAGGGGATTAATCGGCTGTCCGGTGATCGGGTCGAAATTGATGGCCCAATCTCTGGGTCGGCCGACTACTTGGCGAATGAGGGTGATGA
The DNA here is from genome assembly GCA_021324515.1 of Planctomycetota bacterium. Taxonomy (GTDB): domain Bacteria; phylum Planctomycetota; class Planctomycetia; order Gemmatales; family Gemmataceae; genus JAJPHU01. The sequence continues at coordinate 2,711 of JAJPIY010000167.1, forward strand.
GCATTTGGCTCTGGTCGCCGCCTTGAAGGCCGAACTGACCGCCCAGGTTGCCGAACTGGCCGAGCTGTTGCCCGCCAAAGCCGATGATGCCGCCAAAGCCCTGATTGGCCGCTCCCTGGAAATTGCCCTGGAAACCTTGGGCGCCGCCCATACCGCCGCCGACGCCGAGCTGATTGAAGCCGCCGCCGCCCAGGCCAGCGATACCGCCAATGCCGCCCAGGCCGCCCAGCCCGGCCATGCCAGCCAGCCCGGCCATGCCAGCCAGCCCGGCCATGCCCAGACCGCCCCGTATACCGAGGGCCCCCAAGCCGGCCAGGCCGCCGATGCCCGCGAAACCACCCAAGGCGCCGGCGCTGAGGCCAAAGATGGTGGCTGAACCCATCAGCATCAACGGGTTGAAGGACATAGGAAGTGGCGTCACAATGTCGGCGACCGGGTAGACGCGCACGGTCTTTTCGGCGGCAGCGAAGGTGCCTGTGGTAATTTCAATGACATCGCGGCGGATGAGATAGGTCGTGCCGCTGGGCGCCGGCACGCGCCGCAGGATCTTGCGCAGCACCGTCGAGAGAGTGGTGCGCATCGGCGGGATCGGCGTCGGATCCGAGATGGGCGTCCGCGCCACGTCCTTGAGCTGATCCATCTCGAACGCTTTTTCGTTGATGTCGAAGGTGAGACCGTAACGCTTGGAGAGCTGCTCCAGTGCATCGCTCAAGGTGGCGCGGGGATCCTCTAGACCTTCGTAATTGATTTCCTGCGACAGTGTCTGGCGCAGACGAATGCCGCGCTCGGGCAGATCGGCGCCGAAGGTAGCCGATTCGTAGCGTCCTTTGCGCAGCTCCGACAGCGCTTTCCAGGTGGCTGCCGGCGGAAACTCGACGGGCGGCTCATCCGGGAAGGGAATGTGCGAGCGATCAACCTCCAGCAGAGTGGCCAGCCAGCGCTCTTGGCGAATGCGCCGCAGCTCTTGCACTTCGCGGAGGTGATAGGCGACCAAGCCGGTGGTGTAGCCCCCCGTTACGGCGGGCGGCACCGGCAAGCCTTGATCGATGAGATCTTGACGAATCGCCTGAGCCTGACGATACGCTGGTTGATAGCGCGCCTGATCCATCAAGTTGTGATAAACGCGCATGCGGGCGCGGATGGCATCTTGCTCCATTCGTTCTTGCGCACCAATGGTGGCCCGCGCGTTGGCAGCAGCCATCAGCCGCAACGCTTCCTCCTGATTGCGCTTGACTACGGCGCCGCGAATGTCCACATTTTGAATAGCGCGCTCCAGGCGCTGGCTCAGGGACGCACGCATCTCGTTGCTGATATCGGGATTGGTGCGCACGCTGTCCAGGGTTCGCTTAAGGAACTCATGGGCGTCATCGGGGCGTGTCGCCACCATTTGGTTGGCCTGACGAATGGCGTCATCGACGATCTCTTTTTGTTGCTGATCGATGATGGCTTGTCGCCCTCGGACCTCGTTGAGACGATTTTGCTCGGCCTGGTCTGGGGCCAACGGCGGCTTGTCTTTCTTGTCGGCCTCTTTCTGGTCGGCGTCCACGAACAGTTGCTCGGCTGGCAACAGGATACGCCGCCCCTGCTGGAAGCGCGTAAAAGTCTCGCCCTTCTTGAACTGGAGCCAGTTCTTGAGGTCGTCCATTGATTTCTTGCCCGAGCGCAACTCGTCAACCAGTTTGAGGCCGGCCTTGGCTCGTGCGGAGGTGGGATCGGCCTGAAGCGCCCTTTGAAAGAGGCGCGCCGCGGCATCGATTTCTTTCTTTTCCAGGGCCCACTCGGCCTGGATGACCAAATCGGCACGAGCCAGCTGATTGGTCTGGAAGGCAAAATCCAAGGCCCGGTCGGCCTGAAGCAGAGCAGGACGATCCTTCTGGGTCCGCCACTGCTCGAACATGTTGACCAAGAAATAATTATCCTCGTCGGGTAGAGGCGTCTTCTCCGAAACAGCGATGTGGACTTCCTCTCCGTTGACCTTGCCCGTCAGAGTGTAATCGAAGCGCCCCTCCTTCTGGGCTGCCCCTCCGGCGCACTTGCCGATTAGTAGTGTCGGCACATCAGGCCGCAGCGGCGGCAGTTTGGTTGGCAACACTTCAGCAACCTGGGGCGGCAGCTGGATTTCGCTGTCGTAGAGAACAGGCTGGTTCAACGCCTCGAATAGCTGGGTGGCCCATTTGTCGGGCGTGTTGCCCAGTCCGTAGCGGACTACTTTGCCGCCGGTACAGTTGGCCAAACCGTGCAGGTTATACGGATCGAGATGACCGCCCAAAGGCACACTGTAAAAAGCGATGTGATTGGCCGTCATCTCTTTGCACAAGGACGCGCGCAGTTCAGCGTCAAGAGGACCGGCGAGGCTTTGGCCGCTGCCCAAGAAGAGAAGGACATGTTGGCGGTCCTGTTTGCCGTCGAAGAGTTTGATGGCTTCCGGCAGCGCATCGCGAAGATTGACGGCCCCTGCCGGATATTCTTCGCTCAGCTTCTTGAGTGCTGTCTTGAGGTTTTGGCTCGTTTGGAAGCCGTTGGTTAAGTCATGATGCTTGGTATTGACAGTCCACAGTGCGATGCGATCTTCGTTGCCGAGCTGGCGTAAGAAGGTGTGCAAGAGCGTCTGCGCCGTTTGCAAGTCGCCGCCAGCCATATGGGCGGCCGTATCGATAAGGACGAGGCAATCACGCGGCCGCGGAGGAACTGCTTTCAGAGGCGGTTTCACTTGCAGGGCCAACAGCGTTTCTTTTTGGTCCGGCTGATGATAGAGAACCAGCGGCTGATCGGCGAAACGCGACAGCGACATCTCAGCGGCCTCATACGAATCGACGCCCGGATCGACGGGCCGTTTCGGTTCGGTGCTGTCGAGCAAAGTTGGGGTTCGTTTGCCTGCTTGGCCCCACAGATGGGTAGAGGCCAACAGACCAAAGAGCATCAACACCGAACCGACAGCAAAGAGGCGGCGAACTGCGAACATGGTCAACCCCCTGATCTTTTGTTGAGCATCCGCCTTTGCCGCAAAAAACGGCAGCGGGTGGATAGCAACCTCGGAGCGCCGAGTCCTATCCTCAACAATAGGAATTCTAGAAAACGCGCAACTTGCGCCGCCAGCGAAAATTCCCGAACCGAAGTCGGCCGGCATCCCCTATGCGCGGCACCGTCCGCATAATTGTTTCATCCCGCGCGATCCTTGCCGCTGTGCGGCGCTCACGCAGCTTAGCGAACGTAATGTAAAGCAGGGATTGGGATTAGGTCGGTCTCTCGCTGCGGCAGGTACGCAAGGCCTGGCGGCAGGAAGATGAGGAAAAGTCCTTCCCTGCGCCCAAACCCCTCTTCTGAGTAAAAGCCGCTGCTACATCTCATTGATTTTTCCCCCCCATCATGGTATCAGCCAATACGCCCGAAAGGTAGGGCCGCTGCGGTTAGCCGCAACCTGAAAAGGAGCGCGCCCGCGCTCGCTTAAGGGTGGGCGGCAAACCGGAAGATGGAAGGAGGAGGCATGCACGCCTACCTGGGAGCGATTTGGAATTGCCGCTTCTTTTGGTTGTCGCTGGTGAAAATGGATCTGCGTTCACGCTATCGCGGTTCGATGCTGGGCATCTTCTGGTCGCTGCTGCATCCCATCGCCATGACCGCGATCCTGTGTGTGGTGTTTTCCTGCGCCTTTGGTCAAGATTTGCGCTCCTATGCTCCCTTTGTGTTTACCGGCTTGACGTTCTGGGGCTTTTTTGGGGCCACGCTGGTTCAAGGGTGTCTTTGCTTTTTCCAGGGCGAATCGTACATTCGCCAGCACCCCGCGCCGATGGCCATTTATCCCCTGCGTACCGTGTTGGGGGCTGCCTTCCATTTCTCGGTGGGCTTGGGTTTGGCGATTGTCATTGGTCTGTTGGCGGGACCGGACCTTGACCGAAATCCCTCCGCTACGCGCCTTCATCAATTACTGGCTTTGCCCAGTCTGTTGCCTACTTGTCTGCTGCTGCTCCTGTTCGGCTGGAGCCTTTCCATTTTAACTGGCTTGCTCAACGTCCGTTTTCGGGACACGCGCTATTTGGTGGAAATCGGCTTACAAGGCTTGTTTTACTTGACCCCTGTCATGTATCGTATCGATGCCTTCAAGGACAAGCACCGGCTGACTCTGCTGCTCCAGTGCAATCCGTTGGTGCCGTTTCTCGACCTGATCCGCGAGCCGATTTTGCTGGGGCGCATTCCGAGTGTGACGACCTATGCCCTTGCCACAGCCGTGGTTCTGCTGCTGGGCGCGACGGCGGCGGCGGCGTTGTGGATCGAGGAACGACGGTTGATTTTCCATTTATAAAAGGACTTGCGATGGCCCGAATTGAGCTGGAGCACGTGAACCTGACCTTCCGCGTTCGCCGGGAGCGTCGAATTGGTCTGAAGGATTTCCTCATCAAGCGCCTGTTCTTGCAATCGCAAAACCCGATCATGGAAGTACGGGCCTTGCAAGACATCAACCTGCGCCTCAATCAAGGCGATCGGCTTGCCATCATCGGCCACAATGGCGCCGGCAAAAGCACCATGCTGAAACTATTGGCCGGCATCTATCAGCCCAGCAGCGGCCGTCGCCTCGTCGAGGGCCGCGTCTCGTCGTTGTTCGACCTCGCCCTGGGTTTCGAGATCGAGGCCAACGGCTGGGAGAACATCGCCTACCGCAGTTATCTCCAGGGAGAAACGCCGGCCAGTGTCCGCGCCAAAAAGCAGGCCATCGCCGAATTCAGCGAGTTGGGCGACTTCCTCAATATGCCGGTGCGCTACTACTCCTCCGGTATGATGGTACGGTTGGCATTCTCGATCGCCACGGCCATCGAGCCGGAGATTTTGCTGGTGGACGAAGTGCTCAGCGTCGGCGATTTGGCTTTTCAGAGCAAGGCGCGCGAGCGGATGCGCGATATGATGGCCAAGGCGCATTTGCTGGTCGTGGTCAGCCACGATCTGGATTCTTTGCCCCACATATGCAATCAGGCCATCTGGATGGACCACGGTCGTATCCGTATGATGGGTCTGTGTGCAGAAGTCATCGCCGCCTATCGCTCGTCTGTAGGCCAAGGCCAAGCCGCTGCCGCCTAGGAGCTGTTCTGTGAACACGCCTCTCCGCTTTGAACCGTATCTCCGTCCAATGGTTTGGGGTGGCCGGCAACTTGGCGAAGTGCTGGGCAAGTCCCTGCCTACGGACAGCCCCTACGGCGAATCCTGGGAAATCAGCGATCATCCCTCTCATGTCAGCGTCATTGCCAGCGGGCCTTATAAGGGACAGACCCTGCGGTATTTGATGGAACATCATGCGACGGCGTTGCTCGGGGCGGCGGCCGCACGCTTGCCACGCTTCCCCTGGCTGGTGAAATGGCTCGATGCCGGGGACTGGTTGTCGGTGCAAGTACATCCCAGCGACGCCGACGCGGCCCGGCTGCGGCCGGGCGAAAGCGGCAAGACCGAAGCATGGTTTGTATTGGCGGCGGCCCCGGAAAGCCGCATCTATGCCGGACTCCTGCCGGGCGTCCAGGAGAACGACTTGCGCAAGGCCCTGCGGCAAGGCACCGTCGTCGAGTGCCTGCGCTCGTTTTCGCCTCGCCCCGGTGATTGCTTCTTCCTACCTGCCGGCACGGTCCACGCCGTCGGCGGCGGCGTGCTGATGGCCGAAGTGCAGCAGACCAGCGACGCCACCTTCCGCCTCTTCGACTGGGATCGCCGCGACGCCGACGGACGAAGGCGGCAGCTGCACCTCGAAGAGGCCCTGGCTTGCATCGACTGGAGCAGCGGTCCTCTTCAACCCCTCCGGGCGACGAACTATCCCAGAGGCGGGGCCACAGGCCCCTTACGGCAACGGCTGGTCCAATGCCCCTATTTTACTCTGGAATATCTCTTCTCTCGAAGGCCGGTCGCCTTGAATGGCGGCGCCGTGCAGGTCTTGCTGGTCCTGCACGGACGCGGCCGGGCGCAAAGCGGCGTGGATGAACTCCCCTTGGCCCCCGGCGACACGCTGTTGTTGCCGGCCTCTCTCGATGCCGTGACCTGCCTTCCAGACGATGACCTGGGACTGCTTTTAGCCGCACTGCCTGAAAACTAGAAGGCTTCCAGAAAAAGCTTCGAACTAGCGGACTTTTCCCTTCCCCTGGGGAGGGAAAAGACCGCTGGCGCTTAAGCCGCTCTGCTCGCCAAAATCCAGCGGCAGTCCCACCGCAGGCACACACCTTGTCTCTGGTGCTTTTCTGCGTTAGGTTGTTCCTAGACTCGTTTCTCAGACCCTTAACCCCGAGTGCCTCATGCCCTCCGCCAACCCGCTTCTCCATAGTTTCGTAGATCAAGGCGTCCTCGTCCTGACGATTGTTCAATCGCGCATCCAGGGTGAGGAGACAGCCCAGCAGCTGCGCGAGGAAATGCAATTCGCCCAGGAGAAAGCTGGAGTCAACCGCGTTGTTGTCGATTTGCAGCACGTCCGCTATCTCTCCAGTGTTGCCTTTTGGCCGCTCTTGAGCTTGCGGCGTCAACTGCTCGATACGGGCGGTCGGCTGATTATTTGCGGTCTGAGCGGCGACCTCGAAGTCTTGTTCCTGACAACGAAAATGATTAGCAGCGGCGGTGCCGTGGATGCTCCGTTTGAAGTCGCTCCGGACACTGCCGCCGCCATCTCCCGCCTGGTTGCGTGAATTTTCCACCCCAATCAATCCGCCCTGCAAGCAAAACAGAAGGCCCCAGAAGGCACCCTTGCTTGCGCGGCGGGCTGGCGCGGCGGACTGGCGCGGCGGGCTGGCGCGGTGGACTGGCAAGAAGAAACAGGAGCGTCTACACTGATCCTTACTGGCCTGTGGCTCCGTCCTTGCTGACCTGGTGATGTGTTTTTAATGTCCCTCCACGTCCAACATCTCGCCAAGGAGTACCCGACCCGCAGTGGCCCCCTGCCCGTCCTGCGTGATGTGACGTTGGAGTTGGACCGCGGCGCGGCTTTGGCGGTCATGGGGCCGTCCGGCTCCGGCAAAAGTACGCTGCTGCACATTCTGGGCACGCTCGACCGCCCAACACGCGGCGAGGTACGTCTGGAGGGTCGTGATCCTTTCGCCCTGCCGGAGCGCGAATTGGCCGATTTTCGCAATCGGCATATCGGCTTCGTTTTCCAGGACCATTACTTGCTGCCGCAGTGCTCTGTGCTGGAAAACGTGTTGATTCCCACGCTCGTGGCCCGCGAGGACCGTCAAGCCATGAAGGCATGGGCGCGGCAATTGCTCGATCGCGTCGGCCTGAGTGATCGTCTCGACCATCGGCCGGCTGAACTGTCCGGCGGCGAACGGCAGCGCGTGGCCGTGGCGCGGGCCCTCATTCATCGCCCCGTATTGCTCTTGGCGGACGAGCCGACCGGCAATCTCGATCGCCGCACCGCCGCCGCGATTGGCAAACTGCTGCTCGACCTGCACCGCGAGGAACAGAACATCCTCATCGTGGTAACCCATAGTCTGGAATTGGCCGACCTCTTCCCCCGTATCCTGTTGATGGAAGACGGTTGCTTACAATCACCGGCATCCCGCCCCGAGACCCGCATCCGTTCAGGATTGTCATGACGCTCAAACGTCTGCGTTTGCGGAACCTGTTGTTTCATTGGCGCGGCAATATGGCCGTGTTCCTTGGCGTCGTCGTCGGCACTGCTGTGTTGACCGGCGCTCTGCTGGTCGGCGATTCGCTGCGCGGCAGCCTGCGCGAACGCACCCTGCACCAACTCGGCTGGGTCGAGGAAGCGCTGGTCGCACCGCGGTTCTTCCGTCAAGGATTGGCCAGCGACCTGGCATGGACGGGAGCAGCGGAGCATGTTTGCCCGGTCATTTTGCTGCACGGCACCATTGTGGTGCGCGCCAAGGGAAGTGCAAAAACACTGCGCCGGCAGATGGGCGGCATCACCGTCCTGGGCGTCGAGGACCGTTTCTGGTCCGCCTTTGGAGAAAACAAGGAACGGAGCGAGGGCGATTGTGTCGTCCTCAATAGCGTACTGGGAAAACAGCTGGGCGTAACGGTAGGAGACATGGTGTCTTTGCGTTTGCAAAAGCCCAGCGCCATTCCGCGTGAGACCCTGTTGGGCCGACGCGACGACGAATCGGTCCTGGAGGATTGGCCGCTGACGGTGGGAGAAGTGCTCAGGGCTGAGGACGCCGCAGATCCGTTCCATTTGCACCCAGAGTTGGAAGCGCCACGCACCGCATTCGTTCCCTTGGCTGCGCTCCAACAGCGGCTCGGTTTGATTGGGCGCTGTAACGCCCTGCTCGTCGGCGGCGTGCATTCCTCGCTGGAAGGACCGTTGCGCTCTCATCTGCAACTCGCGGATTGGGGATTGGTTTTGCAAGGACCGGACGATCGCGTGGAGGCATTGTTCCAACAACTCGACAAAAACCACGACGGCAACCTGCAACCGCGCGAATGGCGCGAGCGCCTGGCTGCTTCTGTTGTCGAAGCGATCCATCCCGGTCGAATGCCGACGTTAACGCGCGCGGAAGTCGAAAATTTCTATCGCAAGAATCGCTATTATCTGAGTTTGGAGAGCAAGCAACTGTTGCTCGAACCGTTCCTCGCGGATGCAGCGCTGGCCGCAGCCAAGGAAAGTCATCTGCGTGCAGCTCCGACGCTCGTTTACCTTGCCAATACCATCGCCGCTGACGGTGCAGAAATACCCTATTCGGTCGTTGCCGCTCTTGATCCCACGCAAGCACCGCCTTTGGGACCGTTTCTCCCGGCAGAGATGAAGCAACTGGCGGACGATGCAATCGTACTGGCAGATTGGAAAGACTCGCCCTTGCCACGCCAGACTGGCACGAAAGTGACCCTGTCGTTCTTTCCTCCGACGCATCAGGGCGAGCTGCATGAAGAGCGGGCAACGTTTCGCTTGGCCGGCTACGTCCCGCTGCAAGGCGTCGCGGACGATCCTGACTTGACGCCGGAGTTTCCCGGCATCACCGACAAACTGAGCCTCACCGACTGGGATCCCCCGTTTCCCTACGACAACAGGCGCATCAAGCCGCGCGACGAAGAATACTGGCGTCAACATCGTACCACGCCGAAAGCCTATGTGAACTTGGCGGTCGGCCAGCGCCTCTGGGGCAGCCGCTTTGGCCGGCTGACGTCGGTGCGGCTAGCGACCGAGACGGGAAGAGACCTTTCCCAAGCAGCTGCGACATTTAAGAAACATTTGCTTGCTCGCCTCGATCCAGCCCAAGGCGGTCTCGTATTCAACGCGGTTCGCAAGCAGGCGCTGCAAGCCAGCAATGGGGGTGCCGATTTTGCCTTGCTGTTCCTTGGGTTCAGCTTCTTCCTCATCGCGGCCTCCCTGTTGCTTGTCGGTCTGCTATTCCGCCTGAACATTGATCGCCGGGCCAAGGAGATCGGTCTGCTGATGGCGGTTGGGTATCGTCGGGCTGCGGTGCAGCGGCTGCTTTTGGGGGAAGGGGCGGTGCTGGCGGCCGCTGGGGCGGTAGTCGGTTCATGCCTGGCGATGTTGTACGCCCGCCTGCTCTTGCACTTGCTGGCGACACTGTGGCCGGGACAGACCCTGCAATCGTTTTTGCGGCCCCATTTTGAACCGTTGAGCCTGATCTTCGGCGCCGGTTCCGCATTCCTTGTCAGTGTGTTTACGGTGGCCGGGGCAGTGCTCTCGCTGGGCCGTGTCGCACCTCGGGCGCTCTTGGCTGGGCAGATGTCGGGCGAAGGCGCCTTCGTCGTTGCTCCCCCTTGTGCAGGAGGAAGGGAAAGGCGTCGGCAGTATTGGAGTTGGGCGACCGTTGGCGCCGCGCTGGTCGGCGGCAGCGTTCTTCTGGCTAGCTGCGGGCGCATTGAGGACCACGAAGTGCGGGCCATGATGTTTTTTGGCAGCGGCAGCTTGTTGCTGCTCGCTTGGATGGCGGGCTTATCAGGCTGGATGCGCCGCCGTCGCTATCGTCCGGTCGAGGGACACGGTCTATGGAATGTGGCCCGGCTTGGCATCCGCAATGCCGCCCGCCATCCGGGCCGCAGCCTGCTGACGGCGGGCCTGCTTGCTGCGGCTGCGTTTCTGCTCGTCGCTGTCGAGGCGTTTCGCCGCCACGCCGATGCTTCCGAAGCCGTTGTCCAGGCCAATGGCGGGTTCAATCTGGTAGCTGAATCCGACCTGCCGCTCTTCCGCGATTTGAACACTAAGGAAGGCCGGCAAGAAGTACACGACAAACTGCTGCCCATCTACCGCGACGAGTTCGACGGCGACAATTCTCGTGCCCAGCGCCGCGCCCAGGAGGCAGCCGCTCTGCTGGAACAAGTGGACGTGGTCGCTTTCCGCGTCCAGGCCGGCGATGATGCCAGCTGCTTGAACCTCTATCAGCCGCTGCGGCCCCGTTTGCTTGGCGTGCCTGTTGCTTTCATCGAAAGTCAGCAAGGCGGCTTCCGCTTTGCTGCCACGGCTGCGCGCACGGAGGACGAACGCCGCAACCCGTGGATACTCCTCTTGCCACAAGAAGGCCAAGTACCTGCCTTCGGCGAAAAAAACACCGTCGAATGGATGCTTAAAAGCCGCCTCGGTGGGCAGATCTTCCTGCCGCCCTCTCATCGGTTGCATATCGACGGCTTGCTCAACGACAGTGTTTTCCAGAGCAGTTTGCTCGTGTCCGAGCCAAACTTCCTGCGTCTGTATCCCGGCCATGAGGGATACCATTTCTTCCTTATTCGCACGCCGGAAGGCAAAGAAGATGAAGTGCGGCGTGTTTTGGAGTTGGCTTATGGTGATCGCGGTTTGCGGGTGACGCCGACGACGGAGCGGCTGAATACCTATCTGGCCGTCGTGAGTACGTACCTCTCGACGTTTCAAGCTCTAGGCGGATTGGGGTTGCTGCTTGGCTCGCTCGGTTTAGCGGTCGTGTTGCTCCGCGGCGTCTGGGAGCGGCGCGGCGAGCTGGCGCTGCTGCGCGCGCTGGGGTTCCGCCGGGCCACGCTGGGCTGGTTGGTCTTGGCCGAAAACGCTTTTCTGTTATTGGTGGGATTGCTGGCGGGCACGGCGTCGGCGTTGGCCGCAGTGTCGCCGCATTTGCTCAGCGGCGCGGGCGGCCTACCCTGGTTGCACTTGCTTGGCCTTTTGGCCGGCGTGGTGCTAGTCGGATTGCTGGCCGGAATACTGGCAACGGTCTCGACGCTGCGCGCGCCGCTGCTGTCGGCGCTGCGGCGCGAATAACTCTCGGTCCTCTGGATATTTCCATAAAGGAGAATACACATGAATAAGTATGAATGGTTATTCTGGGTCGGTTTGGCGGGCCTGTCGTGGGGCACTTATGTGCCGCTCATCTTCTACGGCGGCAACGAACTAGGCGGCAAACCGGCCAGCCGCATTTTAGCGATCCTCTGTGTCGGCGTCGCCTATTTTCTCATTGGCGTGGTCTTTCCGCTGGTCTACCTCTATGTCTGGACGCCTGCCGAGCAGCGTCCGGAGATGAACACCAACGGCCTGCTCTTCTCCGGTTTAGCGGGGGCCGCCGGAGCACTTGGGGCGATATGCGTCATTTTCGCCAGCAAGTCAGCCACCCAAGCTGCCGTCCAGGCGCAGCTGCCGCCCGCCACGTATCGCCTTTACATCGCACCCATGATTTTCGGCCTGGCGCCCGTTATCAATACCGTGGTGAGCCTCTTCTGGCACCCTAACAAAGGCCAGCCGTTGCACTTCGGTTTCGACATGCCCGGCTGGAAATTGTGGGTCGGCATTATCTTGGTCGGTATCGGCGCTGCTCTGGTCTTGTTCTCGAAAGAAGAGGCCGAGTCCCACAAATCCCCTGCCAAGCCCCAGCCTGTGGCGGTTGCCGGAAAGCTGTCGCCGGAGACGTCGTCATGACTGCCCACGAAGCTGTCGAACGTTTGCAAGGCGTGTTGGCGCACCTGTGGATGGTGCGGACTTTCCTCAAGCACGCCGATGAAATCCAAGATGACGAAGAACTGCTCGCCGTACCCCGGACAATCTTCGACTATGTGCGCGCCGTGGAACCAGCGACGCAACGCAACGATGCAAAGGAATATTTGCACCGCATTCGTGGCAAATTGCCGAAGCTGCGGCGTGCCGCGGAGTTGTTACAATCCGAGTATCGCCGCGTGTCGTCGCACACTAATTTCGAGATGGCGGCGGTGTCGTTGACGGCGTCGGTGCATCACATTGAGGAAATCCTTGCCCAGGTGAGTAATTCTGATTAATTAGGGCTAACGGACAAAACTCCCTCCCCCCTTGTGGGGGAGGGCTGGGGTGGGGGGGTAAGTATAATGCAGACAAGGAGTTCTACCCCCCACCCTAACCTTCCCCCACAGGGGGGAGGGAAAAGTCCGCCAGTCCTTATGCTTCACAGTTAACGCCGTCTTGTCCATTGCGGATTGGTATACTTTTCAACTACTAATCGTTGTACCTCTGCTGCTGGCCAGGTGGGTCGCAGCTTGCCGGCGTCCCAGAGGCGGCGCAGCCGTTGTTTGATTTCTTCTCCGCGTAGCGGCAGATTGGCCACGAAAGCAAGGTGCGGCCGGCCGCCGCGATACTCCGGCTGCCGCAGCGGCTCACGGAGATACCGCGCAATCTGTGACAAGTCCAGGTCATAGAGCAATGTTCCGTGGTGGAGCAAAAACGAACGTTTGCGTTGCTGCGCTGTGCCGGACACCTTGCGGCCAGCGAAAGCTAAATCGCTGATGCCGGCCGGTTCGAGAGGGCCGACGTCTTCGGACAGGGATTGTGCGATTCGCCCAAGAATGAAGCGGTAGGAACGACGAACATCGGTTAGGTCCGGGGCGCGTTCATAGGAAAGGACAAGCGTGTAGAGAAGACAACCGCTGCCGAGCAACACGGTGCCGCCGCCGCTGGAACGGCGCACGATCGGCACGCCATCGGAAAGACACGCTGTTTCGTTCACTTCCTCGGCAAGCCGACTACCGGAACCGAGCACCACTGCTGGGAACGGCCATTCCCAGAAACGCAGCACTTCGCCCCCGTCGCCGGACTCCGCCGCCAACAGCAGCGCTTCATCCAGCGCTACGTTCTCTGCCAGCGAGGGTAATGTCCGATCCAACCAATCCATCTTCTTGACACCCTATCAGCGCCCCATTACCATAGCATCCAGCCGATATCTTTTTAATTCCAATCTTCTATTCCGACGCGCCCACACGGGTTTGTTGGCGCAAGGGAGGCCTATCGTGGACAAACGCCCTCTTTCCCAACTCCAGCGTTCCTGGCTCCTTGGTGAGATCAAAGTCTGGCAAGCCCAAGGGCTTGTCCGCGCCGAGCAGGCCGAAGACATTCTCGGTCTGTACGAAATGCCGAACGAAAGCGCCGCCCGGCAGCAATCATGGGGTCTCTTCGCGCTCAGGGCCGTCGCTGCGCTCTTCGTCGGCTTGGCTGTTTTTCTTGTCATCGGCTACAACTGGACAGAATTGCCTACAGCAATCAAACTGATAATCCTTTTCGGTGCTCTGTTGAGCGCCCAAGGCACTGCTTTCTACCTGCGCTACCGGCGGAATGCTCGTCTTGCTTCCGAGTTGACGTTCTTTTTCGGCTGCCTCCTCTACGGCGCGTCGATCTGGCTGATTGCCCAGATCTTCCACCTCAACGCCCATTATCCCGACGGCTTCTGGGTATGGGCGCTGGGCGTGCTGCCGTTCGCCTTGGCCCTGGATACGCTGCTCCTGCACGCCTTGCTCATCGCCATCTTGGCCATTTGGGTCGGCACGGAGATCCTGCTGGATTCCTCTCCCTTCGCCTTCGCCCGGTGGTTTTTCGGCCTCCGGGGACCTAACGGGGCCTATACACTGCCGTTGTTGGCCGCACCCGGACTCCTCTGGTCCTATCGCAAGAGTTCGCCTTTCACCGCTGGATTGTACGTGGCGCTGTTGACCTGGTGGACGGTGCTCCAGCCGTTCGCCTGGGACTGGAAAACAAACCCATTTTTCTTCATCGTCAGCCTCGGCGGACTGCTGATGGTCCTCGGCGAGATCCATCGCTCCGGCAGTCCTTTTGCCATCCCTTACCGATTCTGGGGTGTCCTGCTTACCTTGGGCACGTTGATTCCCCTGAGCTCTCGGGATTATTACCACTTATGGAGGCAGGACCTGAGCTATTACGAGATTGACGAGATTTACGGGCGCTTCTTGGGACCTGGCATTATCCCGCCGCTCGCTATCCTCGCCGTATCGATGTTGGTTGTTGGAGGCACCCTATTCGTGATTCTGCGACGGAGAGAAGGAGAGGCGCGTTTGACTCGTGTCCGGGCCTTCGTGTCCCGGCAATGGCTGCCGCTGGGGCTGGTGCTTCTGATGACGCTGTCGAGCCTGTGGGTCGCGCTGGCGCGGGAGTCGC
>JAJPIY010000101.1 GCA_021324515.1 Planctomycetota bacterium
CTGGACGTAACCCTGCCGGGCCGGCCGGTGCGGCGAGGCCGTTTGCACGTCTCCACACAAACACTCCGCGCTATCTATGCCATCTTCGCCGACATGGGCTTCCAGATCTATCGCTCGCCCGAAGTCGAAGATGACGAAACAAACTTCGGCCTGCTCAACATGCCGGAACATCATCCGGCCCGCGACATGTGGGACACGTTCCACACCACCACGCCCGGCTTGCTCCTCCGCACGCACACGTCGCCCGGCCAGATCCATGTCATGCGTGAGCTGTGCCCCCAACCGATCCGCGTCATCCTGCCGGGCATGTGCTATCGCTATGAGGCCATCACCACACGCAGCGAAATCATGTTCCATCAGGTCGAGGGATTGGCCATCGGCCAACACGTGACGATGGCCGATTTGAAGGGCACACTCACCGCTTTCGCCCGTCGTATGTTTGGCGACCAACGCAAGGTACGCATCCGTTCGAGCTATTTCCCGTTCACCGAGCCGTCGATCGAAGTGGACATGGATTGCATTGTTTGCGCCGGCGAGGGATGTAGCTTGTGCAAGCGCAGTGGTTGGTTGGAAATCCTGGGCGCCGGCATGGTACATCCCGTTGTGCTGCGCAATGGCGGCTACGATCCGGCGCGTTTCAGCGGCTTCGCTTTCGGCATGGGACCAGAGCGCATCGCTATGCTGACTTATGCCATCGATGATATACGTCAATTCTGGACCAATGATCTGCGCTTCTTGCAGCAATTCGGCGCCTGAAAAGTTGCAACGGTCATTCTGAGAGAGGAAGGCACTTGCTGGCGCGGCGTGCTCCTCTACGCTCGATGAAGAAGGCACTTGCTGGCGCGGCGTGCTCCTCTACGCTCGATGAAGAAGGCACTTGCTGGCGCGGCGTGCTCCTCTACACTCGATGGCGTGCTCTTCTACGCTCGATGAAGCGGGAGGTGCGGCTTATAACAAGCAATAGGCCTAACGAACCGGAAGTCCTGTCGGAGAAAGAGGTCGTGATTTCAGTTGTCCTTCCCGTGTACAACGAGCGCGACAGTCTGCCGGCGCTGTATGCTGAGATCGCCACTGTAGCGCGGGCCGCGCAGCTCGACTTAGAGATCATCTTCGTGGACGATGGCAGCACGGATGGCTCCTGGCAGATCATCACCGAGTTGGCCCACGATCATGCGGAGGTCCACGGCCTTCGCTTTCGCCGCAATTTCGGCAAGGCGGCAGCGCTGTCAGCCGGCTTTGGTGCGGCCCGCGGAGAGGTCATCTTCACGCTCGACGCCGATTTACAAGACGATCCCGCCGAGATCCCGCGTTTCCTCGCCCTTCTGAATGAAGACAAATCGGGGCAGCGCCTGGATGTCATCAGCGGGTGGAAGCGCGTGCGCCATGATCCCTGGCACAAAGTCTGGCCCAGCCGCGTTTTCAATTACATGGTCAGCTGGCTGACCGGCGTGTACTTACACGACCACAACTGTGGCATGAAATGCTATCGCGCGGAAGTGCTCCGCGAAATTCGACTCTATGGCGAGTTGCACCGCTTCATCCCCGTGTTGGCAGCGGCGCGCGGCTTCCGCGTCGGTGAAATGGAGATTAATCACCGCCCGCGCCGCTTCGGCCATTCCAAATACGGGGTTCGCCGTTTTATTAAAGGATTTCTCGATTTGTTAACAGTCAAATTCCTAACCGGCTTTGGCCAGCGGCCGCAGCACCTGCTCGGCAGTCTCGGCTTGATTAGCTTTCTCCTGGGGAACCTCGGTCTGCTCTATTTGGCGGTTATTTGGGTCATCCGTCTATGGCACCCTGAAAAGTACGATCCCCTGCACCAACGTCCGCTGCTCATCTACTCTCTGGCCGCCCTGCTGCTCGGCGCCCAGATGATGTCCATCGGCTTCCTCGCGGAGTTGGTTACTGCTTACATGGGTCGTGAAGAAGATAGCTACAGCATAGCGGAGAAAACCTCCCCGAAAAATCATGAAACCTACTTCTGATCGAAATTCTGCTGAGGCCGCCGCCGATGCGATAGCACGGCGTAGGCAGATCTATGGATTGCTGATCGTCGTGGCCGCAGCGATGGCCCTGGGCCGCATTCTCTCCGCCGAGTTGGTCTATGAGCCGAGCTTGTCGGCGCCGTGGCCGAATGATCCAGGACATTATCGCCGGCCCTGGCCGGCCACACCACCACGTCCCATGCCGACATTTAGCTCCAACGACCGCTCACGCTGGGCTGCCGTCCGCGCCCTGGTGGACGAAGGAACATGGGTGATCGGTCGGCGGGACCGCCAAACAGGCAAGGACAGCGGCATCATCTTTGAGGACGGCTGGCAGAGCGTGGACAAGATGCTCAACCCGAACACACTCGAATTCTATTCCACGAAACCGCCGCTCTTGACATTTCTCGTCGCTTGCGAATATTGGCTGCTGAAAAAGGCATTCGGTTGGTCGCTCAGCGGTGACTCGGCTCAGTGCTTTGCTGTCGTCCGCGTTTGCTTGCTGACCTTCAATCTGCTGCCGTTTACCCTTTATCTGTGGCTGTTGACGCGCTTAATCGAGCATTGGGGAACGACAGATTGGGGGCGTATCTTTGGGGTCGCAGCGGCGTGTTTTGGGACGCTGGTGACACCGTTTCTTATCTCGTTGAACAATCACACCCTGGCGACGTGTAGCGTTGTCGTGGCTGTTTATGCAGCGGTGCAGATACTGTCGGCATCGGAAGCGTCTTGGCGAGGGTTCGCCTTGGCCGGCTTCTTCGCCGGTTTCACGGCAGCCAACGAGCTGCCGGCTGCTGCTTTTGCGGCCGGACTTGGGATGTTGTTGCTAATTCGCTTCCCGCGGCAGACATGGAAGGCGTTTGTCCCCGCAGCGATCATACCGGTAGGGGCGCTGTTGGCCCTGAATTATGCGGAACTGGGCGAATGGAACCTCGGCTACAGTAAATTCGGAACAGAGTGGTACGAATACGAGGGCAGCCATTGGCGCAACCTGCCCGACCAATCCAAACGTGGCATCGATTGGGCAAAGCACAGGGAAAACAAGGGCGCATATGCGTTTCATCTATTGTTGGGGCATCATGGCTGGTTTTCGTTGACGCCGATTTATTTGTTAGCCCTGGGCGGCATGGGACTGGGCATTTGGCGCCTAAGCCGAGGGCGCCCCCCCGCCGAGACAACCCTGAAGGGGCCGACCTCCTCCCCTCAGAGAGCATCGCGCCAATGGGCGGAGTTGGCCAGTTGCACTGCGTTGCTTTCGCTGGTGGTAATCGGCTACTATATTTGCAAAAGCGACAACTACGGCGGTTGGAGCAATGGCCCCCGTTGGCTCATGTGGCTGTCGCCCTTGTGGTTGTTGACGCTGCTGCCGATCGCCGATCGCCTGGGACAAAGGCGGGGCGGCCGGGCCTTGTGTCTTGTCCTTTTGGCGCTGTCGATACTGTCGGCACACTACTGGAATTGGAACCCGTGGCGGCATCCGTGGATATATAATTGGATGGATAGTCGGGGATGGGTCCCTTACTGAGCGAGTACCTGGACATGACCGAGAACGATCCTTCTTTCGACCGACCTGCGGAAGACGCGCTCACTCTGCAACCTTCTGATTATCCGCTGAAATGGGAGCGGATCGAGACCCGGGCAATGAAGCCGCAGCTGGAGATAGCACTTCCACAACGCTCCCTCACTCAAGCTCCGCGCTGGCCACACCCTAACATGGGATGGTCGCTGTTGTGGTGCCTACTGTTTCTGTTCGTCACCCAGGTGCCTGGAGCGGTCCTCGTCGTTGTGGTCATGACCGGCTTGTTCATGCTGTCGCCCCATACACTTCCGCTGGAGGCATTGCGCAAACCGGCGGACCTTTTGAAGTCCGAGGCGATGACCATTGCTCTGGGTATTGCTTTCTTCGTTACGGAGCTACTGGTCATTGGCTTTTCGTGGTTGATCATTCGTCTTGTTGTCGGTCGGGATTGGAAACGTCAATTGGCGCTGCGCCGTCCAGCCCTTTCTCACACACTCTTGGCGCTGGCCGGCTTCCCGGCCCTGGTGTTGCTGGCCAACATTGCTTACGATCTGCTCCGCAAACTCTTCCACGTACCCAGCCTCGCCGACTTCGGCCTGAGTGACATGGAAGAAATGGTCCAGATCTTCTCGAAATGGCCGTGGGGTTTTGCTGTTTTGGTGATTGGCCTGGGACCGGGCATCGGCGAGGAGCTGTGGTGCCGTGGTTTTCTCGGCCGAGGTTTGATCGGCAATTACGGCGTCGTTTTGGGCATCTTCGCTACGTCCTTTTGGTTCGGCTTCATTCATCTGGATCCTTGCCAGGGCACGATGGCCATGCTCATGGGCTTATGGCTGCACTTTGTCTACTTGACGACGCGGTCGCTGCTGTTGCCGATGCTTTTGCACACCCTCAACAATTCCTGCGCTGTCCTCATCACCCGCGTTCCGCAACTGCAAAATATCGAAATGCAACCCAGCGACGTCCCCTGGACCGTTTATGCGTCGGCGTTGCTGCTGCTTGCAGGGGTGGCCTATGCCCTCTATCAGAGCCGGGCGCGGTTGGCGGCAAAATCGCCGGAACAGCTTTTCCTCTGGCGTCCCGCCTTCGAGGGGGTCGAATGTCCCCCGGCAGACAGCGGAATGCGAGTGGTCCATCCGCTCCTCTCGCCGGGGGCGGCGGCGCTGGCCGGTTTTGGTTTTCTACTCTTCGTACTCGCCTGCGTCGTCTGGGCCTATTCGAGATGGTCCTACGGAGGATGAGGGCGGATTTGCATTTTGTATTTCCTATTTTGCGCTCCGTATTGTGCCTTATGTGCTTGGCGCATCTTTTGCCGGCGCTTCGGGCCGGTGAGGAAGCGCCGGAACTATTCCGCGCCGGCGGCGGCCGGTGTGTACGTTTGTGGGACGGCCAACGGATCACAGGACAAATCCTCGATGGCAATAAGGATGTCTTACGCTTGCGTACGGCCTGGGCGGCACGGCTAGAATTGCCCCGCGCCGCGGTCGCTTCCCTCTCGTCATTGCCCGGTTGGCGCATCGTCCTCGATGAAGACTTTCGCGATGACCTGAAGGCCTTCACAACAACGGGTGGACCCGAACTCACGGATGCAGAAGAGGGGGCCTCTACGCGGGCGCTTCTGTTGCGCGCTGCGGGACAGAGTTTGGCTTACACCCTGACGAAACCATTGACGGCGGGGCGCGTCGGCGTCAATTTCCAACAGCGCGGGCAAGTGCGCGGGGCACGCTGGAGGGTCGAGTTGTTGTTTCAACAGAGAAACAGCCGGCGGCGTGTCAGGGTCACCGTCGCGGGAGAAGGCGAACATTACGTCGTCGATACCGGCAGCCTGCCGGGCACGGCGCGGCTGGTGAAGCGGACGCCCGGTTGGCATCGGCTAATCGTACAGTTCAGCGAACATTCGCTACGCCTGACTTGCGATGACGCCGTTTTATGGCATAACCTCGATGCAGGACCGGGAGGGCGTTTACAACAAGTGACAATCCGTTGTCAGCGTGTGGAGGGGCGCGAACTACTGCGCGGCGCGGTAGCCTGGGCAGAGTTATGCATTGAATGCGCCGTGGATGAGCATCCAGGACCGCCAGCCGAGGCCGAGCAGGACACGGTTCGTTTGCTCAACGACGATCAACTGTTCGGCCGCATTCTCCATGTCGATCGGCATTTCCTCCAGATCGAAGGGCGTTTCGGCAAACGTATGCTGCCGTGGACGGCGGTATCCGGCTGTTCGTTTCGCCGCCCCGCTGTCTTACCGAAAGCAAACGAAGGGGCGCAAGTCCGTTTGCTCCTGTACTCCGGGCTGTGTCCAGAGCCAGACGTACTGGAAGGCGTGCTGACCAAGCAAGACGAACAGCGCCTGGTCCTGCGGCACGCGCTTCTGGGCGAGCTGACCTTGGAGCGCAGCCGGGTACGTCAACTGCAACCGTTGGAGTAAGCACAGCATCCCTTTATACTTCGCATGATTGATTGTGGCCCTTTCCCTCTCTTCCCTTTGTAGGGGTGAAAGGTTCTCCTCTCTCTGGTAGGAGGGTTAGGGTGGGGGGGAATAAACCCTCTTGGTTTTCTGGCCTTTTCCTCCACCGCAGCCCTCCTCCCCAAGGAGGAAGGAGGACAACAAAGGTGCCGTTGTAACCGGCGGGTAGTATAACTGGCTTTAGTCGTTGTCCATGAGATTTACGCCTGCTGCCGAAGGTTTGTAAACAGTTTATTCGGCACGATCCGCACTCCGAAGGAGGCAAAAGGGCCGGTTCGGGGTATTCGCGCGTTGACCGTGTGCGCCCCCCCTCCTTATGATGTACAACGATTGCTCACAGGAAGGAGGGTACGTCATGGCCGGCCTTGACGATTTTGCCGATATTATCCGGCGCAACGAGCCGCTGGCCCCTTATGTGTATTTGAAGGTAGGCGGACCGGCCGAGATGTTGGTACAGCCTCGCTCACGGGACGAATTGTCGCGCTTCGTGCAGCGCTGTTTTCAGGAACGTGTGCCGTTGCGCGTACTGGGCAGCGGCTGCAATTTGCTGGTGCGCGATGAAGGCGTGAGCGGGGCCGTCCTGCGGTTGAGCGAACCTGCTTTCACCGTCATTCGTGTGGAAGGCAACCGTGTTCAGGCAGGCACCGGGGTGGCCGTCTCCGACTTGATTGCTCAGGCCGCCCAGCATGGATTGGCCGGCTTCGAGACGTTGGTAGGCATTCCCGGCAGCGTTGGCGGCGCTCTGCGCTGCAATGCGGGAGACCGCTACGGCGACATCGGCCAGTTTGTCCGTCAGGTTGAGGTCATGGACAACAGCGGCAATACGCAGATCCGCGAACGCGATGAACTGCGCTTCGGCGAACATGCCAGCAATCTCGACGACCCCGTGTTGCTGAATGCCTGGTTTCAGCTCGAACCAGACAGCACCGACGCCATCGTCAAGCGCATGCGTAAGGCATGGATCGCCCGCAAAACGTCGCAACCGCTCAGTTTCCAGGCAGCGGCGCGGATCTTTAAAGATCCGCGCGGCCTGCGGGCCGCCGCTCTTATCGAGCAGGCAGGCTTGGCTCGTACGCGCGTTGGTGGCGCCGAGGTCAGCGACCGCGATGCCAATTACTTTATCGTCCACCCCGGCGCCAGCGCACGCGATGTGTTACGCTTGATTGACCTGGTGCGCAGTCGGGTCCAAGAGCGTTTCAACATCACGCTGGAGCAGGAGATCACAGTCTGGTGATGATTCGCTGCCCCCCGTAGAAGAGTGCGGATACACTCCTCTGAGAGTGCAGCGAACCGCAGAGGAGATCATCATGCAGAAATGGATCGTGCAGGGTCTCGCGCCGATCCTGTGTGGGTTCGCTTTGTTGCTGGCCGTGATCGGTGCAGGCCGGGCAGCTCGCGCCTCTCTGCACGACCGCGTGGCCTACTGTCTTGCCTTCGCCGACATCGATTGCCAGCCGCCCCAAGGCATGTCGCGCGCTGTTTTCCTCAAGGAAGTGCGTTCGCTGGCTCATCTGCCTGCGACGTTGCATCTGCTCGATGAAGATTTGACCGCCCGCTTGCACCGGGCCTTTCGCGCCCATCCGTGGGTAGAATCGGTGGGCTGCGTGGCTGTGGGCCAAGCATGGGTGCATGTCGAGATAGCGTATCGGCAAGCCGTTCTCGCCATCCCGTCGGTGGAGGGGAGATGGCGAATGGTCGATCGCCACGGCGTTCTGCTGCCGGAGTCGGCGGTGCCGTCGCACCTGCCGGTCCTTATCACGGAAGTTGCTAAGCCCACGGGACCGACCGGAAGCCATTGGGGCGACGCGCGCGTCGTCGCCGCCGCCAAGACCGCCGCTTTCCTTCAAGCGCACCTGACTCAACTGCATCTCAATGGCAGCCAGATAGAGATAACGGAGGGGGAAATAGTGTTCTCCAAGCCCGGCGTCCGCATTGTCTGGGGCCATGCTCCAGGACAAGAGAAAGCGGACGAAGCGCCAGCACAAGTCAAGCTGCGCCGCTTACTCGATTATCAGAAAGAACACGACGGGCTGGAAGGTCTGGAACACGACGTCTGTTTGCTTGCTTATCAAGGACACTTCCCGCTGTGGTCCGACGAGCCGCAGAAGGCCGTTTCCCTCTATGGAGCAAACCATCCCTCTTTCCAAACTGACCGGGACCAGGTTTTGAACTCGTCGCAGAGCCGGCGC
This sequence comes from Planctomycetota bacterium, assembly GCA_021324515.1. Lineage (GTDB taxonomy): Bacteria > Planctomycetota > Planctomycetia > Gemmatales > Gemmataceae > JAJPHU01. The sequence goes on from JAJPIY010000101.1 coordinate 8,161, forward strand.
CGCTGCTTCACCGATGCGAAGCCGTTCTCGGTGGACACTTCCTCACGGTGACTTGCCTGTAGCAGTTGGGGGTGGAGGGGCAGACGGTCCCGGAAGCAGGTGAGTCATGGCCACAGACAACCCCATGACGATGAGGAGCAAAATCACAATCAGACGAAGCCCCCGCGAGCGATTGTAATGGAGCAGGGCGTCGATTTCCTCTTGATCGCCGGTTTCGATGGCGCTTTGCAGATTGCACTCATAGCGGCCCTCGGGATAGTCGCCGGCTTTCTCCTCGGTGATGTAATGCTCAAATTCCGGGTCGAGGCGCGGCGTTAGGCGCGGCACGACAACGACATCGAACCGATGGACATTGCTGAACGCGAAGCTGGCCGGCCACAGTTTGGCTCGCTCGCTTGTTGGCAAGAGCGCCCACAAACTGCGAAGGATGGCGGCATCCGGGGCCGGACGCTCGAAGACGAGCCGGCCGCCATCCAGAAGGATCTGCACCCCGCCGAGCAAGGTAGCGCTATAAGGGACATTCAGTACCTTTTGAAGCATCGCCACGGTTCGCGGCGGCGGAGCGCCGGCGCACCAGGTCAGCGAGGGCAACTCGCCGCGCGCTGGCCAGGGCGGCGGGAATTGTTCAGCGATGTAAAAAGGATCGCCACCCAGTTCCTCATAGAGCGAGCGCGGCAGAACGAGCAGATAAAAACCGAGCACGCCGGGCCGGCCGGTATCATCCGATCCCTGATCGGCAGCCTGAACGATGGCGACATGATGACGGCCCAACGGCCGGGCAAACACACAGCCCGGACAAGCGATACCGGCCGGTCGTTCGCCGAAGCCGGCGCACAACCGCTTTGCCTCGGCCAACCAATCATCGCGGAAACCAGGAGAGCGAGCCAGCAAACAAAGAGCGTTGGCGGCCTGTTCTCTGTAAATCGCTTGTTCGATCATGAATGAATTTAACATCAGGAAAGAAGGGAGCGGAAGCTGAAGTTGGAGCTTCCCTGTCGGCTACAAAAGGGCCGCTTTCTAACGGTTGCGGTCTGGACTGCGACGAGCGAATGGTAAGCGGCGCGGTTGTTCCAGGCGCTCGAAATCGCGGCAGAGCAGACGGATCGACTCGAATTGCGTATGTGTCTCCAGTACCAACGGCGCATCAGCTGGGATACTGGCGTCCAGCAGAGTGGTGAGACCGTAGCGTGTGCCGAAAGGCGAGACCACGCCCCATTCGCAATCCCGGAAAACCGCAGCGATTTCGCGGTCGTCGGCCAGACGCACCGGGCCGCCCAAATGCTCGGCCAACACCTGGGTATCCACGTGATGCGTCGCCGGCAACACCGCCAGGAGATAGCCCGACGGGCCGGCCAGCAATACCGACTTGGCCACCTGACGGCCGGGCAGACGCAGATACTTGGCCCGCTTCTGGGCCGAATACGCCGGTGGATGAGGCAGCCGCTCGAAGGCGATCTGCTGTTCGGTCAGGTAATCGCTGATGCGCATTCCCGCCTCCCCATCGCTGACGCTATCGGCTCGTTTTTCCGCGATTGCTCCGAAACAAATATAACAGCGAGAGGCCCGTCCGCCGGAACCCAGATTGCCCAAGTTCGGCCCAAGAAATTGAGAGACAGGACAGAGTATGATAAATGTAGTGGATATACCGGCACAGGGCGGCTGACCCAGTGGAGGGACGAACAAGAAGCGGCCTTGCTCGACCTGACCGAGTATTTCGGTGAACACATCTACGGAGCACTCGACGATTATCGCCGCTTCTCGAAACAGATGGTGATTGAACGGCTCTTGCGCGAGAACCATCTGCGCGGCGAAGAATTGCTTGGTTTCGGCGACGGCTTTGTCGAGATTGAAAAGATCAAGCGTATCGCCGGTAGACCCGAGGCGAGCGGGGGGGTGTGAACCCCCCGGTTGTGCTACCGGGGGGGGTCACACCCCCCGGTAGACCCGAGGCGAGCGGGGGGTGTGAACCCCCCGGTTGTGCTACCGGGGGGGGTCACACCCCCCGCTCGCCTTGGGGTGCTAACCCCGATCGAACGGTAGCTCCCCCTTCTGGATTCGGCTTGATTCGCTACAGAGGCGGGTGCTATACCGGTTCTTTCTTTGTCCTTCCTCCTTCCCAACAATGAGGACAACCATGCCTTTTATCTCCTGCATCCTTTTAAGTCATAATAAGGCAGCTTATGTCCGCGAAGCGATCGACAGTCTGCTCGCCCAGACATTTCCCGATTGGGAAGCCGTTGTCTTTGACAGCGGCGTTTTGTACGATCAAGGTTTTTTTTCGACCCTGCCGGCGTTGAAAGATCCGCGCTTTCGCTTAGTTCGTTCCTGGGAGACGGAGGAATTGCGGCAGACGAAAACCATCGCTTCGTGGTGCTTCAACGAATGCTTTCGTAAGAAATTGCTCAATGGTGCATTCGTCGTCTACCTGTGCGACGACGACCTTTTTTATCCCAATGCTTTTCAGACGTTTTCCGATTTCGTCCAAACCCACCCGGAGGCCAAGGCCATGTACGCTTCCATCGATATGTCGGCTGTCACCCCGGAGGGGGAAAAGTTGATATATCAGGAGTTGCTCGCCAAGGAAGTGAAGGGAAGCTGTTGCGGCGGCGGGCCGCTGGACTGCCAGGTGGATTATTTGCAAGTATGCCATAAGGCCGAGCTGTTTGACTTATTCCCAGATGGCGAATTTTGGCCGGAGGATCGTGCGGTCATCACGCATGCCGACGGCGTTTTTCTCGAGAAAATCGGTAGTCGCGTACCGATCTGCCCCATTCCCGTGAAGATCGGCGAAAACCGCAAGGTGCCGTTCAGCCTCAATAGCGGCGGAGAGCGGCTGACAGCTCTCTTGGAAAGTTATCGGCGGGCTCGCTTGGAAGAGCGGGCTGCTCCGATGGATGAGGAAGCGGTGGTCCTACGCTACCGGATCGCCGATAAATTGAATGAAACGCTCCAGCGCGTGCCCTTCTTGCACGGAACAGCGAAGAAACTCGCGCTCGCCAGCTGGCGTCTCTGGCAACGCAGTGCTTGCAGTAGGGCCCGAAAGCTGGACCACTAGCTAAGAACTACCAGATACAACTCCCTCCTCTCTTGAGGAAAAGGGCAGGGGTGAGGGAATAATAAGGCACCGGCAGGCGAAAGCGTCCTCTCCCCATCCGAACTCTCCCCCATGAGAGCAGGGAAAAACCCGCCAGCACTTAAGCCGTCACGTTTGCCCAAATCCAACGGCAGACTCAAGGCTCAGGCGGCCTTGACCTTCTCTTCCTAGCCGCTATTTCATGGCGAGATCGGAAGGCTTGACTCCTTTCTTGTAACCCCCAAAACCGAATGGCAACGGTTTATACTCGCCTACCAGTTGCACCTTGGATTGGGCCGGGATTTTGTCCTCCATACCAACGGCCCAATAGGCGGCGTTGACGAGCAAGCGCCGCAGTCCCTCGCTCTGGAGATCCTGTGACGCCCCCATCGTCGTTGTGAAGACACGGCCCGTTTTGCCCGTGGCGCTCCGATAAGTCCTGGTCCAGGCGATCGGCATCATGGGATCGTTCTTCTTGCCTTCTACGGGCGGATCGGTCGGTTTCATGCCCTGAAGCACCTGACCGAGGACCAGCGGTTGGCACGCCTTTGTCAAGTGGACCTCATAAACATCCGTCGGCCCCCAGATGTCGCCGTCGTGAATACCGCGGAGGATGGGATGGTCTTTCGCTTCCTTAACGAGGATGCCGCGCGTGCTTTGCTGGCCGTGCTTGCCCCAGTGAGCGACCCATGTTTCACCAAGGACTTGCCGGCCGAAGCCGCCTTGCCACTCGATCCTACTGTTCCATGAATATTTCGCATAGGTCTTGCTCTTGAGGTTGAAAGCGTGGGTCGCCGTGCGCATGCCGAGGATGGGCCGGCCCGATTCGACGTACTCGACGATGTGTTTCATCTGTTCGTCCGGCAGATTGCGAAAGCGCGTGAAGAGCACCAGCAGATCGGCGTTTCGGAGCGCTTCCAGACCGGGAATGTTGTCGTTCTTGTTGGGATTGATAGTGCCGTCGGCAGGATCGACAGCGAACAGCACCGTACAGGTGAAACCATGATGCTGGGCCAAAATTTTACCGAGCTGCGGCAGCGCTTCCTCGGAGCGATACTCTTCATCGCCGCTGACAAGGACGATGTGCTTGCCTTGGCCTGGCCCGTCGCCTCCGTTGTAGACGACCCAGGGATCGTCGGCCTGGGCGGCGGACAAGGCGACCAGATGACACAAGAGGAAACCGCCAAGGCGCCAAGGACGCCAGGAAAGAAACGCGGGCCGAAACAAAGTAGATAGTTGTCTCCACATATGTGCATTTCCTTTCTCTTCTTTTCTCATTCTTGTCTTGGCGTCCGTGGCGTCTGGGCGGTTTGATCGTTCATCTTGGCAATTCGGCCGGTACAGGGGATTGGACTTTGCCCGTGGCGCACCATTCGATGCCGCGAATCATTAGCGCCTGGAAGCCGGGGCTTTTCATGGCTTCGACATCGTGGCCGAGGACGTTTTCGCAGACGCGGCCTTTGCCGAAGTGGGACACCCATACTACCGGCTCATCCTTGCCGCTGTTTTTCGGGTCGATGTTCTTGTCGGAATAGGCCGTGGCCAGCACGATACTGTCGGGAAACATTACAGAGTTTTGATATAGCTCATCGTTGCTATGTCGAAATGCGCCCGGCATGTCTTGGGTGATCGGATGGTCCTTGTTGACAATGCGAACGGTGAAGACATGACGTTTGCCGTGATTGCCTTGCTTGCGCCAGCCGCCGGCGATGATGCGCTCGAATTCCTTGTCGAACGCGCTGCCGCCGACAAACGCTGAAGAAGCATGGTGATAGACCAACAAACCCTTGCCGCCCTTGACGGCATCGGCGAAGGCTTGTTTGTTCTCTTCCGACCAGCGTGTGTCCGGCGCGCCTTTTTTCGTGTCCTTGTAGTTGAGCAGCAACACATCGTATTTGGCCAAGTTTTCGGCGGTCAAATCTTTGCGGGGTGTTTCGGTCACGTCCACTTTCATGCCGGCCTTGGTGAGAAAATCTTTGATGAAAGGCGTGGTTGCCTTCCAATCATGGCCGTGGTCGCCGGTGATGATGAGCACGTGAATTTGCTTTTTGTCGTCAGCGAGGCCGGTAATGGCCAGGACCAGCAGCACCGCTGTGCTAGCTGCAAACAAGCGTCGCATCATGGTAGGGGACTCCTTTGAGGGTGAGGGCAAGGGCCGGAAGCGTAAAGGACGGCTACTTTCCGCCGCTTACGCTTCCGGCTCGTTGTTTTACCAGATCACAACAGGTTTGGGGTTGAGTTTATTGCGCACAGCCTCTTCCGGGGCCGGGAACGCCTCGAAAAACTCCGGCGTATTATACAAGGGACCAAGTACCCGGAAGCGCGCCGGCGAATGAAAGTCCGTCCGCACTTGCCGTCGCAAAAACTCATCACGGACGGCAGCTCGCCAGATCATGGCGTAGGACAAAAAGAACCGCTGCTCAGGCGTAAAGCCGTCGATCTTGGCCGGCGCCGGCTTGCCCTGGAGGGCTTTCTTAAAAGCGAGATAAGAGATTTTCAGACCGCCCAGATCGGCTATATTTTCGCCCAGCGTTTGTTCACCGTTGATAGCAAGATCGTCAATGGGGACATATTTGCTATATTGTTCGCGGATCTCTTGGGCGCGTTTCTTGTAGGTCTCGGCATCCTGCGGAGTCCACCAGTCGCGCAGGTTGCCGTCGGCGTCGAACTTGCGGCCCTGATCGTCGAAACCGTGCGTCAGCTCGTGGCCGATCACCATGCCGATGCCGCCGTAGTTGACGGCGTCGTCGGCCTTGGCATCGAAGAAAGGCGGTTGCAGAATGCCGGCGGGAAAGACGATCTCATTGAGGCTGGGATTGTAGTAGGCGTTGACGGTCGGCGGCGTCATCTCCCATTGCGTGCGATCGACGGGCTTGCCGATCTTGTCCAGGTCGAAGCGCGTCTGGAACTCTTGGGCTTGCATCACATTGAGGACGTATACGTCACGGTCCACGGCCAGGCCGGAATAATCGCGCCATTTGACCGGATGGCCGATCTTCACCGCCATCGCATCGAGTTTACGCAGCGCTTCTTGGCGCGTTTTCGGCTGCATCCAATCGAGTTTGGCCAGGCGCTCGCGGAGCGTGGCTTTGAGATTGGCCACCAATGCCTCGGCTTTGTCCCTTGCTTCCGGCGGAAAATGTTTCTCGACATAGAGCTGCCCCAGTGCTTCGCCGAGCAGGTGATCGGTAGCTTGCACAATGCGCTCCCAGCGCGGCAGATTGCGCGGCGTGCCGGTCAGCACCGTGCCCTTGAAATGGAAATCTTCTTCGACGAATGGCGCGCTGAGCTTGTCGGCGTAGCTGGTGAGCAGCTTCCAGCGCAGGTAAACCTTCCAGTCCTCCAGCGGCGTCTGAACGATCATTTGCCCGACCTCCTTGAGGAAGTCCGGCTGGCCGACGGTCAACTCGTGCAAATCACCCAAGCCCAGCGCCTGGAAATACGATTTCCAGGAGACGCCGGGCGTTTCCTTCTCCATGTCGGCGACGCTCATGAGATGATAATTGCGGTAGGGATCGCGCAGATCAGCCCGCGCCCGCGACGCCTTGGCCAACCGCGTCTCGAAGGCCAGTACGGTCTGGGCCGCACGCTCAGCATCCGCGCGCTTGTCGCCGAGCAACTCGAACATCTTGGCGATATGGGCGAGGTATTCATGGCGGATTTTCTTGAGCCGGGCGTCGTCTTTGAGATAGTAATCGCGGTCGGGCAAGCTCAGGCCGCCCTGCGACCACTCGGCGATGACGCGGCGGCTGTTTTTCAAATCGGGCGTTGAAGCGAAAGCGAAAGCGGCGGAGGGGCCAACCAGGTGCAGCCGGGCCAGGGCCGGCAGCAAATCCTTTCTGTCCTTGAGGGCGGCGATGCGCTCCAACTCGCCTTGCAGCGGCTTGGCGCCCTGCTCTTCGATTTTCTTTTCGTCCATGCCGCTGCGATAGAAAGCACCGACTTTCCAGCGGATGCTATCTTTGGGCGCATTCTTGTCCTGGGCTGCTTCTTCGAGGGTCTTACGCAGCTGCTCGCGGTTGCGCTTGGCCAACAGCGTGAACACGAAAACAGCGGGACGATCCGCCGGAATGTCCGTCTCAGCGATCCATTTCCCGTTGGCGTATTGATAGAAGTCGTCCCAGGGTTTGCAAGAAAGATCCATGCCTGCCGTATCGATACCGCGCCAAAGGCGTGGCTCTTTGGCGTTGGCCTCCTCGGCATACGTCCAAACGAGGACGAAAAGCGGCAACAAAGACAAAAACCAACAAGCGCGTCGCATCATCCTCTGGCCTCCTGGTAAAAGCTCGGGGTCCGGGGTCCGTAGTCCGTAGTGTATTCACGCCACACAGGCGAGCAAGCCGGCAAATATACTGGGCACGGTTGAATTGGGCACAACTCCCCCCCACCCCAACCCTCCCCCACCCGTTTGGGAGACCGCGCGGATTTTTGTTTGCCATCTCCAAACCACAACCTATTCTTTAGAGACGGCATTTATCCCCTCCGGCGGGACAGTGGCTCGCCGGTCCCCTCCAAACTCCAGCTTCTCCCCGCATGTATTCGGAATTCGCGCATGCTCGAAGTAGGTTCGCAACCGATTCCGGGGCATCGCCTCACCGGGCGGCTAGGAGCGGGATCCTTTGGCGAAGTTTGGGAAGCGCAAGGGCCGGACGGAAAACTCGTCGCCCTCAAATTCCTGGATTGCCGCGCCGCTTCCCCATCGCTTATCAGCAGCGAAATCCGCGTGCTCCGCGGCTTAAGCGAGCTGGATCATCCGCATTTCATCCGCCTGTACGGCGTTCATGCCACGGCCCACTACATCGTTCTCAGCATGGAACGCGCTGACGGCAACCTGGAAGATTTGCGGCAGGTCTATCTGGACGAAACCGGCAAGAACATCCCCATCGACCATCTGCTCGAACTGTTGGAGCAGGCGGCGGAGGGCCTGGATTTCTTGACCGAGCTGAAGCTGCCGGGGGTCAATCCCGCTTCGCGCGGCTTGCAGCATTGCGACATCAAACCCAGCAATTTATTGTTGCTGGGCGATTGCCTGAAGATTGCCGATTTCGGCCTGTGCGCCGGCACAAGCTGGCAGACGCATCGCTCCAGCTGGCGGGGCACGCCGCCTTATGCCGCTCCCGAACTGTTTAAGGGCCAGGCCGCCATTGGCACCGATCAATTCGCCCTGTGCATCACTTTTTTGCACCTATGTGCCGGCGATCGGCCCTTCTGGGACGCTTCCTCGGAAGATGCGCCGCCTTCGGGGCTGCCGGTCGATCTGACGAAATTGCGCGAGCGCGAGCTTCCCATCATCGCTCGGGCGCTGCACCCGCATCCCGATTCGCGCTGGCCCAGTTGTCGCGCCTTTGTTCAGGCCCTGCGCGAAATCAGCCAGAACTGTCGTCCTCCGCTTTGTTTTCGCCCGCGCACCTTTCGTCCGACGCTCCAAACCAGCGGCCCCAGGTAACTGTTTCGCTGTGGGCTTCAGGTACGCGCGCCCGCGCTCGCCTGCGGTCCACAGCGAAGCGAAGTCTATTTGGAATCAAGCAACACGACATGGATTTCGCCCGGACCATGAACGCCGGTCACCAGCCGTAGCTCGATGTCGCCTGTTTTGCTCGGCCCGGTAATGATCGATAAGCAGGCCGGCAGGTCTTCTCGATGAGGGCCAAGCACCGAGAACAAGTCGAAGAGGTCAGGCAACAGCTGCCGGCGCTGGGCTACGGCGATGTGAATGGGCGGCAACAAACTGAGCGAGCGCGGCTGTTCGGGACGGCTCGCCAGCACCACGCTGCCGGTTTCGGCGATCAGATAATCCACCCCCGATAATCCCAGCTCCGCCGCAAACCATTCCTTACTTCTGTCGAGAGCATCAACGATCTCGACCCCGCTGGCCCGTAAGGGTTCGCCAATCGGCAGCGTGTCCAATACCTCGCTGCGGCCCAGCAGTACACGGCGAATTGAACGCGCGCGCACTAGCTCCTGGATCGCCTCGACGGCGGCGGCGGCATCAGCGACGACGTGCAGCGTTCCGCCGGCAGCGGTGAAGGCCGCCTGGAAACGCGCCAGCGGATCGGCGCCCCCGCCCTGATAACCGACCTGGCCACGTTCGGGAAGCGGTGCAGGGCTGCCGCCGGCGCGATTGCTCGCAATCGCCGCCTCCCGGATGCGCTGAAGCATTTGCTGGCGCGTTGTGGACATAAATCACCCGATCACCACCAAATTGTCGCGATGGACGACCTCCTCGTAGGCGGAAGCGCCGATCACTTCGCGCACCTGTTCGCTGCGCAGGCCGCGGATGCGTTCGATGTCGCTGGAAGAATAATTGCTCAGTCCGCGCGCAAATTCGACGCCTGCAACGTCTAATAAAGTGACGACATCGCCCTTGCGGAACGTGCCGCTGACCTGGACGACGCCGATGGGCAACAGGCTTCGGCCGTGGTGTTGGACGGCCTGTCGTGCTCCCGCGTCGACGATGAGCCGGCCGCACGGCCGGGCTGTGTAGCCGAGCCAGCGTTTCCAGGCCGGCATCGTGCGATCGTGAGGCAAAAACAGCGTGCCGACCGGCTCGGCCCGAAAGATGGCATCGAGGACGTTGGGCACGCGGCCGTTGGCTATCAGCACCGATTCGCCGGCTACCGTCGCCAGACGGGCTGCGCGCAGTTTGCTTCGCATTCCTCCGGAACCCAGGGCGCTGCGGCTGCTGCCGGCCTTCTCCAGGATAGAAGCGTCGATGGCCGGCACGGTGGTCAACAGCGGCGCAGAGGGATTGCTGTGGGGATCGCCTGCGTATAGGCCGTCCACGACGGTCAGCAGGATGAGCAGCGGTGCTTGCAGGAGGTTGGTCACCAGCGCGGCCAGGTGATCGTTATCGCCGAAACGGATTTCGGCCACACTGATGGTGTCGTTCTCATTGATAATGGGAAGGCAGCCGTGCTCGAACAGCGTCAGAATGGTGTTGCGGGCATTGAGATAGCGGCTGCGATTGTCGAAATCGCCCGCGGTCAAGAGGATCTGGGCCGTAGGTATGCCGTGACGGGCCAGGCAGTCCTCGTAGGCGCGCATGAGCAGCGCCTGTCCGACGGCAGCACAGGCTTGCAGTTGCCGCAGATCGGTAGGGCGCCGCGTCAGGCCGAGCCGGGCCATGCCCGCGCCGATGGCCCCGGAGCTGACCAGGGCGACTTTTCGGCCCCCGAGGCGCAGGCGCTGGAGCTGATCGGCCAGCGCTTGCAAACGCTGGAGATCGAGCGTGCCGTCCTCCTGGGCGAGGACATTGGTGCCCACCTTGACCACTACTGTGCTGGCCAAGGCGATGACCTCTTGCCGAACCGGATCGAGCATGCGTGGGTTTCTCCGGGCCGCGGAAAATAGGCTCCAACGTCCAACGAATCGTCGGTCATGCTTGTTATAGCAAGTAAGGATCCGCCTCGTAACAACCTGCCGCGCTAGCAAGGGGAAGCAGTTCCTTGCTGGCGCGGCAGATTTATACAATATGCGGCGGGTTCGTAAAACATAGCGTCAGGAAAGCTAGTCGGTGGAGTAGGGTTTGCGTTTCATGGCCCCTCTGTTTGCCCCGTTTCCATCTGGATTGGTTTGCCAACAGGCCTTTAGCTGTTACTTTTTTCGTTCTTTTTCCAGGAATTCAAATAGCGCCTTTGTCGCCGGATCGTCCGGCAAACCGAGGTTTGCGTTAATCTTGTTGTGGGTGGTCTCTCGGGCGCCGAAGACCTGGACAGGAACGCCGGCCTCTTTCAGCGCGTTAGCCAACCGCTGTGCTTGCGCACTGGTGTCCGGATGCTCGGCAACATGCAGGATCAAGAACGGAGGAATCCCTTTGTCCTTGGCCACATGCGTGACCGCCGAGAAGTCTCGATGCTTCGCTGGATCGTTGCCGAACTTTTCCCGATGACCGAACTTCGCTTGCGGCAGACCATGCACACGACGCCGTGTTTCTGCCGTCTCAATGATCGCTGGTATATCGTAGGTGTCTCCATCAACAGGCACGCAGCCTTTGAGGAGGGCCAAGGAGAGGCCCTCGGCCTTCAAATAGCGATCATCGATACAGATTAACGCCGCCAACTGCGCTCCGGCAGAATGTCCCATGATGAAAAGGCGCGTAGGATCGCCTCCGTATTCCGCGATGTGGTCATGCACCCAGCGGATGGATTTGGCGATGTCGCGCACGAGGGTCGCCATATCGACGCTCGGCAAAAGACGGTAGTTGGTAGAAACAAAGACAAACCCCTTGTCCATGAAAACTTTCGGCTTGATCTGGACATCCGATTTATCGCCGGTTTGCCAACCGCCGCCGTGAATCCAGAAGACCACAGGCAGGTCTTTTGCGTTATGGGGCGAATAGACATCGAGCACCTGGCGCTCGTGTGCCGGATTAGCGTAGGGGATGTTGCGTTTGATGTTCTGGGCTTGCGCTTCGGACAGGAGGGCAACGGCAGCCACAAATAGGGAGGCACAATTCATAGTGCTTATCCTTTCGTCGGCATGAGTGAGAGATCCTGGGGAGGTCCTGGGCTTTAACGTTGGCATAGCGTGAGTGTCGAAGGAAGCGATGCATTATTCAGCATAGAGAACAACACTTTCACTGGCGAGATTGCCCCGCCCCGGCAAGATGGGAGCCTCGGAGAGCAGGCAAGGCGAAAGTGCATAGGAGTAAGCGATGGGGCTTCTCCCCACCGAGGACAAACCGTCGGGATAAATCCGGCGGTGCGTCAGGGAGGAGAATAAAGGGCCCCAACTACTCGTGTCCCGTATATCTGGTAAAATCGCCAGAGTCGGTTTGGTTCTGTGGGTGTACCCCCCAGGTTAAGGAGACTGTCATGGGAGCCGAATGCGGCTGGCCCTCTCCTGCCCCCAGTTTCTCTGCTGTGGTCGAGTCCGATCCCTCTCTCTTCGATGTGCAAACGTGTGCCGCCGGTCCTGCCGGCGCCTTGCCGTTGACCGAAGAACTGCTGCGCCAAGCGCCCAGCGGCGACCTGTTCGGCTGGACGCAGGATGTCGGCATGGGGTGGAAGCCAAGCGAGTTGGGCCGCCGTGAGTTTCTGTTGCTCAGCACTTCCGGCGGTCTGCGTGACGCCGACGGCAGGCCGATCGCCCTGGGTTATCACACCGGCCATTGGGAGGTCGGTTTGCTCATGAAAGCGGCGGCAGAAGAGCTGCGCGCGCTGGGCTGCATTCCGTTCGCTGGCTTCTGCACCGATCCATGCGATGGTCGCTCTCAAGGCACGACGGGCATGATGGACAGTCTGCCCTATCGCAACGATGCGGCGATGGTGCTGCGGCGTTTGATCCGCTCCCTTCCGACGCGGCACGGCGTTATCGGCGTGGCCACCTGCGATAAAGGCTTGCCGGCGATGATGATGGCGCTGGCGTCGATGCACGATTTGCCTTGCGTGTTGGTGCCGGGCGGCGTGACGTTGCCGCCCGAACACGGCGAGGACGCCGGTAAGATCCAGACCATCGGCGCGCGCTTCGCTCATGGGCAAATTAGCTTGCAAGAAGCAGCGGAGTTGGGTTGCCGCGCCTGCGCTTCGCCAGGTGGGGGTTGCCAGTTCCTCGGCACCGCCGCGACGGCGCAGGTCGTTGGCGAAGCACTCGGTCTCTCGTTGCCGCATTCTGCCCTCGCGCCGTCTGGACAACCCATTTGGCTCGACATGGCCCGCCGCTCTGCCCGTGCTATCGAGCATTTGCAGAGACGAAAAATCCACCTTCGCCACATCCTGACCGATGCCGCCTTGCGCAATGCGATGGCCGTCCATGCGGCCTTCGGCGGTTCGACGAACCTGCTGCTGCACATTCCTGCCATCGCCTACCATGCCGGTCTGCGCCGCCCCACTGTGGAGGACTGGATCGCTATCAATCGCCGAGTGCCGCGCCTGGTTGATGCTCTGCCGAACGGACCGGTGGGCCATCCGACGGTGCGCGTCTTCCTGGCTGGTGGCGTGCCCGAAGTTATGTTGCACTTGCGGCGGCTGGGCCTGCTGGACGGCGGCTGCCTGACCGTCAGTGGTGAACCGCTTGATCGCGTCCTCGACTGGTGGGAGCAGTCCCAGCGTCGGCAGCGATTGCGGCAGGTATTGCAGCGCAAAGACGGCGTCGATCCTGAGGACGTCATCCTGAGTCCCGAACGCGCCCATCAGCGCGGTTTGACTTCAACGGTGACGTTTCCGCGCGGCAACTTGGCGCCGGAAGGTGCGGTCATCAAGAGCACGGCCATCGACCCGAGTGTGATCGATGCCGACGGCGTTTATCGCAAGATCGGCCCGGCGCGGGTGTTCACCAGTGAAAAAGCTGCCATCGCCGCCATCAAGGGCCAGGGGGCCGACCACATCCAACCCGGTGACGTTCTCGTCCTCATCTGTCGCGGACCTATGGGAGCGGGGATGGAGGAAATTTATCAGATCACCTCGGCGCTCAAGCACTTGAGCTTCGGCAAACATGTGGCTGTGCTGACCGACGCACGTTTCTCCGGCGTTTCAACGGGTGCGTGCATCGGCCACATCAGCCCGGAAGCGTTGGCAGGCGGTCCCATCGGCAAGGTGCGCGACGGGGACCGCATTCAAATTGTCATCGACCGCAATCGCCTGGAAGGCAGTATCGATCTGGTCGGCGAGGGGGAAAATCTGTTCGGCGTCGAAGAAGGCGCACGGGTGTTGGCGCGGCGTCCGCCCCGTCCGGACTTGCAGCCTGACCCCGATCTACCGGCGGATACGCGCTTGTGGGCCGCACTACAGCGTGTCAGCGGCGGAACATGGGGTGGCTGTGTTTACGATGTCGAGGCAATCCTTCGGGCGCTTTCCTGACTTTACTCCACGCGGGCCGATCGGACGCTGGCCCGGAGCGTCCGCGACAGATTGGTATCTATTTCTTCCGCCAGGAAGTGTAGTCTCTCCTTGTCCTCGATAGGAGGACCAGCCCGCAACCCCTACAATGGTCGAAGGGGGGAGTTATGGGTAACGCGGGCCTTGCCATCTTTTTCGTAATTACCTTCGCCGCGTCGATCATGGTCGGCGTCTGTGTGCTGGCATATGCCGCGCGCTGTGTACTGGTAGTGGTACAAGAGACAGGTCTGGGACAGGACGAGATCGTCTGGCCGAATGAGCCGTATGTGGATTGGCTCGGCCATGCCGTGCAGCTTCTGGAATTGCTGACCATCTGGCTGGCGCCGGCAGCCTTGGCGGCGCGGCTGCTGCGCCATGTATGGCTACCCGATGAAGGAGTGTTGCGCGTGCTGCTGTTGGCAGGGCCAGGATTGTGGTTGTTTTTTCCCATTGGGTTGTTGTCGTCCCTGAGCGCCGAATCGCACGGGGTGCCGTTCCGGTGGACTATTTTTCGGTGTTTTCTACGCATTGCTCCCGCCGCTTTGGTGTTCTACGTGCAGACCGCTTTTCTCCTTGGCATTGCTGTCGTGCTGTGGTACTACGCTCTGTTCGGCGACCGGGGCATCTTGCTACCGATGGCGGCTGTGGTCAGTGCCGTGGTACTGTTCATTTACGCGCGTCTGCTAGGCCGGCTCGCCTGCATCATCCAGCGCTTACCAGCCCCTCCGCGAGCGCCAGCCAAGGCGAAGCCTGAGAAGCGGCCGCCGCCGCGGCAAAAAAAGAAACGCAAACCAAGACCCGAAGTGCAAGATCCCTGGTCCATTCCGGATGAAGAAGAGCACGAGTACCAGATAAGCAAACGCTTTCCTTGGGCCAAGAAACCGCCGCCGCCGAAGCCTGGAAACCAGCCGCCCAGCGCGGAGGAAATCGAGGGTTACGGCTTCGCTGCGGAGCAGCCAGCTGCACCAGCGGAGCCGCCGGAAAAACCAGCCCGCTCACGCTTTGCTATGTTGCCGGAGGAGTACGAACCGTATGAGGTGCGGGAAAGCGCCGGACCAACAGCACCGTCACCGCTCGAAGCGCAAACGGACCTGTTCGCCGAGCAGGTGCGTCAACGGATCGCCGAGCGCACGCGGAACCAGACAGAACTGCCGGCGCATCCGTTTTTGAGCGGCGTCTACACATTTCCTGTGTATTCATCTTCTCTGCCCAATTGCTTCATCCGGACGCTGGCCTTCCTGGTCGAAGGTGGCCTGGTGTATATGTTGATCGCATTTGGCCGCGATCTCTTCCATTGGTAAGGTGCTATGTTGAATGGTTTGGAAGCGTTCCTCGGTGGGATAGGCTTCGTGATCGCCACGCCACGTGTGTGGGGCCATGCTCTAGTGCCAGTGGGGATGCTGGTGCTATTGTCTTGCGGCTTGTTCGGGGCGGCTTACTGGGGATCGCACCATCTGAGCAGTTGGCTGATCGATCCGGGCCCCGGTGTCTGGGGGCGGATCGCTTACTGGGGATTGCGGATCGCTTTTATCGCAATAGGATTTTTCGCGGCGGTGCTGTTGGCCCTGGGCCTGGCGCAGCCGTTGTCCGGCTTCGCGCTGGAATCGATCGCACATGCTCAGGAAATCGCCCTGATTGGCACCGCTGCGCCGAGGGCTTCGTTCGTCGCCGCGTTGGTCAGCACAACCACGGCCGTCGTCGTTGCTCTGCTCATTGGCGGCCCGCTGTTGGCGATCCTCTTTCTTATCGGTTTTTTCTTTCCGCCCGCCACGGTGGTGACGGTGCCGTTGAAAGTGCTGGTGTGCGGCTGGATGCTGGCATGGGACTTCATCGATTATCCGCTAGCCATGCACGGGGTTGGTCTGGTAGAGCGCTTCGCCTGGGTCGGCCGCAATTTCGGTGCTTTCACATTGTTCGGCGTACTGTGGGCGCTGCTGATTGTAGTGCCAGGCGTGGTGCTGCTGGTGCTGCCGATGGGCGTCGCTGGCGCCACACGGCTGGTTGTGGCTGAGAGGAGAAGAGCTTGGCAGCTGGACAAACCGACGCCATCAGACCATAATTAGGGGCATCAGGGCACGCCAACGGCCCTTCGATCCGGAAAGGGAATTGTCCGGATCCATTTGTCTAAACGATTTATGCTTCTCGATGAATATCCGCAAGCCTTGATTCTCACCGGCCCGACCGGCTCCGGCAAAAGCCAACTGGCCCTTGATTTGGCCGAGCGTCTCGACGCCGAAATCATCTCGATGGATTCGATGGCGCTGTATCGCCGCATGGACATCGGCACGGCCAAGCCTACTGCGGAAGCGCGCCGCCGCGTCCCGCACCATCTCCTCGACGTGCTCGAACCTTGGGAGTCAGCCAGCGTCGCCTGGTGGCTGAAGCGCGCCGAAGAATGCTGCCGCGACATCTGCCGGCGCGGTAAGCGGCCCCTGTTCGTCGGCGGCACGCCTTTGTATCTAAAAGTGTTGCTGTACGGACTGTTCGAGGGGCCGCCTGCCCAGGAATCGATCCGGCGCCGCCTGAGCGCGGAGGCTGCCGCAATCGGCGGGGCCGCGCTTCATGGTCGGCTTGCCGCCGTCGATCCCGTCAGTGCTGCTCGTCTGCATCCCCACGATGTGCGCCGCATCATTCGTGCTCTGGAAGTCTGGGAGTTGACGGGCCGGCCTATTAGCGCTTGGCAAACCCAATGGCCCCGTTCGTCCGCTGTCTCCTCAAGAGTTGCTGAAGGCCGTTGCTTTTACCTCGATCTGCCGCGTTCGCAACTGTATGCGCGTATCGAGGCGCGAGTCGAAAAAATGATCGCTGAGGGGCTGGTGGAAGAGGTGCGTGCCTTGCGAAGGCTAGAACGCCCTCTCAGCCGTGAGGCGGCGCAGGCGTTGGGCTACAAGGAGATGCTTGCATATCTTGACGGCCGCGCCAATTTGACCGAGACGATCCAGCACATTCAGAGACGCAGTCGTCAATTCGCCAAACGGCAATTGAGTTGGTTTCGCCATCTGCCGCCGTGCCGGCCCCTTAGTCCTGAATTGACATTTGCGGCCTGGGGGTTGACAATGCTATAAAGCAACGCAAAACTCAAACACCTCCCGTGGTGTCGTTGCCGCGAGGTAGAAGAGGGGCGCACTCATGCCGGTCGTGACGTTTCAAGTCCTCGAAGGAATCGACAAAGGCCGTATTTTCCGTGACCTGCCTACACCGGTCACCATCGGCCGTGAGGAAGGCAACTCACTCCGTCTCAATGATGAGCGCGTCAGCCGCTATCACGCCAAAGTCCAGTACGATAACGGCGAGATCATCCTCACCGATCTGGAGAGTACCAATGGCACGCGTGTCAATGGGAATGTGGTGCAGATTCGCCGCCTGCGTCCTGGCGATCGCATCGGTGTCGGCAAATCGCTGTTGCTGTTCGGCTCGGAACAAGAGATCAAGGATCGTATCTCTGTCCTGACTGGTCTCAGTACGCCGACTTCCGGCAACGTGGGCCCCAGTCTTCTGTCGGCTACGGTTCATGCCCAGGCCCTTGCGCTTCAGTTCGATCACGATATCGATTTCGACCTGAACCCGCAGGACAAAATCACAGCAACGGCAGGAACGCTATTTCTGGGCTGCCGACCGTTGCCGCCGTTGCCGCAGAAAATGACACCGGCGCAGGCCGCCCGGCTTGCGGAATTGCTTGATTTCCTTCACCGCCATTTGAGCGGGGCGATTGAGAACATCAATACCAACGAAGAAGGTTCCCTCATCACCCTCCGCTATGCCGATTGGCAGCGCGTACTGGCCCTGCAAATGATTCTGGCGCGCTATGTCCGCGCCATCGCCGAGCCGGATGTGCTCGAGGAATGATCTCAAGCCGGACCTGTTCCCTGCACGACTATCCAGAAGCAGTCCGACGCCTGCTAGACTTGCGTGCGCGCTGGGGGGATGGTTTTATGTTTCTATGGCCTGCGGCAAGACGGGAATGTGTCTTTCTGCGGCTTGTCGGAAGTCATAGGACTAGGGAATTCATGCATGTCGCAAAGTCCGTTCGTCCATTTGCATTGTCATAGCCACTACAGCTTGCTCGATGGCGCCAACCGCGTGCCGGAGTTGGTGGCCCATGTCAAGAAGCTGGGCATGAACGCCTGTGCCCTCACCGACCACGGCAATCTTTTCGGGGCCATCGAGTTTTACCTCGCCTGCCGAGAGGCCGGCATTAATCCAATCATCGGCTACGAGGCCTACGTCGCTCCCGGCAAGCGCCAGGAGCGCGAGGCCAAGAAGCGCGGCGAAGCGGGCTATCACCTGACGCTGCTGGCCAAAAATGCCGTCGGCTTCAAGAACCTCATCAAGATGGCCAGCATCGCTTACCTGGAGGGCTACTACTATGTCCCGCGCATCGACAAGGAGCTATTGGCCAACCATCATGAAGGGATCATTTGTTTATCTGGTTGCGCCAATTCCGAGTTCAGCGAGTTGATCCTTAAAGGCCAGATGCAGGAGGCGGAAAAGCTCTGCGCCTGGTTCGCGCAGCTGTTCGGCAACGACTTCTACATCGAAGTGCAGAACAATAATCTCGACATACAGCGGCAGTGCGCCGAGGGCGCCCGGGACATCGCCAATAAGATGGGGCTGCCGCTCGTCGCCACTTCCGACGCCCACTATCTGCGGCAGGAGGATGCTCAGGCGCATGACGTGCTGCTATGCATCAATACCGGCAAAACGCTCAAAGATCCCAACCGTCTGCGCTATGGCAACAACGACGGCAATATGGTCGATCAGTTCTTCGTCTGCGGACCGGAGGAAATGTATCGCCGTTTCCCAGAGCTGCCGGACGCGGTTCGCCGCAGTCAAGAGATCGCCGATAGCGTGGACATCCAGCTGCCATTGCATACCCGCCATTTCCCCGTGTTCACGCCGCCGGACGGGAAGACGTCGGAAACGTACCTGCGTGAATTGTGTGAGAAAGGCCTGCGGGAGCGTTACGGCGACAATCCCTCCCAGACGGCGCGCGAGCGATTGGAACATGAGCTGAGCATCATCTGCCGGATGGGCTTCGCCAGTTACTTCCTCATCGTCTGGGACTTTGTGCGTTTTGCCGTGGAAAACGGCATTCCATGCAGTGCGCGCGGCTCCGGCTGCGGCGCTCTGGTCAGCTATGTCCTCAAACTTAGCCACGTCGATCCGCTGGAATACGACTTGCTCTTCGAGCGTTTTCTCGATCCCAACCGTTCCGAGGCGCCGGACATCGACATCGATTTTTGTCAAGAACGCCGCGAGGAAGTGATCGCCTACGTCAAGCGCAAATACGGCGAAGAGAGCGTAGCGCAGATCGGCACCTTCGGCACCTTGGCCGCCCGCGCCGCCATCAAAGATGTGGGCCGCGTCCTCGACGTGCCGCTCGAGCGCGTCACCCAATTGACCAATATGGTGCCCAAGACGCTCGGCATTACGCTCGATGAAGCGCTGGAGCAGAGCGCCGAACTGCGGCAAGCGTATCAGTCCGATCCGCAGGTGCGCGAGCTGATCGACATTGCCCGCAAACTGGAGGGCACCAATCGCAACGCCGGCACTCATGCCGCAGGCGTCGTCATTGCCAACGGCCCCTTAAGCGATTACGTACCGTTGCAGCGCGTGGTCCGCAAGGGCGAGGATGCTGGTGCGCGCGGTAATGAGGCCGTCGTCACTACCCAATGGGTCATGGGAGATTTGGAGAAAGTCGGCCTGCTTAAAATGGACTTTCTCGGTCTGCGGACCCTTACATTGCTCAACAAGGCGGTGCGGCTGATCGCCAAAACGCGCGGCGAAAAGATCGACATCTACAAACTGCCGCTCGATGACCCGGAGACGTATCAGCTGTTGCAGCGTGGCGACGCCAAAGGCGTCTTTCAGCTTGAAAACGACGGCATCCGTGAACTGAGTAAACGGATGAAGCCGGACAACTTCCGTGACATTATTGCCACCATCGCCCTGTATCGGCCAGGTCCTCTGCAAGGCGGCATGGTCGATGCCTATGTCAACCGCAAGCACGGCCGTGAGAAGCCGGTTTATCCGCATCCGGTGATGGAAGAGATCTTGGGCAAGACCTACGGCATCATGGTTTACCAAGAAGATGTCATGCGCATCCTCAACCGCTTGGGTGGAATCGAGCTTTCCAGCGCCTACGCTTGTATCAAAGCCATCAGCAAGAAGAAGCAGGACATTATCGAACAGCGCCGTGCGGAATTCCTTAAAGGCGCCGTGGAGCGCGGCGTCAACGAAGCGACTGCCAAGGACATTTTCGATCTTATTTTGTACTTCGGCGGCTACGGCTTCAATGCCAGCCATAGTGCGGCCTACGCCCTCATTGCTTATCAAACTGCTTACCTCAAGACCCACTACACGCCGGAGTTCATGGCAGCGCTCTTGTCCAGCGAAATCGACGACGCCAACAAGCGCGAGGTCATGGTGGACCACATCGCCGACGCCCGCAAGATGGGGGTCGCCGTGCTGCCGCCGGATGTCAACGTCAGCGAGAGCGAGTTCACCGTCTACGACGGCAAGATCGTCTTCGGCCTGACCGCCATTAAGGGAGTCGGCCGCCATTCCTCCGAAGAGATCGTCCGCGCCCGCAACGAGGGCGGACGCTTTAAGGACATTTTCGACTTTTGCGAACGCGTCGATCTGCGCATCCTCAATCGAGCAGCCATCGAACGGCTGATCAAAGCGGGGGCGCTCGATTGTCTGGGCGAGCATCGCGCGCAGCTGATGAATGTCCTGCCACGCGCCATTCAGTCGGCGACCCAACGCCAGGCGGATCAACGTTTGGGACAGCGCAATCTGTTCGACGCTTTCACCACGGAGGGACTAACCGTTGCAGCAGCGGAGACAAAGGCGCCTCTACCCGATGTACCGCCCTGGACAGAGACCGACAAGCTCAAGTATGAGAAAGAAGCACTCGACTTCTATCTTTCCAGCCATCCGCTGGCGCAAAACGAGAAACTCCTGGCCCGCTATCGCAGCCACACCGCCGAAGAGATGAGGCACTTGCCCGCCGATCAGGAAGCGACCCTCGCCGGCATGTTCACGCAAATCGCCTTCAAAACCACCCAGAAAGCGCGCAACGGCAACAGCCGCTATTTCCTTGCCCGCATCGAAGACCTGAGCGGCTCAGCCAAATGCGTCATGTGGCCGGACGATTTCGCCCGTTTCAAGGAGGAAATCCGTGACGACATCCCCTACATCGTCAAAGGCACAGTCGATCGTCGCCGCGACGAGCCGACGCTGGTTATCAACCGCATTTGGACGTTGGAACAGGCGCGGCGCGAATTGGCGCGCGGCCTGTATCTGCTGCTGCGCCTGGGTCGCACGCCGCCAGAGGACGTCGATCGTCTCGCCCAGGTGCTGCGGCAGGCGCCGGGACCATGCCCGGTGTTTCTGACCGTGAAGGACGGTGCGGGCAAGTCCTGTGTTCTGAAACTCAGCCGCGACTTCGCCGTCAACCCCGCTACGTTTCCCCAGGAGGAACTGGAAGCGATCTTGGGACCGAACAGCGTGCGCCTGATGTAACCGACTTGCGGCCTCAATCCAGCCCAAAGAACGCCGGCACGCCGATGCGGAAAATCATGGCGAGGGAACGCAGGGCTTCGTGGACATTGACCTTCGATTTCCCCGCCCGGCGGTTCTCGAACACGATGGGCGTCTCGCCGATTTTGCCGCCCGCCTTGCGGCAGCGATACAGCACTTCTTGTTGAAACGAGTACCCGCGCGAACGCACGCGCTCCAGCTGGGCCTCGCGCAATGTGGCAACCCGATAGCAACGATAAGCACCGCTGCAATCGCGTGCCGGAATGCGCATAAGCCGCGCGGCCAGCATGTTGATTGCCCGGCTCATCAGTCGGCGGCTAAGCGGCCAGTTGACGCTGCCGCCGCCGGGCACATAGCGCGAACCGATCATCACGTCATGGCTGTCCATCCCGGCCAACAAGGCCGGCAGGTAACGCGGATGATGGCTGAAATCCGCATCCATGTTGACGAACCAATCGTAGCCATGTTCCAGAGCATAGCGCATACCGGCCAGGATGGCTGTGCCCAAGCCGAGCTTGCCGGGGCGGTGCAGCACGTGCAAATGCGGCTGGTGGGCTGCCAACTCGTCGGCCAATCGCCCGGTGCCGTCCGGCGAGTTATCGTCGATGACGAGCAGATCCGCCGAAGGCACGATAGCATGGATCGCCGCCAGCAGCGGCGCCAAGTTGTCGCGCTCATTGTAAGTGGCGAGCGCAATCAGAATACGGGCAGAGTCGGCAGACGGCACAGCCCCTCCTTGTTGATCCTCGCCGGGTAGTCTTTTCCGCCTGAAAGCCGGCTGGAAAAGCCCCAAGCGCTGCTTGCGACTTGAACTACACGTAGCGTTAATTATCCTACAAGAAGAGGAGTTTTGCGGAAGTCGTAACCGCCCAAGCCAGCGAAAGAGCAGGACACGATGGCTACTCCTATTCTTATCGTTTGCCCAAAGTGCGGAAAGCAGATCAAGGCCCCCGAGAACGCCTTGGGCAAAAAAGTCCGCTGTAAGTTTTGCCAGGCCGCCTTTGTCGTAAGCCCAGGCGGCGGAAAAACGCCGAGCCGTGCGCCCGCAAAGGGAGGCGGTGATGGGAAAAAGGCCGCCCAACCGTCGGGGAACAAGGCTGTCCCATCGGCCAAACCTATCCGGCCGATCCCCGATGACGAGGATGACGATCCCAGTCCCTACCGTCTTGTGGACATCAGCTTGGCGCCGCGCTGCCCGGATTGCGCCAACGAAATCGAAGAGGGACAAGTCATCTGCCTCCACTGCGGCTACAACCTCCGCACGCGCGAGAAGGCCAAGACACGCAAGGTCTACGACCAGACGTTCAAGGACTATTTCTTCTGGCTGTTGCCCGGCATCGCTTGCGCTTTGGTGGTCTTCAGCCTCATCGGTTTCGACGTCTGGTATCTGATGAAGATCAACGACCTGATTGGCCAAGACGACCCGTGGTATTTGTATGTGTGGCGTTCGGGCCATATCAAGTTGTGGGTCGTCATCATCTCGCTGTTTCTCATCTGGTATGCCGGCAAGTTCGCCGTCAAACGTCTTATTCTCAATCCCAAGCCGCCGGAAATCGAGAAGTTGAAATGACGCGGCGCGAGGCGACCACGCGACGATTTGTTATGCAAAGGAGTACCGATGCCGTTCGTTGACCTGAATCAGATCCAGCCGATCGAGATCCTGCCGGGGGTGCGCATCCGGACACCGCACTTGAACCAGCTGATGCTCTCGTACCTGGAGATGGACGAAGGCACCGTTGTGCCGTCGCACAGCCACCCGCACGAACAAGGCGGCATTCTGCTGAAGGGCAAGCTGGAATTGACGATCGGCGACGAGGTGCGGGTAGTTGAGCCTGGTTCGTTGTTTCTTATCCCTGCCAATGTCCCTCACAAGGCCGTAGCAGTGGTCGGTCCTGTGGTTGTTCTGGACGTGTTTAGTCCCATCCGCGAAGACTACGCGGCCCTGTTCAACAAGTACATCCCGACAGCGCCTACTCCGAAGACGCCGGCATCGGGCAGCGGAAGGACTAGCGAGCCCACAGCTTGCGGTCCAGGCTGCGATAGCTGATGGCTTCCGTCAGATGAGCGGGGCGGATCGTTTCGCTGCCGTCGAGATCGGCGATGGTCCGTGCAACGCGCAAGATGCGATCGTGGGCGCGGGCCGAGAGGCCCAATTCCTCCATGGCCGTCTGGAGCAGTCGCTGCCCCTCGGTATCCAAAATGCAGTGTCGCCGCAGCTGCCGGCTGTTCATACGGCTATTCAAGCGTTGGCCGTCGCCTCCGAAGCGACGCGCCTGAACGGCCCTGGCTCGCAACACCTGTTCGCGCATCCCAGCACTGGAAGTGCCCTCGTGGCGGGCGGCCAATTCCTGGTAAGGCACCGCCGGGACTTCGATGTGCAGGTCGATGCGGTCCAGCAGCGGCCCGCTGATGCGGGCCATGTAGCGCTCAATTTGCGGGGGGTTGCACTTGCACGGATGTTTAGCGTCGCCCAGATAGCCGCACGGGCAGGGATTCATGGCGGCAACAAGGATAAAACGGGCCGGGAAAGTGGTGGAATGGAGCGCGCGGGCAATAGTCACGCGGCCTTCTTCAAGCGGCTGCCGTAGAACTTCCAGGCTACGGCGATTGAACTCCGGCAACTCATCGAGAAACAGGACGCCGTGATGGGCCAAGGAGATTTCGCCGGGGGCCGGCGTGCTGCCGCCGCCGACCATGCCGGCGTCGCTGATGGTGTGATGCGGTGAGCGAAAAGGGCGCGTCGCCAACAGCGCCTCGCCCGGATTGAGCCGGCCGGTGGCGCTGTAGATGCGCGTCGTCTCCAGGCTCTCGGCAGGCGTCAACGGCGGCAGGATCGTGGGTAAACGCCGCGAAAGCATCGTCTTTCCCGACCCCGGACTGCCAATCATGAGCACGTTATGCCCGCCGGCAGCGGCAACGACCAGCGCCCGCTTGGCGAACTCTTGACCGCGCACGTCGGCAAAATCGATCTCGTAAGTATTCAATTGGGCCGCCACCTCGTCCAGCCGCACGATCACTGGTCCCACTTCGATTTGGCCGGAGACGATGCCGACCGCCTCGACGAGGCTGTGGGCGCCAAAGACCGTGATCCCGGCGACGACGGCCGCCTCACGGGCATTGACCGCCGGCACCAGCAGTTTTTTGATGCCCCGATCGCGGGCGGCCATTGCCATCGACAGCACGCCTTTGACCGGTCGCACGCTGCCGTCCAGGGCCAGTTCCCCGACAATGGCGAAGTCGCGCATCTGCTCCGGTAAAAGTTGGCCGGTCGCCACCAACATGCCCAGGGCGATGGGCAAGTCGAAGGCCCCAGCGTCCTTCTTCAAGTCCGCCGGGGCCAGGTTGACGATTGTGCGCCCGGCTGGCCGTTGATAGCCCAGGTTCGCCAAGGCGCGCTCAATGCGATGGACGCTTTCCCGCACCGCCAATTCCGGCAGCCCCACCAAGATGGTCTTGGGCAAGCCAGCCGCTACATCTACCTCGACTTCGACCGGCATGGCATCGATACCGACGAGCGCGAAAGCACTCAGCTTGGCCAACATGGCAGGGTCGCTCCACAGAATTGAGGGTCCTGGTCGGGAAAACGATATCATCGACGCCCACGAAGAACAGTTGTATCCTGGCCGAGATCGATCTGCAATTCTCTTTCTCTGCAATTCTGGAAAATGGTTGCGGGAGCGAATGGTCTCCCCTCCCCGCGCTAAGGATGGTATGATTGCCCCGCTCACAAGGCGGTGAGCTGGAACATTCCCGACCCTGGGAGGAAATCGTTATGGCCAAGAAAACCATTTGCCCCATCAGCCGCGCGGACTTTCGCGCCAAGGCCAAGCCCATCCAGGTGGCCATCGGCGGCATATCTCAGATGGCCGAAGTCAAGGAATTCTCGACGGGATCGCTCGGTTGGTATCTCAATAGTCGGACTACCCTTGAGATCGATGGTCAGTCTGTGCCGGTGCTTATCAACGCCAGTTTTGTTATTGTTGGCAGCAAGGAATTACCGGCGGACGGTACAACGAAAACGGAGGACGCCGCCTGATACCATCTCTCTCTGGCCCGGATAATCGCGGCTATCCGGGCCAGAGAGAGACTGGACAAGGTTTCATCCCGTCTTGACGATCATCGCTTCGCGAATCACTTCGCGCAATCCGGCGTCTTCGATGCGCAGCATCGCCTGCGCCATCGTGAGCCAGCGGCGTTCCCGGCAATCGCATTCCGGCCAACGATCCGCCGTATCAGTCACATTCATCAGGAAAACGGTGACGTGACAGGTAAACCCGGCCTTTTCGTAGAGATAAGTGCCGACCGGGTCGGGTTGGAGGACGCCGACGAGGCCGGCTTCTTCCCAGGCCTCTTGTAAGGCGATCTCCGCTGCGGTCTTGCCCGGCTCCAGGCAACCCTTGGGAACTACCCAGCGCTTTCCGCCGCGAGAAGACACGACACAAATGCGTTCTCCACTAATAGCCACGACGCCCGCCTGGCGAATCACGCTAGGAGAGTTTGGCATGAAAGGCCCCTATACGAACAGAAAAACCTACTCATTATGTAACAATGTTTTAAATCGCCTTCCCTTGTCAAGCGAGGTTGGCATGTCTTCACGCAATCTACATAAAAATTCCTCTCGTCCCTCAACTTCGTTTCGGTTTATCTGGGCTGAAACTTTGGGCCAGCGGACTTTTCTCTCTCCTTTAGGGAAGGAGGTGTTGCGACTGGTGAGGCCGGCACGGACCTGTTATAACAGCCAAGGGGAGAAGCTGGGGAGAACATTCTGCCATGTCCACCGGTAGTGAATCGGCTGAAACTATCTTGATTGTCGAAGACGAAGAGCCGGTGCGCCGGACCTTCCGCGAATGGCTCGACAGCGCCAAGCTCGATTGTCGCATCCTGACGGCAGCAGACGCCGAATCCGCCCTGGTCCAGGCCAATCAGCATGCCATCGACCTCGCCATTCTTGACTGGAACCTGGGGGCCGGCAACGATGGCTTGCAGCTGCTTGAAGACTTGACGCTTTTTCACCCCGATGTGACAGCCATCATGATTACCGGATTCGCCCATCAGGCGACGCCATTACAAGCCATGCGCATGGGCGTCCGCGATTATCTCGACAAGAACCAGGACCTCAACCGCACGACGTTTCTGATGGCGGTGAAGCGGCAGCTCGACCGTATCCGTCCGGCCCGCCGCTCTCGGCAGCTGCACCGGGAATTGATGGCATTTCGTTCGGCGGTGGAGAAAGTGGTGCCGCTGGTGCAAGCTGCGGCGGCCCTGCACGATCCCGTGCCGCTGCCGGCCGCCGTGAACAACCTGTTCCGCTTTCTGCTCCGCACTACCGGTGCCCACGACGGTGTCTTGCTGGTCCGCAGCTACGATGCTACGCGCCAGCCTGCCGAGATTTGCCGCGCTTATGACACAAACGGCCAACGCCTCGATGTGCCGTTGGTTCCCTTCGCGCGTTCGTTGGCCGGCAGCGCCCTGAGCATGCAGAAGCCGGAGCGAATGGAGCGTCTGGAAGAAATTGCCGACGCCGGCAATCTGGAACTGCAACCGTTCGAGCGCGGCCGACGCTCGCTCTTGGCTGCTCCTCTAAACATCGCGCCCGGTTTGCAAGCCGTACTGGAACTGTTTGACAAACAGCTGAACCCGCAAGGGCTTGCCTCCGATGAGAGCAGTTTTACCGAGGCCGACCGTCAACTCGCGGCCGCCGTCGCCGATTTCGGCACGGAGATGCTTCGCCAAGCACTGGCGGAACGCCAGATGCATCGCATACTGTTCGACGCTCTCGAAGCGGCCCTGAGCGCCAGCGATTCAATGGCCCAATCGTTGGATGGCACCGCCTCTCGCCCGGAGGATCCGCCGCCTGCCGCCGTTTTGCAGCGCTTGCGCGAGGGCTTGGATGAAGGCCATCAGGCGGTGGACGCCGATGCCACGCTACGCCTGGCCGAGGCGATCCGCGTTCTTGCCGTCCGTCACGGAGCGTCTGCCGTCCATCATTGCATCCAGCTGGTGGAGAGCTTGCGCCGGCTGCTCGACGAGCTGACGGGGGAGATGCGCTCGTGAACGAGCCGCTGGCTGACAATTCGTCCGACGACATTTTTGCCGCTTTGTTGGCGCTGGTGACGCCGCAGCGTCTGCTGCACCATCCCCGCGCGACCGGCGAAGGGGTCTCCGTATGTATTCTCGACAGCGGCGTCGAACGGGCTTTGCTCGAAGAGAAATTCCGCCAGCGCGGCCAGGTTTTGCACCCTATCGAAGGCGGCGTCTTCGTCGCGGGCCGATCGGAACCGCTGCCCTACGACGGCCATCAAAGCACGCCGCACGGCACGACTGTGGCCGACATCCTCTTGACGCTGGCCCCGCGCATTCGCCTGTATTCCGCCGATGTGTTCGGCCCCCAGGGGACGTGTGAAGTGGAGGTGGTCATCCGGGCTTTACGCTGGGCCATGGACGTGTGGCACTGCAAAATCATCAACCTGTCGCTGGGTGTGCCGGAGCAACGCTTGCAACCGGTGCAGCGCCGCCACCAGCTTTTGCGCACCGTCGAGGAAGCCTATTACAAAGACGTTCTGGTCGTCGCTGCCGCCCACAACGAGCATCCGCTCATGCGCAGCTACCCTGCCGCCTTCGCACCGCCCTTGTTGTCGGTAGACAAAGGGGCCTTCGCTGATCCGTTGGATTTCGCTTATCATCTCAGCGAGCCTATCGAGTTTCAGGCGCATGGCCGCGGCTACCTTGGCCCCTTCGCTGCCGAGCCGGCTACCAGTTGGGCCGCGCCGCACCTTGCCGCCGTCGCCGCACGCATCCTGTCGCTGAAGCCGAGCTTGAAACCATTCGAGATTAAGACGATCTTATATTGGATGTATCAAGCACGGCGCAAAGAGAGCTGCTTGTTTCCCTCGGCTGGGGGTATATAATCTTGAAAAGAAGCTCCTTGTCCCCGTAGCTCAATTGGATAGAGCGTCGGCCTCCGGAGCCGAAGGTTACAGGTTCGACTCCTGTCGGGGATATTGTGTAAGTCTTCGACACAAATGGGTGTTACGCAGTTGTAGCCCCGGGAAGCCGGATTCGTGGATGAGCTATACGCAACGCGGTAGAGATGGACACAAACCTTGGCGAGCGGGGGGTGTGAACATAGGCGAGCGGGGGGTGTGAACCC
Organism: Planctomycetota bacterium; assembly: GCA_021324515.1. Taxonomy (GTDB): domain Bacteria; phylum Planctomycetota; class Planctomycetia; order Gemmatales; family Gemmataceae; genus JAJPHU01. The sequence goes on from JAJPIY010000101.1 coordinate 36,743, forward strand.
CCGGTATCCGCAGGCGAGCGGGGGGTGTGAACCCCCGGTATCCGCAGGCGAGCGGGGGTTGTGCCCCCCCCGGTAGCACAACCGGGGGGTTCACACCCCCCGCTCACCTATGTTCACACCCCCCGCTCGCCAAGATGTCTAATCTCCCCGTGCTCAGTATATAAGGTCGGATGGCGTCATGAATGATCGCCGTCTTGACCTCCGGCCAATTGATGTCCTGAATAAAACAATGCATCTCCAACGCAGAAACACACGCATCGCCAGCCCTAGGTGATGTGAAGGCCTCGGGGGCCGGTGGGAACGGGTAGCAAGCCCGCACGCGATCTCGCAGCGCCAGGCCTTCTTCCTTGGCCTGCTGGCTTTCGGCCTTGCTGAAGGCATAGGCCCCAGCAAATCGACATACCCATCGACCTGATTTGCCGCGTCCCCGGCGAGTACAGCGGCCCCGCCGGCCGGGCCTATCTCTACTATAATGCCGATCTCAAGCATTGGGTCGAGCCGGTAAAAATCCACATTGCGGCAAAAGAAGAGTAATCGCCTCGGTATATCTTGATTCCTAGTTGGCGCTATTCAGGCAAGGACTTCCTTGACGATTTCGCCATGCACATCGGTCAAGCGCATGTCGCGGCCGCCGAAGCGCACCGTCAAGCGCTTGTGATCGATGCCCAGCAGATGCAGCAGTGTGGCGTGCAGGTCGTGGATTTCGACTTTGTTGGCGACGACCTTGTAACCGAATTCGTCCGTCTCGCCATAAACGTGTCCTTTTTTGACACCGCCGCCGGCCAGCCAGATAGTGAAGCCGAATTGGTCATGATCGCGGCCGTCGCTGCCTTGAGCAAACGGCGTGCGGCCGAACTCACCGCCCCAGAGCACCACTGTGTCGTCGAGCAATCCCCGACTTTTAAGGTCTTTCAAGAGTGCGGCTATCGGTTGATCGACGGCGCGTGCATTTTTCTCGTGCCCTTCTTTCAATCCGCTGTGCTGGTCCCAGCGATCCACGCCGACGCTGGGACAGGTCAGCTCAATGAAGCGCGCGCCGCGTTCGATCAAGCGACGGGCGATAAGGCATTGGGCGGCGAAGGTGCGCGTTGGAGCGTATGCCGCGTCAAGGCCATACAGCTTCTTGACGGCCGCGCTCTCGCCTTTGAGGTCCATCAATTCAGGCACGGCCGATTGCATGCGGTAGGCCGTCTCGTAATTGGCGATGGCCGACTCGATGGCATCATCCGGACCGAGACGAGCGACCACGCTGTCGTCGAGGCGGCGGAGCAGAGCGAGCTTGCGGCGTTGCTGGTCGTCGCTTGCTTCCAGGCGGCGGATGTTGGCCACGGGCGGGTCGGCGGGACGGAAGATCGATCCCTGGTAGGCGGCGGGCAAGAAACCGCTGTTGAAATTGTCCAAACCGCCCGGCGGGATAAGTCCGCCGTTGAGGACGATGAAAGCGGGCAGGTTTTTGTTGAGACTGCCCAGGCCGTAGCTTACCCAGGCGCCCATGCTCGGCCGGCCCTGCAACCCAGAGCCGGTATGGAGGAAATAATTGGCGCTGGTATGTTCGGGAAATTTCGAGACCATCGAACGAATGATGCACAGCTCATCTATGCACTCGGCGATGTGCGGGAACAGGTCGCTGACCCAGAGACCGCTTTGACCGCGTTTGCGGAACTTCCACGGCGAGGCCATCACTCGGCCCACGTTGTTGAACTGCGTCGGCTCGACTTTGAAAATGCGGTGCGGATCGCGGCCGTGATATTTTTCCAAAAGCGGTTTGTAATCAAACGTGTCGATCTGCGAAGGGCCGCCGTCCATGTAGAGGAAGATCACATTCCGAGCGCGTGCAGGAAAATGCGGCATAGGTGCGGAACGGCCTTCCTCGGCCAGCAGCGCTGCCAACGCGACAGCGCCAAAACCGTTGGCGCAGCGCAGCAGCATGTCGCGGCGAGTCAAAGGCGTCGGCAGGAAACGTCCGCAGTGCATCTCTTTTTTGTTCTCCTGGTGCCGCGAGCTGAGGTGCCCATTACCCACTACGAGTATATTATGCCTCTAGGGGGGAAACCAGCTAGGGGAGCGAGCAAATGAAAACACCTATCCCAGCACCGCTGCTTACCGGCTTCTTGCTCTTGGGAAACATCGCAAGCTCGGCGTCCCGGGCAGACGTTTCCATCGTCCGTGTCGGTTCACCCAACGGTCGAGTTCGCATTGAATGTGTTCTTCAGCGGCATCAAGAAACCGAAGCGGTCCTGCACTGGCGCGTCTACTTCAAGGACCAGCTTATCGTGTTGCCGTCGCGTCTGGCCGTTGATTTTGCTGACGCCTCTACGCTCGGGGGGCCATGCGCCATCGAGTCCGTGGAAAGCCGCTCCCGCCACGAACGCTATACCATCTTCCCCGGCAAACGCCGCCATGTCCTCGATCAATGCACGGAAACCATCGTTGCTCTCCGCGAACGCACGCCGCCCCGGCGCCGCTGGGAAGTGGTGTTCCGGGCCTACGATGACGGCGTGGCTTTCCGCTATCGATTCCCAGCCCAGGACGGTTGGCCGCGCCTTCTTGTGACGAGCGAACGGACAGAGTTCGCCCTTCCCGACGACGCCCGTGCTTATGCTCTGCCTCTCAACAGTTTTACTACTCCGTATGAAAAACTGTACCAGAAGAAGCGCGTAGCGGACATTCCCAAGGATTGGCTCCTTGGTCTGCCGCTCTTGATCGAATGTCCCGGCCGGGGCTGGGCGGCCATTACCGAGGCCAATCTCACTAATTATGCAGGAATGTATCTGGCCCCCAGCGGCGGACGCCCCACGACGCTGACAAGCCGCTTGTCGCCCTTGCCCAAGGAACCGAAACTCGCCGTCAAGGCGTCCCTGCCCCATGTCTCTCCCTGGCGCGTCCTCTTGTTGGCCGAGGGGCCGCTGCCAATGATCGAATCGGACCTGCTCCTCCATCTGAACGAGCCGTGCGCCTTGGCGGACACATCGTGGATACGAACCGGCAAGACCACGTTCCCTTGGTGGAACGATTACTACCTCGACAATGTACCTTTCAAGCCGGGGCTCAACACCGCCACCATGAAGTACTACATCGATTTCTGCGCCGAAGCCGGCATTCCGTATCACTCGCTGGACGGTTTCGAGAACACCACCTGGTATGGCGGACCCATTGTCCCCTTCAAGGGGCCCGGCATCACGAAAGGGATTGCCGGCCTCGACCTGGCCGAGGTGGTCCGTTATGCACGGACCAAGGGTGTCCGCCTGCGTCTGTGGATGCACTGGCTGGGCGCCCAGGCGCACATGGATCAGGCCTTTCCCAAGTATCGGGAATGGGGCATCGAAGGCGTTATGATCGACTTCATGGACCGCGACGATCAGGAGATGGTAAACTGGCAGCACCGGCTGATTCGCAAAGCAGCGGAGAATCACTTGACTCTGACGCTGCACGGCGTAGCCAAACCAACCGGCCTGGAGCGGACCTATCCCCATCTGCTGACCCACGAGGGGGTCCTCAACCTGGAGTACAACAAGTGGGACAAGGCTGGCTGCACGCCGGAGCATCAAGTTATCGTGCCTTTCACGCGGATGCTGGCCGGGCCGCTCGACTTCCATCAAGGATCATTCCGCAGTGTGCCAGTGGAAAAGTACAAGCCGCGCTACAAGGCCCCATTGGTGATGGGCACTCCCAGCCGAACGCTCGCCATGTACGTCGTCTATCAGGACCACCTGCCGATGGTGGTCGATTATCCCTCCGCCTATCGCGGCCATCCGGGGCTGGCGATGTTGGCCAAGATCCCGACGTCGTGGGACGATACCAAAGCGATCAGCGGAGTTGTTGGTGAATACGTTGTTATCGCCCGACGCTCGGGCGCCGAGTGGTACGTCGGGGCCATGAATGACAGCCGGCCGCGGGAACTGCATATACCTCTGCACTTTCTTGGAACGGGCCGCTACCGGGCGGAAATATACGGCGATGCCCCTCAAAGAGAGGCCGATCGACAATTGCTCCAGCGAAACGAAGAGGTTGCCGCTCAAGACACGCTTAAGATTTCGTTGGCTTCGGCCGGCGGATACGTGGCGCGGCTAACGCCGCTGCCGAAAAAGGCTGAAGCCCACAAGTGACGTCAATTCACGAAGATGAATTCCTTGACGTTGAACAACACATGAGCGAGATCCGTCCAGAGGACATCCTGGGGCCCCGTTGCCGACGTTCCGGACTTGTGCTGAAGAAATTCAAAACACGCCGCTAACTCCTCTTCCGTCGGCGGCCGAGTGAAGGCGCTTTCATACATGCGAATGATCCGCTCACGGGCCGGGCCGGGTTGAGCCAGAATACGCTTGGCCCACAGCTGCGCTTGCTGATGGACGAAGGGATCGTTCATCAGAATCAGTGCTTGCGCCGGCACGTTGGAAACGGTACGGCGGCCGACCGTGGAAAACGGGCTGGGCGTATCGAACGCGAGCAGAAACGGCGACAGGAAGTTGCGCCGCACCGCCAGGTAAATGCTGCGGCGGCCGTCGCCGTCGAGCGGGCCGCTGGCTGGCCGGCCGCGGCCCTCCTGAAACGCTGTCAGATGTACAAGGACCGAAGGACCGTACAGGCGCCTATCGAGGCGCCCGGAGATACTCAGCATGGCGTCGCGGATCGCCTCGCCCTCCAGGCGGCGTCGGCGCATCCGGTGCAAAAGCAGGTCTTCGGGATCAACACGATCGGCGGCGGCCTCTGCCTGACTCGACATGCGATAAGTGCTCGACAGTACAAGGGCACGGATCAGTTTCTTGAGAGACCAGCCCTCCTTGATAAAGCGATCCGCAAGATAATCAAGCAGTTCCGGATGCGTCGGCTGTTCGCCGAGAACGCCGAAATTGTCCGTGGACGCGACGATGCCGCGGCCGAACAGATGATGCCAAACGCGGTTGACTACGACGCGCGGCAGAAACGGATCGACGGCAGGATCGATCATTTGCCGCGCCAACTCCAGCCGTCCGCTGCCTCTGTTACTCTCGTCTCCCAGCGAAGGCGTTGAGGGCGCCAGGGGAGCAGGCCCGGCCAGTGCTTCCAAAAAACGGCGCGGTACGGTTGGACCACGCGCCTTGTGTGATCCACGGATGAATACATACTCATCTTCCGCGCTGCCATCGATCAACGCTACACCTAAGCGTGATTCCTTCTGGATGCGCTCGGTGATCTTGCGCTGCTGGATAAGGAAAGCGCGGGCCTCATTGCTCGCAGGAGAGTCGCAGCCAAAGAGAGCGGCGTGCGCGATCATCCAGTTGGCCAGGCGTGCGCGATCGGCCGCGTCGGAAGAATCGAGGAGGCGGTCGGCGGCGAGGGCATGGAGCGTATCCAGCAAAAGCTGTTGATACGATCGCGCCAAGGCGTCGAGACTGCCGGCGTCGGCGAAACAGCTACACAAACTGCCGTGTGCGGGCCCCAGCGCCGGCGGTTCCTTGCCCTGTACCACCCGCGCGACAGCGAAGGGAGCGCTGCCGGTGGGTGTAAACTCCAGATGGGCCCGCTGCCCCTGGTACGCGCTCAGGTCGTGGGCGATCCACGCGAAGTGCTCGCCGGTGTTGACAGTGCGGACGAGTTGGCTGTGGAGCGGGCCGGCGATCATGATGTGAGAACCGACCGCCGCATAAATGAAGCCGCTGCCCTTAACGAGATAAAACACCTTTCCGGTGGTTAATGGAAACGTCGGCGTGTAAAGCGTTCGTCCGGCGCGAACGATGCTTCCCAACGCTCCCGGATCGTTCTGGGCGCCGGGCGCCGTTTTCAACCCGTCCCATGCGGGGTCCTTCTCGGCGGCGGCGTATTCCCGGAAATGCAGCACAGGTTTGGCCGCTTCCCCTTCGACGAGCAAATCGCCGGGACGCACGGGACCGGGGCCGAAGGCGAAGCCGTCGGTCAGCCAATCGCCGGGCTTGCACTGCGCATAATCGATAATGACTTGTATATCCGATGTTGCTTGCGGCCGCTGTTTCGTGCGGTAAGCAGACTTCGGAGTCGGATCGGCAGCGCTAGTCGCCCAAACGTGCAGAGGATCGCTGTCCTCATGCGTTGCTGCTTTCAGGTGCGTCCGCCAGCGGGCCAGGATGGCTGCATCCAGCTTATAAGCCCTGGCAATTTGCTCCAGCCGCGACTGCGAATCAGCCTGGTCTCGTATTGCCGTGCGCGCGGCCAGCAGATAATCGGCCGTTCGTTCCACCCCCGACCGCAGTGCTTCTGCCAGCGCTTTTTGAATCTTTCTCCGGCCCTGCTGCCGCAGGTCCCATAATTCCGCGGCGACGCGGCGGTTGTGCTCCATCGAATCGAAGCGTGCCAGCCGATAGTGACTGCTCTGGAGAAAACCAAACAGCGCGTAGTAATCCTTGGTCGTGATCGCATCGAATTTGTGATCGTGGCAGCGAGCGCAGGCGACGGTCAGGCCGAGGAACGCTTTGGACAGCACATCGATTTTGTTGTCGAAGCGGTCGGCCTGGTCCTGGCGAATGTCTACCGGGGAATGCACTTCTTCGCCGAGGAACCAAAAGCCTGTGGCGAGGATCGATTCATTGAAGCCCTGGTGCGGATGCAAGCGCGGCTTGGGCAACAAGTCACCCGCCAGGTGTTCGAGGACGAATTGATTGTACGGAACGTCGGCATTGAGCGCCCGAATGACATAATCCCGATATTGATAGGCGTTGGGAATGTCATAGTCGAATTCGTGGCCGCGCGTCTCGGCGTAGCGCACCAGATCGAGCCAATGCCGGCCCCAGCGCTCGCCGAAATGCGGCGAATTCAGCAGGCAATCGACGACCTTCTCGATGGCGTGAGGCGAAGTATCGCGCAGAAATGCTTGCGTTTCTTCGGGCGACGGCGGCATTCCGATCAAGTCGAAATAGAGACGGCGCAGCAGCATCCGCTTGTCGGCAGGTTTTGCTGGTGACAAGCCTTTGTCTTCGAGTTTGGCGAGGATGAAACGATCGAGCGGATCGCGCGGCCAACCCGGATCGCGCACGCTGGGGGGATTGTGCGGGCGAATCGGCTGCCAGGCCCAATGGGCGCGTTTGCGCTCAAGGAGATTGAACGTGGAAAGCTGCGGCGCAGACGAGCTGGAAGCACCTGCGACGGTTGCCTTGCCGTCGTTGACGCTGCCGGCTCGTCGAGGCCACGGAGCGCCCATTTTGACCCACGCTGTCAGGTCGGCGATGGCGGCCTCGGACAGCTTGCCGCGCGGCGGCATCTGCAAATCGACGTTCGTGTACGTGACGGCCTCGACAAGCCGGCTTTTGTCCGGCTGCCCCGGAATGATTGCCGGCCCGTTGTCGCCGCCGGCCAGCATCGCTTCCCGGCTGTCCAAGCGCAGACCGCCACGCAGCTTCTTGGCCTGCCTGGAGTGGCAGCCATAGCAGTGTTGCACCAACACGGGGCGCACTTTGGTCTCGAAAAATTCGCCATCGTCGGCATGAAGCGGCGGGGTAGGGACAAAGAGAGTGAGGGTGAGTGAGAGAAACAGCGGCGGCAGGAGTCGGCCGTGCGGCATGGGAAAGCCTCGCCGGGGGGGGAATCTGGCCCTCCGGGCGGTCGGGTCCGGACTTTATTATATTTCGCGCGGAAGAAATCGACACCTGCCCGGAGCTACCAGCCCGGAGCGCCAGGGAAAACTCATTTCATCCTGCCTCCATTATCGGTGGCCCCTTGATTTCGTCAAGTGGACAAGCCTACGAGGTCTGCCGCTATGCAGGGCCGTTCATTTATTCAAGCTGGGGCAAGCCGAGAAGGGCTA
>JAJPIY010000308.1 GCA_021324515.1 Planctomycetota bacterium
GGGAGGGAGTTTTGTTTTTCCCTCCCCCACAAGGGGGGAGGGAGTTTTGTTTTTCCCTCCCCCACAAGGGGGGAGGGAGTTTTGTTTTTCCCTCCCCCACAAGGGGGAGGGAGTTTTGTTTTTCCCTCCCCCACAAGGGGGAGGGAGTTTTGTCCGTTAGCCCTAAACAAGTATTCAGGCCACTTCGACCTTGGCTTTTTGGTCGCTGGGAGGAACGTCGGGCAATTCGGCGTTGAACCACTCCGGTTTGAACTCGACGCGCTGGTGCGTATGCATGGCGTAGTTGGCGGTCAAGGCCACGATGGCATCGACCATCGCTACCTCGCCGTGGCAGCGCGTCAGGCGTTGTTTGTAATTGCCGTCGCGGTCTTTCTCGTACCCCAACTTGGGATCCCACAGCCGGACGCAGTAAGCGAAATCTTCCATCTCCTCGGTGTAGCCGCGGCTGATCCGGCCGGTAGGACCGACCGACGTGCCCGTTACCGAGGCGGTGGGGCCGCCCCAGGTCGAGCCAGACTCCAACACCGGCTCGCCCTTGCCCGTGGCGCTGACGCCGACTTCCGTGCCGCGCGGCGGGGTCTTCGCCTTGCCCGGCTCATTTTCCGGAAAGAGCATCACCGATTCCTCTTTCTCGACGATCAACGTCCCGCGGTCGCCCATGACACATTCTCCGTAGTTCTCAAAACCGTTGGTGCTGATCGACGAATAGGTGACGATGACCACATCATTTTTGTCCTTGGCGTAGTTCTTGCCGGGGAACTCGTAGGTGGCGAAAACATGGTCGTCGATGTCGCGGTCATTCCGGCCGGGGCCGAAAAACGAGCGGACGCCGACGCCGGAGACGGCCAGCGGATGAACGTGCCCCAGGAAAATGCTGCACGCATCGAGTTGATGGCTGCCCAGCTCTGCCATCAAGCCGCCGCCCGTCGCCTGATACAGCCGCCAGCGGATTAACTGTTCGATATTATCAAAACCGTACTTCCGGAGCATGTCCGTCTTGTCGTGCAGGGCGTCGTAATCCACGTGCGTGATCGGTGGGAACCAGCCGTCGCGATAGTACGGCTGCGGTACGCCTTCGACGAGCTTGTCCTTGACGGTCTTGGGATCGAAGGGCCAGGTGAAATTGCGATGCCACAGAGCGCGAATGTGGCGAATGTCGCCGAGGACGCCGGCGTTGATGACTTCGGTGGCATGGGCGTAAAGCAAGCTGTAGTGGCGTTGATGGCCGACCGACAGGATGCTGCCGCACTCCTTGGCCGTGCGGATCATCTGCTTGCATTGCTTGATGTTCCAGGCCATCAGTTTTTCGGTCAAGACATGGATCGGTTTGCCGCGTTCTTTGCCGATCTTCATAGCGTCGATGGCCGCCTTGGCATGCATGCACAACGGCAGGGCAATGACGACGGCTTCGATGTCCTTGTTCTTACGCAATTCGTCTACAAAGGCGTCGTAACTGTCGAGTTTTTTGATATTGTTGGCACGATTACCATAGACTTTTTTGAGTCCCTTGCGCAGCCCCGTTGGTTCGCCGTCGAAGATGCGTTTCATGTTGGAGGGACGGATGTCACAGACGGCGAGGAATTCGAGATAATTGGGGTTGTGCTCGCCGACGAGGACGCCGCCCTCATCGCCGGCGCCGATGAGGACGGCCTTGACCGGATTGCCCGTGATGCTTTTGTAGCCGTAATAGGCGGCCGGTGTGGCCACGGCGACGGCAGCGCCGGAAGCAACCAGGCTTTTCATGAAGCCACGCCGCGTCAGTCCCTCGGCCGTGCGGTTGAAGTTGGCCTTGCCGACGGCGCGTTGTTGATCGGTCAGGTCGAGTGCCATAGGTAGGATCTCCCCCTCCAAGAAATTCCAGGGAACCGACCGTGCCAACGCCCTGGTAAACAAGGGCCGAAGCGTTGCCACGGCTCATGCCGAGTTCACGTTTCTGAAGCCGCCGAACGACGACGGCTGCCAAATAGCATCCAATGAAGCAGCGCATCCAGCCCCAGCCAACGCCCGCTGGCCGTCGTCGCCAGGGCCAACAACGCCAACATTTCGATAACATTCTTATTGACAAAGAGATAATAACCCTCGTTATTGGGCGGTGCAGGCAGCCAGGGGAACGGCGGCATACATAGGTACGTCATGAGCAGAAACCCGGCTGCCAATAAGCACGCCAACCGCGTGAACAAGCCCACAATCAGGCACATCCCCAGGGCCGTCAGGCCATACATCGTGGCCAGGTCGATCCACTTTTGTTTTTCGTTGGCCTCGGCCGGCGGCTGCGGCTGCGGCGGATGGCCCTTGCCCTCTGCGGCTTTCTTCTGTTCGGGAGTAGCAATCGCCTCTAACTCTTTGCGGAGGGCTTGCGTGTATTCATCCAGATCGTTCAGCAAGCCGACGCGCAGGCGGACCACCTCTGCTTTGACGTTGTGTAAACGAGTCGCTTCAGCATCAGGGCCGATCGACAGCAGATGGCTATATTTCGGCTCCGACAACTCTTGGAGCTTCTGCTTGTACTCGTCCACTCGCACCGGCGTCGGCAGCCGGCCTTCCTGCGTTGTTGCTTTGTAATTCTTGTCCGTCACCTCTTTGCTTGTCAGCCAACGGACGACGCTGTCTTCGACTTTCACCAATGCTTCTTCCGCCTTCTTGCGCTGCTCTTCATTGAAGCCATAGTAATCGCCGAAACGGCGAACGTAATCACCCCATTCCTGGGCAAGCAGTGGCGGCGTGCGCGCGTGCAGCGGCAAGTTGGGCGATTCCGCCGCTTTGGGCGTCAAGAGGGCCAACGCCTCCTCATCGGGATCGCCGATCTCTTTGCGGATATATTTGGCCAAGGGGCCGGTCCCTTCGCGGAAATAGCCAGCACTGCTGAACGGCTTCGATTTGCCGACGACCGTTTCCGTCGGTCCTTCCCAGTAGCCTTTCAGCTTGTGGTAGCCTTCGGCGGCGAAGTGCCAGCCGATTGCCAGACGCAAGAGCAGCAAAAAGAACGCGGTGAGTTTATTCATGTTAATTCCACGAAAACTCCTGGGGAGTCAGACCAATCGCAACAGGTTCGGCCCTTTCGCCTTCCGGCAACAGGATGGCGGCGACGCCGCGATGGGCAGCGCAATACCGCCGGGCCAGCTCCAGGCCGCCGACATAGAATGCGGTGGAGAGCGCATCGGCCTCGGCGGCGCTGGGCGCGAGCACGGAAGCGCTGGCAATGCCGCAAGCCGGCCAGCCCGTTCGCGGATCGAGAATGTGGCCCAGCTTTGTTCCGTTATATTCCAAGTGCTGGTGCGTGGCCGCTGATGTTCCCAGCGCCCGATCGCGCAGCCACACGCACGCCAGCCGGCGGCGTTCCCACGGATGCAAGATCGCCACCGGCCAACCGCGTTCCTCCTCCGCGGGATGTCCTTCAGCGTACACACTGCTAGTGCCGCCGTGCAACAACATTCGTCTATACCCGCGGCTGCGCAGCTTCTGCGCCATGCGATCGAGAGCATGTCCTTTGCCAATGCTGCCGAGATTGATCTCGATTCCGGCTTGCTGATAGCGAACAGTAGTACGCTCGGCGTCCAGCACTACTTTGTCCATGCCGGTTCGTTGGCGGGCCGCTTCGCGTTCTTCGGCGCTCGGCACTCGTCGTGGTCCGCGGAAAAATCCCCAAGCCTTGATGAGCGCTCCCGTCGTGATGTCATAGGCGCCCTCGGTTTGTTGATGAATCTGTGCCGCCAGCTGAAGCAGACCGAAGAGGCGTCGCTCGATCCGCACGGGTCTGGCGAAGGCATGCCGATTGAGCCGGCTGATTTCGCTGCTCTCTCGATAAACCGTCATCTGCTCTTCTAATGCATCGAGCAAACGAAATGCTTCTTCGCTCATCTCCACAGCGCCAGGCGTACCAAAAGGTAGGAGGATCTCGAAATGCGTGGCCATCGCCCGGCGGCGGAGGTGAAGGAAGAGCGTTTTGGCAGAAGAGTCGGAAGCAAGATCGAAGGATTCGAGCGCGCCAAGAACGTGTCCGGTGCTGTGCGCTAGATGGCGAGGCTGGAGAAAATCGCGCCGGTCCATACGAGGAATGCGGAAAACGGAAGGAAGTCCCCGTCCTCTATTGTGCCCTGCGCCTTCTGCATTGACAAGGGCGTTAGTAGTTATATCCCGCGCGGGTTGATCAGAAACAAGCCCGGAGCGGCAGCGACGGATCGGCCCGCCGCTGTCGCTCCGGAATTACCCTATTCATGGTCTACCTCGATCTTTCAACAGCTAAAAGCAGAAGGATTCCCATACGAGAATAATCCTACCGCAGTAATCTCCCGCTTGTAATTGCGTCTCATTCCCCGATGATTTTGATGAGTACGCGCTTGGGCCGGTGGCCGTCGAATTCGCCGTAGAAGATCTGTTCCCACGGCCCGAAATCCAGTTTGCCTTTCGTGATGGCCACGACGACTTCTCGGCCCATGATCTGCCGCTTCATGTGGGCGTCGGCGTTGTCCTCGCCGGTGCGGTTGTGGTGATAAACATTCGGGTCCGGATTGAAGGGGGCCAGTTTCTCCAGCCATTCGCCGAAGTCGTGGTGCAGGCCGCGCTCGTCGTCGTTGATGAACACGGAGCTGGTTATGTGCATCGTGTTCACTAGCACAAGGCCCTCCGTGACGCCGCTTTTGGCCACAGCGTCGCGCACCTGCGGAGTGATGTTTACGAAGGCCATCTTGCTGGGAATGTTGAGGGTCAGATACTCGGTATGTGCTTTCATCGCGGAAACCTCCGACTCAATCGCGTTCCTCGATGCGGTACAGGTGCGTTAAGGTGCGCACGAACAGCGATTTGCCGGCCACAGCGGGCGAGGCGCGGCAACCGTCGTCCAGTTTGTTGGTGGCCAATTTCTTCCACGTTCGCCCCACGGCGAGGACATGGCCAAATCCGTCTTCGTCGAAAAGATACAAGCGGCCGCCAGCGTACAGAGGCGAAGCCCAGAACTTGCCGCCCAGCCGTTCTTGCCAAACCAACTCGCCGTTCTCGGCTTCCAGGCAAGAGACCATCCCTGCCTCATTGACCATGTACAGGAGGTCGTCCACCAAGACAGGCGACGACCGCGAGGGTACGCTGTTTTTGTTCTTCACTTTCCAGACGATGTGCGTGGCGGTCACGTCGCCGCGGCCATCGGGGCGCACCGCCAACAAACGCAGGCCGCCGTCGCCGGTGCATAGAAACACTTTGCCTTGGCCATACAAGGGCGGCGCCGTCACATTCATGCCGCCGTGATAGACCTTCCAGAGCTCCGTCCCGTTCAACGGGTCGTAAGCGAGGGTAGCTACGGCCGCGGAGCTGATGAGCTGGGGTTGACCATCTATGATACGGATAGCCGGAGTGCCAAATGCTTTTTTGGCATCGCCGTCCGTCGTTTTGTAGTCGATGGTGCGGTCTTTCTGCCAGACGGTTTGTCCGTTTTGTTTCTTCAGGGCGACGATATACTGTTTGTCGTAGCCATCGAAAGTGAGAAACAACAAATCGCCGTACAGGATGGGAGATGAGGCCGCGCCGCGCCAGTGATCGCAGTGCAGGTCGCGTCGCTGCCACAAGGTTTGGCCCGTGCGGGTATCCAGGCAAGCCGTGCCATAGGTGCCGAAGTGGACGTAGACACGGCCTTCTTCGATGGCCGGCGTCGGCGAGGCGAAGCTGTTGAACCGCGCCCACAATTCGCTCGGCCCTTCTACCTCAAACAGTTTCCGGTCGTGCTGCACTTTGCCGGTGGCGCGATCGATACAGAGGGCGAACAGCTGCTTGCCGTCCGCCTTGGCCGTTGTCAGCCAAACTTGATCGCCCCAGACGACCGGCGACGACCACCCTTTATCGTGGATGGCGGTCTTCCAGACGATGTTTTTGTGTTCGCTCCAGGTCAGCGGCAAGGGGGCATCGTCCGCGCGATTGTCGCCGTGCGGCCCCCGGAACTGCGGCCAATTCTCACCCGCGGCCGACAAGCCTGCCAACGAGAGGACCAGAAACAACATCCCGAATCGACGCATAGGAAACTCAACAGTGGTGAGGAACTTGCGGTGTGCCTACGAAGTTTATAGCAAAGTATGCCAAGGCTGCCAGTCTGCTTCGCCTTTTCCCCGAGCTGGCCGTGGAGGTCTTGAGCGAGAGCAACACGCACAGCGAGAGAAAGTGCCACGCCACGGAGGCGAAGACGGAGCGGGCCGTAAGCTGTCCGGACGGCGTGTCCTTTAGCTGTCGTTTTGATACAATTATTTTTTCCTAAAGTATTCGATGTGCCCAGGGGCCAGCGATCCATGACGCCGATGACCTTAACTGAAAAGATCCTTGCCCGCCATGCAGGACGGGATGCCGTTCAGCCCGGCGACAACATCTGGGTGGATGTCGATGTTCTGCTGACGCATGATGTGTGCGGGCCAGGCACTATCGGCATTTTCAAGCAGCACTTCGGCAAAGACGCCAAAGTCTGGGACCGTCGCAAAGTCGTCATCGTGCCCGATCATTACATTTTCACAGCGGACAAGATGGCCAACCGCAATGTGGACATCCTGCGCCAGTTCGTCCGTGAGCAAGATTTGCCCTACTACTACGACGTGGGCACGGACAAGTACAAAGGCGTTTGCCATATCGCCCTGCCCGAAGAAGGGCACACGCGGCCCGGGGAAGTGTTGTTCGGCACCGACAGTCACACCTGCACGGCAGGGGCCTTCGGTGAGTTTGCCACGGGCATCGGCAACACCGATGCCGCTTTCATCCTCGGCACGGGCAAGCTGTGGGTCAAAGTACCGCCGACCATGCGTTTCGTCTTTCACGGCCAGCTACCGCCCTATCTGATGGCCAAAGATCTTATCCTGGCCGTCATCGGCGACATCGGCTGCGATGGGGCCACTTATCGTGCTCTGGAGTTCGATGGCGACGGCGTGTATGCGCTAAACATCGAAGAGCGCATGACGCTGTGCAACATGGTCATCGAGGCCGGCGGCAAGAATGGCGTCATCGCCCCGGATAAGGTCACGCTCGACTATGTCAACGCTCGCAACAAGCATGGCGTCCCCTACACGCCGGTCTATACCGATGCAGGGGCGAAGTTCCTCTTGGAGAAAGTCTACGACGTGACCAAGTTGCAGCCGATCGTGGCCAAGCCGCACAGTCCAGACAATCGCGCCACCGTCAGCGAAGTGCGCGGCACCAAGCTGGACCGCGCCTACATCGGCTCCTGTACCGGCGGCAAGTTGACCGACTTCCGCGCGGCGGCGAAAATCCTCAAGGACAAGAGTGTTAAGATCGACACCTTTGTGGTGCCGGCTACCAGCGAGGTAGCAGCTGGCCTGAAGACCGAGAAGATCGGGGGCAAGACGCTCGAAGAAGTGTTTCTGTCGGCCGGGGCCAAAGTGGGGCCGCCCTCCTGTGCTGCTTGCCTCGGCGGGCCGAGCGATACCTTTGGCCGACTCAATGAGCCTCTCAGCTGCATCAGCACCACCAACCGTAACTTCCCCGGCCGCATGGGGCACAAGGAAGCCCGTGTCTATCTCGCTAGTCCACTGACCGTCGCCGCCAGCGCCGTCACCGGCGTCATCACTGATCCCCGCGAGTACCTGGAATGAGCATACCAACGACCATCCTCGGCAAGGCCTACGTCCTGGGCGACAACATCGACACCGACCAGATCATTCCGGCCCAGTACCTGACGTTCAATCCGGCAATTCCCGAGGAGTACAAGCAATTCGGCAAGTACGCCCTCAGCAGCGTGCCGCCCTCGCAGGCGGGGCTGCCCAAAGGGCATGTGCCCTTTCACACCGACGACGAGTTTCTCTCTCCGTACCAATTCATCGTCGCCGGCAAGAACTTCGGCTGTGGCTCCTCGCGCGAACACGCTCCTATCGCGCTGAACGCCGCCGGCATCCAAGTTGTCATCGCCGAGTTTTATGCGCGCATCTTCTATCGCAACGCCGTCAACGGCGGCTATCTGATTCCCTTCGAGAGCGTCGAACGACTGTGTGAACGTGTGTGTACCGGGGATGAGTTGTATTTGGACGTGGCCCAGCACACCCTGCACAATCGGACGACCGGCGAGCGCTATGCGCTGAAACCGCTAGGGGAGATAGCGCCGATCCTCGAAGCAGGCGGCCTTTTTCCCTTCGCGCGCAAAAGCGGGATGTTAAAAAGCTGAGGCCCCGGCAGGCGGGGAGTGAACACACCCCCGCCTGCGCGAATCACTCTGCGACGTACTCGAAACCATCGATGACTTTCTGACTCATCAAGACGCGCAGCGACATTACGCCAATATAGAGGGAGAGGAGGAACGGCACTGCCGCCAGAACGATCATGTAGAATATAGTCACTTCGCCGAGGAACCCTGTCATGTCCTCCAGGAAATGGATCCCCAAAGCGAATAAGCTGCTCAGGCCGCCGGCCGCCAACGGCAGAAGCATCATGATACTCGAAGCGATACCCCAGCGGCGCGACTCCAAGTTTTGCATCTTCACGGCGCCGACGATAACAAAGGCGTCGTAGATCAGCAAGAAAAGGAACAAGCCCATCAACCACAGACGCCCCAAGGGGGGAAAACCATCGACCAGAAATCCATAAATCGCCTCCTCATTCGCCTCTTGCACGATCTCCAGGTCCTTGTCCTTGAGGTCTTTGTATTCCTTGTAACCCTCGATGCGCTGGAGAGCATTCTTGTCGTCTTTGTAATGGTTTTTGAGGACTTTGTAATAATCGACGACGGAATCGCTGAAGACGATCGGCCAAAACGACCAGCAGATGAGGAAAATGTTGCTCAAGGCGCTGAGTCCGCCGATGAGCATGATGAGATTGGAGGGCTTGACCACGGCCTCCTGAGCCGGGCCGCGCAGGTCTTTGATCGACAAATCTGGGGCGTAATCGATCTGCGGTCGTTCTTCCTCTTCCTTCTCTTCGTTCGCGCCGACGAACGAGTAGATGCCGCCGCTATCCTCGTCGTCGTCGAAGCTGGCTTTCTTGGGAGGCGGCTTGGCGGTCCCGGCTTTCTTGAGGGCGGCCTTTTCTTTCTTCTTGGCCGCCTTGGCCGCAGGCGTTTTTTTGCGCGGGCGCTCTGCTTCCTCTTCCACCAGTCCAGGGGTGAGGAACTCGCCGTGGCACTTGGGGCACTTGACCTTTTTACCGTCAGGCACCGGCTTGGCCGGCCGTAATACCGATCTACAATCGGGACAGATAATTCGCGCAGAGACCATGATTGTCCGCCCTGAATAGAGTTGCCAATGCTCTACGAAGTTTCGGTTAGCGATACCTCGGCCGCGCATCGCTAACCGAATATTTATGCTATTCTATGAATCCGGCTTCCGCCAGACCGTAATGACGGCGGGCTGGCCGAGGACGCGGATAGACAGTTGCCGCTGTACTTTCCAACCCAGGGCGCGAACGGCTGAGCGCAAGGCCGTCGCGGCGCTGACAATCAATACCACCAAGCCACCCGGACGCAGGACGCGGTCGTACTCCAACAACATGGCGTGATACAAGGGGATGACCGCATCCGGATTGCTCAACTGTTTGCCGAACGGCGGATTGGACACAATGCGATCCACCGTAGCAGAGGGGAACGGCAAGCGCGTAGCGTCCCATTGCGCCAGCCAGGCGGGACCGAGCCGTCGCAAATTGATAGCAGCGGCGCGGACGGCGCGGAAGTCGCTATCGCCGCCCCATACTGGGACACAGCCGCCGCGGAGCAGTCGAGCAGCAGCCAAGCGTTCGGCCAAGAGGGTGCCGGCGCCGCACATCGGATCAAGGACGATGTGCGGCGGACCAATCTCGGCCAAGCGGATCATGGCCGCGGCGATAGTCGGCCGCAGCGACGCCGGACGATGCTCCACCTTGTAGGTGCGATGGCGCATGGTACGGTCGGACAAGCGCAGCCCGCAAACGGCCGTCGCCCCCCGGATGGTCAGCCAGAACTCGACGGCGGCGTTCTCCTCCACGGGGCGCCAACTTTCCGGGACCGTGCCGGCCAGTCCTTGGGCCAGCGCCTTCTGAGCGTCTCGCCGGAGATAGCCGTGCCGGCCTTCCATCTGAGCGACGAGGTGATAGGTGGGTCGCCCCTTCGGTTTGGGCCGCAACGTATGATGGATGCGCAAGAGGGTCGGCCAATCCGCCTCTCGCGCCGTCCAACGGCGGATACGATCGAGGTCTTCGGCGCGACAGCTGAGCTGATCGCTGCCCCAGGCCAGCAAAAACACATCTTCTGTGGTCCGCAGCTTGAGCACGCGGGCGTCGATTTCCGGCAGCCGGAAAACCACGATGCCGGGGCCGGTCTTCTTGACCTCGCCGCCAAGATCGTTCTCGATCTCCTCGGCAGCGATGGTTTCCAGGCCAGGATGAACCAAGGCGTAACAGGCCGGTACAGAAGGCTGTGAGCGCGACCGTGACATGAATTACTCGGCGCTTTCGTCCTCTCTTGCATGAACCATAGCTGCCGTTATACTAACAATTTCCTTATTAGGGACTTTCCAGGACGCGAGCGCGGACGGTTTTTCACGGGAGTGCGATGCATGGTTGAGCAGATGTTGATTGATTTGAAAGCGTTGCTGGTTGAGCGTGAGGATTGTGATGCGGGGACGGTATCGAAACTACGTGAGGGACTGGCCCAGGGCGGCAGCCAGTTCCGCAGCCTTCGCGATGTGACGGAGATCCTCCACAAGAAGATCGAATCCTCCAGCGGGGCCGCTGCCAAGCGCTGGCACCTCAAGCTCGGCATCGCTTTGTTTTTCCTCGGTTCGATTCGTCAAGCCGTCGAGCACCTGCGCCAAGCTGAAGGAGCGCTGGCCAATTTCTACCTGGGACGCGCCTTGGTCTCGCAGCGCGAGTTCGACGACGCCCTCAAGGCGTTCGACCGGGCCGAGAAGGCCGGTTACAATCCCAGCCAAGTGCAACTGCAACGGGCTGGCATCTATCGCCAAAAAGGCGACTTACACCAGGCCCGTGCCATCCTCAACAAACTCTCCGACCTGGCCAGCCACAGCGCCGAATATCATTATCAGATGGCCTGCTGTCTTCTGGCGGAGGGGGAGCGTCTCAAGGCCGTCGAACACCTGGAAAAGGCCGAGAAGTTCGATCCGACGCACACCGGCGTCTTGTTCCAGTTGGCCTATGCCAACGACTTGGCCGGCAACGATGACGAGGCCATCGCTTTCTACGAGCGCTGCCTCAAACATCCGCCGCTGTATGTCGGCGTGCTGAACAACTTGGGCGTTCTCTACGAAGACCACGAACAGTACGACAAAGCCATCGAATGCTATCGCCGCGTCCTGGCCAGCAATCCCCTGGACGAACAGGCGCGCTTGTTCCTCAAAGACGCCCAGGCATCGAAAACTATGTACTACAGCCCCGAGGAAGAGCATGCCTTCAACCGCTTCAGCCAAGTGCTGGAAACACCCGTCACCGATTTTGAGCTGTCGGTACGCAGCCGCAATTGTCTGAAAAAGATGAACATCAAGACGCTGGGCGACTTGACGCGCATCAATGAACAGCAGCTTCTCAGCAGCAAAAACTTTGGCGAAACCTCGCTGGAAGAAATCAAGGAGATGATGGCGAGCAAAGGACTGCGGTTGGGCCAATCGCTGGAGGAGGGTGCCCAGCAGGATGTGCGTTTCCGCTCGCCGCAGCAATTGAGTGATCAGGAACAGGCCATCCTCAGCAAGCCGGTCAGCGATTTGAACCTGTCGGTTCGTGCGCGCAAGTGTATGAATCGGCTGGGTATCAACACCGTGGGCGACCTCGTTAGCCGTTCGGCGGATGATTTGCTCGAATCGAAAAACTTCGGCATGACCTCCCTGAGCGAAGTCCGCGAAAAATTGGGGCAGTTGGGACTGACCCTCCGCGGGGATTAATTGTTTAGCCGCGCGCTGTAGGCAAGCGCTGGCTCACAACGCGTGGCTAAACGAAGTTATTTCCATGTCCATTCGTTTCAAGCTGTTGGCGACGGACGGCGCAGCGCGGCGTGGATGGTTACAAACGGCGCACGGCGTCATCCAGACGCCCGTGTTTATGCCGGTTGGTACACAGGCTACGGTCAAGGGATTGACGCCGGACCAACTGCGCGCTGCCGGCGCGCAGATTGTACTTGGCAACACTTATCATCTCGCGCTGCGGCCCGGTGCAGATGTCATTGCGGAACTGGGCGGATTGCACCGCTTCATGGGCTGGGACGGTCCCATCCTCACCGACAGCGGCGGTTTCCAGATTTACAGCCTGGCGCCGACACGCAAGATCGACGATCACGCCGCCCTCTTTCGTTCGCACATCGATGGCAAGTTGGTGGAACTGACGCCGGAACGCGCTGTCGCCATTCAGGAAAACCTCGGTTCCGACATTGCCATGTGCCTGGATGAATGTCCGCCCTACGGCACTGCGCCGGATTATTTGCGCGTCGCCGTGGAGCGGACGATCCGCTGGGCGGAGCGTTGCCGAGCGGCACACAAACGATCCGATCAGGCGCTGTTCGCTATCGTGCAAGGCGGCACCGATTTGGAGTTGCGGAGTCGCTGCGCCCGTGAATTGATGGCACTGGACTTTCCCGGCTACGCTCTGGGGGGCTTTTCCGTCGGCGAGACCGAAACGCAGATGCACGCCGCTCTTGCGCCGACAGCGGCGCTGCTGCCGACGGATCGGCCGCGCTACCTTATGGGCGTCGGCACGCCGCGCGATCTTCTGCTTGGCATCCGCGCCGGCATCGATATGTTCGATTGCGTGCTGCCGACGCGCAACGGCCGCAATGGCTCGGCATTCACCAAGGAAGGCGAGGTTCGGTTGCGCAACGCCTGCCACAAGCGAGATCCGCGGCCGTTGGAGTCCGATTGCCCATGCTACGTCTGCCGCCATTTCAGCCGGGCGTACTTGCATCACCTGTTCCTCGCCAAGGAGATGCTGGGGCCGACGCTGTTGTCGCTACACAACGTGGCTTTTTATTGCCGGCTGATGGCCGAAGCGCGGCAGGCCATCGAGGAGCGACGCTTCGATGACTTCACCGCAGTCCGTCTTGTCCGCTGGGGACAATCGCCTTAAGATGATCTTTTTGAATAGCAAAACCACCGAGGCGAAGAGGCGGTCATGATGCAGACATTGATTTTGCTAGCGGAAGAGAGCAATCCCCAAGCGCCCTTGAGTAGTATTCTCGTGCCTCTGGTCCTGATGGCCGCTGTTTTTTACTTCTTGCTCATCCGTCCGATGAAGAAGCAGGAACAAGAACGCCAGGCGTTGGCCAGTAGCCTTAAGAAGAACGATGAGATCCTGACCAATGCCGGCATTTATGGCACGATCACCGATGTCAGCGACACAGACGATAAGATCACGGTTAAGATCGCCGACAATGTCCGTGTCAAGATGACCAAGGGGAGCGTCCTCCGCAATCTGACCAATGAGGAGGCGGCCAAACAGGCCAAGGCCGCCAAGGAAGCCAAAACGTGATCTTCACCCGCCCCCCTCCGAAAGCGGCGGACGGGTGAAGCGACGTAGAAAGGCACGAAGTCCGAACATGAAATCGTATCTCAGCAGGATCCTGATTTGCGTAGCGCCGGTGGTGCTGGGCATCGCCATCTGTGCTTGGGCTTATTCTTACGATAGGTTCCGGCTCGGCGTCGATTTGGTCGGCGGCACCATCCTTGTCTACGAAGTAGACACGAGCAAACAACAAGGCGAGGTCAAGCCCGATGAATTGGCCGCAGCCTTGAAACGCCGCATCGATCCCGCCGACTTGCTTAACGTCACCATTCGGCCCATTGCCAGTGAGACGCCGCGCGTCGAGATCATTCTGCCGACAGGCGGCTATGCGTCAGGGAAGCAAACGCTCAACCCGGAACAAGTCGAGAACATCAAAAACCTCATCCAGCAGCAAGGTCGGCTGGAGTTCCGCATCCTTGCCAATGGTACAGATGACAAGGAAGCCATCGACCGGGCCGCCGAGTACCTCCGCAACCCCGATAATCAAGAGAAATTGGCGGAGTTGGAGAAAAAAGGATTACCGCCCCCGGACCCAGAACTGCCGGGTGGCGGGAAAATGTTCTCCGTTACTCTCAACGGCGAAACGCGAGAGTACGGCTATCAATGGGTGGAGATCGGCAAAGAATACCTCTACCAGCTGGGGTTGAACAATGCCGCCGCAGAGTCGCCGGCCACGGCGCCGCTGTGGAACATGGTCGCCGCGGCGCGGGACAAAGAAGCCGTCCATTGGCCGCCGCCCAGCGGGAACCAATTTCTGCTTTACAGCCGGACTATCCGCACGCTTGACCGGGTGACGCCCAAGGACCGGCAATTGGGCAAAAAATACGAGTATTTCATCCTGACGCGCCTGCCGGAGCCGGGCAAAGCCATTACCGGCGCCTACCTGGCGCAGGTGCGGCCCGGCGCCGATGAGCGCGGCCAGCCTGCCGTACACTTTACCTTCGATACCGAAGGCGGCAACCTCTTCGGCGAGTTGACCAGCCTTAATCGTCCGGCTAGCAAAAGCGAAGTGGGCTTCAAGCGCCAGCTTGCCATCATTCTGGATAGCCAGATTCAATCGGCGCCGGTCATCCAATCGGTCATTTACAGCCAAGGCCAGATTTCCGGCGGTTTCACGCCCAAGAAAGTCGAAGAGTTGGTCACTATCCTCCGCGCGGGCGCCCTGCCGGCGACCTTGAAGTTCCCGCCGGTCAGCGAGAACAGCATGGGACCGACGCTGGGGGCGGACACGATTTACTGGGGTACGCTATCGGTCGGCCTGGCTTTCCTGGCCGTCTTGATCTTCATGCTCTTCTACTATCGTTTTGCGGGCATCGTCGCCTGCGTCGCCCTGTTGGCCAACCTGGTGCTGACGGTCGCCTTCATGGTGCTGGTCAACGCCACCTTTACCTTGCCGGGCCTGGCTGGACTGGTCCTCATGCTGGGTATGGCCGTCGATGCCAACGTGCTGATCTACGAACGGCTGCGCGAAGAGCGCGAACGCGGCGCCAGTCTGGCCTTGGCCCTCCGTAACGGCTACGATCGCGCCTTCCCGACCATCATCGACACGCACTTGTCGAGTATTTTCACCGCCATTGTCCTCTATGTGGTCGGCAACGATCAGCTCAAAGGCTTCGGCATTAGCTTGACGGTCGGCCTCATCATCAGCCTGTTCACGTCGCTGTACATGACGCGGACCATGTTCGACTTCTGGTTGGCCAAAGGCTGGCTGCACAAACTGAGTTTCTTCCAGGGTTTGGTACGGATGCTGCACCGCCACCACTGGGACTTCATGGGCATCCGCTACTATTGGTTCACCGCCACTATCGTCTTGACCGCGCTGGGTATGGGCTTATTTTTATGGCGGCTTAATCCGGATGAGAAAGGCCGCAGCGTCATGAACATCGATTTCATCGGCGGCACCGCCTACACCGGCAAACTGGCCCAGCCGATGACCATCGAGGAACTGCGCAACAAGCTGGAGAAAAATGTGCCCGTACCCGGCATGTCATTGCAAGAAAGCGACTTGCCGGACATCACGGTCGAGCAAGTCTTCGCGCGCGGCGATACGCCTCCACGCAGCAGCTTTTTCACGGTCCGCACAGCGGTGAGGGACCCCCGCAAGGTGCAGAAGATCATCAACACCCGCCTGGGCGATGCGCTGGCTTACATCGAGCTGCACAAATACACCCTCGATAAGGACGGCAAAAGCGCCGTTCTGGAATTTACCAAACCGAAATCGGAAGAGCCGGACTTCGCCTCCCGCGCCCAGGTGATGATGCTATTGAATGAAGAAAAAGCTAATCTGCTGCCGGAGGACAAACAGTTGAGTTTCCATGTCTATCCTCTCGGCGAGCCGGATGAGAAAGGCCGCTACGCGCGGATGAAAGTGGAGCCGACGCAGGCGTTGAGTCGTGAGCAATTCGAGAAGATCTTGGCGCAAACCAAGACCGCCTTTGACACCAGCCCCCAGCCGGAACGCCTGGAGAACTTTGACGCGCAGTTGGCGGCCAACACGCAAGAACGGGCCATGTACGCTATTCTGGCCAGCTGGGCCGCTATCCTGCTCTACCTGTGGTTCCGCTTCGGCAACTGGACCTTCGGGGCCGCGGCCGTCCTGTGCTTGTTGCATGACCTGTTCTTCACGCTCGGCATCATCGCCGCCGCCCACTACATCCACGGAACATGGTTAGGCAATCTCCTCGGCATCAGCGATTTCAAGATCGACCTACCGGCCATCGCCGCCTTACTCACCCTGGTCGGCTATTCAGTCAACGACACCATCGTCGTCTTCGACCGCATCCGCGAGGTGCGCGGTAAGAATCCGCTGCTCACGCCGGCCATGATTAATGACAGCGTCAACCAGACACTGACCCGTACCATCTTGTCGTCCATGACGGTATGGCTGGTGGTGATCGTGCTCTATGCCTTCGGCGGCGAGGGCGTCCATTTGTTTGCTTTCGTCATGATCGTCGGCGTCATCGTCGGCACCTACAGTTCGATCTACATCGCCAGCCCGCTGCTGCTGATCTTCGGCGAAGGCACGGTCAGCGAACGCGAACGCGCTCGCTTGCAACAAATTGCCGCCGCAGCAGAGGTGTAGCCTAACCGGGGAAAAGCCGCTGCACAATCCCGCGCGCCTCGGAGCGCTGACGCGGCAACGCTCACGGTTTGGGCGGCTCGACGCCTTGCAGGTTCAGCGTGCTGACCTCCTTGGTTTCCATGTCGATCACCTGAATGCGATGCGCGTTGGTGTCGGCGACATAGAGTTTGCCGTTGGCATGGCTGATGCCGCCCGGCTCGTTGAACAGCTTGGCCTTCTTATCGCCGCCGACATACGTCTTGCAGGCCCGCGTGATCGGATCGAGGACTTTGATTTTACTGTTGTAGGTATCGGCCACGTACAGCTTGCCATCGACATAAACGATGCCCAAGGCGTGCTGCAAGCGCACAGCAGGTCCAACGCCGTCTACATCGCCGAAGTCAAACAAACCGACCCCAACCAGGGTCGAGACCTCGCCCTTGCCGTCTAGGGGAATGACGCGGACGGCGCTGACCTCACTGTCGGCGACGAACAGTTTGTTCCCGTCGCTGGCCAAGCCGCTCGGCTGGGCAAAGCAACTCATGGTGCGTGGGCCGTCTACTATGTTCTCGAACGCCGTGCCCGCAAACGGAACGATGGTATGCTTGGCCAGATCCATCACCCAGATTTGATGACAGCCGGCCATAGCGATGTAAAGCTCGTTGCCATGTACGAGTAGGTCCCACGGACTGTTGAGTCCCGTGTGCAGGGCCGCACCGCCGCGGCGGTAGTCCGTGCCCTGCTGGCCGATGCCGGCAATCGTGCGAACCGTTCGCTTTTTCAGGTCGAGGGCGCGAATCAGGTGATTTTTACGGTCCGCGACAAAGAGAATATCGCCCTTAAGGGCCAGCCCCTGTGGATCGTTAAACGACGCCTTCTCGAAGGGGCCGTCATGGCGTCCCGCCTTGCCGGTCCCGGCAATGGTAATTTTCTTGCCGTCGAGATCAGTGAGGACAATACGATGATGCGTGCTGTCCGAGATGAATAATCGTTTGCTTGGCCCGTCGGCCAAGACTTTGCCAGGGAACCACAAGGGACTTTTGGCCGCCTTCTCCGCCTGTGCTTTGGTGAAGTAAATCGGCTCCGTGTTGAGCGTCTTGTTGGCCTTATGAATACGGATCAATTGGTCGATGACTCGAACAGCGTCGTTATAGATGTGTTCCTGGCCTGGCAATGCTTTGACGAAATAGCCTTCTGGGTCGATGATACCGACCGACGGCCACGCTTCGACCCCATATGCCTGCCAGATCTTGCGCTCGGCGTCATTGATGACCGGATGGTGCAACTCATAGCGCTGCATGGCTTTTTCGATACTTTTAGGGTCTTTTTCATTGTCGAATTTGGGAGTATGGATGCCGATGACGACGACCTCGTTGGGATACTTCTTCTCCAACCTGACCAGGTCGGGGAAGAGGTGCAGGCAGTTAATTCAGCACAACGTCCAGAATTCGAGGATGACGATTTTGCCGCGCAGGTCCTTGAGTTTGATCGGCTTATCAGAACCGAGAGTAGGGCCGACAGCGCCGTCAAACTCCGGGGCTTTTAGACGGGAAGGTGCTTGAGCGTACAACGGCAACGCTAATAAGGCCCCGAAGACCAGCCCCATACAGACAAGCAACAAGGCAACCCGAAGAAACCCATTCAAACGCTTGGAGATAAGAAGAAGGCCAGACATGAACACTCTCCTGAAAGAAGGAGTGAAAAATCATTAGGCTTCTATCACTGTACTCGAAACGCTTCGCTATGGCCATTTTTCGGGCCCATTGGATCTGCGGCTAGATTTTCTTTCTGGATGCCAGGGACATGCTGAGATATGCTGAGGACATGAGCAAAGCTAAACCGACGCCGGTCCCTCTGGGGGAGTTGGTCCCTGGCCAACAAGCGGACTTCTTCGCCCTCTTGGCCGAGAAGGCGCGCGGCACGACCAGCCAAGGCAAGCCATACTTCGCTTGCCGTTTCCGCGACGCTCGTCGCAGTGTCACCTTGATGGTCTGGCAAGACAACCCCTGGTATGAGCCGTGTGAGCGCGACTGGCAAGTCGGCCAATTCTACAAGCTCCGTGCCGTCTACGGCGAGCATGAACGCTATGGTTCTCAATTGACGGAATTGCACGCCATTCGTGCCGTCACCGAGGACGATCGCGCCGATGGTTTCGATCCGCTCCTGTTCATCGAGCATTCGCGCTATGATGCTGCGGTGATGTTTACGGAGCTGAAAACCTTGGCGACGACGCATATCGCCGATGAGCCGCTGCGCCGCTTGGTGCTGACGCTGCTCGATCGCCACGCCGAAGCATGGCAACGCCTGCCGGCGACGCGCGATCGCTTCTATCCGTTTGCCGGCGGTCTCCTGGAACATACGCTATCGGTAACGCGCTCGTGTTTGCAGTTGGCGGAGCGCTACGCGGCCTACTACACGGAGCTGCGTCCGCCGTTGAACCGCGATCTGATCGTGGCGGCAGCGGTGCTGCACGACATTGGCCGGATACAAGAGTTCGGCGAGGGCCTGCCTGGAGTAAGCCCGGCGTACACGGTGCCGGGGCGCTTGGTGGGTCATCTGATTCTCGGCCGAGACCTGGTGCGAGACACGGCCCGCGAACTCGGTGACGTCAACCCGGAGCTGGTACAGATGCTCGAACATCTTATTTTAAGCCATCTGGCCCTGCCGGAGTGGGGGTCGCCGCGCTTGCCGCTGGTGCCGGAGTGTCTCATCCTCCATCACGCCGACGATCTCGATGCCAAGTTGGAAATGTATGTGCGCTGCCTCAGCCGGGATCGTTCCGAGGGACCGTTCACCGAGCGTGATCCCGTGCTCAACCGTCATTTGTTCAAAGGACGGAGCGTGTGATGCGTGGCCTTTTCGCACACCCGGTGGCTTTTTCCGCACAGGCCAACGCCCCTCCTTCGCCGCTCCAACTCCCGGATAGCCTGCTAACCCCGCTCTTTTAGGTGTTGGCGACTTTGGTAAGATATTTGCGTTTACACCCACCGGAAGCAATCCTATCTTGTCGAGACCCAAAGCTGTGGACATCGAAGCCATCTATCGCCGTTATCAAGAATTACAAGTCTGGGTGGGCTGGACGGACGAGGCCGCGCGACGCGTGGCGGCAGTTGCCGAGTTGATCGCTCCCCATCTCGTAGCATTGATAGACGATTTCTACGACGAAATCGGCAGGCACCC
>JAJPIY010000060.1 GCA_021324515.1 Planctomycetota bacterium
CCAGGGGGGAGGGAGGGAAGAAGCCCCCCACCCCAGCCCTCCCCCACCAGGGGGGAGGGAGGGAAGAAGCCCCCCACCCCAGCCCTCCCCCACCAGGGGGGAGGGAGAACCAAGGCTCCCTCCCCCCTTGTGGGGGAGGGCTGGGGTGGGGGGGAAAGGGAAAAATGTCCCATCTCCCCGTGCCCAGTATAGTTCGCATTCCGGATATTTCTCTCATCTCCTGGGACCGGTTCCCCAATCGCAAGATACCGAAAAAAACCTATCCCGGACCTTTATCCCGATCTGGCCGTGGAAGTCCTCCGTCGAAAGAACACCAAAGCGGAGATCGCTCGCAAGCTCCACGAACACTTTCACAGCGGCATACGGTTGGCAAGGCCAAAGCCTCGACGGCGGCGATATGCTGCCGGGATTAAACCTGCCCCTGCGTGAAGTGTTCGCTCCGTTGGCGGAGGGACCGGCCCCGAAAAAGCGACCGAAACGATAAGAAAATAGTCAATTCCACCTTTCCGTCGGCGCTGATAATATAGGGTGTGTCTGGGCCGCGGAGAGGAACATGGAACTGACCGTCCAAAATGTCTACGGTTTGCTGCTGCGCAGCAAGCTGCTGTCGATCGACGAAGCCAAGGCCATGTTCGCCCGCTGGCAACAAGAGGCCAAGGACGCCGGCAATTTGAGCCATTTCGCCTCGTGGATGGTGGCGAATAAATATCTCACCGAATATCAAGCCCAACTCCTGGCGCGCGGCCATGCGGAGGGGTTCTTCCTCAACGAGTACAAGATCCTCGAGCGCCTCGGCAAGGGGCGTATGGCCGGCGTCTACAAGGCCCAACATCAGCTGGGCCAGATTGTCGCCATCAAGGTGTTGCCGCCCTCCAAGGCCCTCGACGCCAATCTGCTCGGACGCTTCCAGCGCGAGGCCCGCCTGGCCCTGCGCCTCAAACATCCGAACATCGTCCGCACTTTCCAGACAGGGACCGCCGACGGCTTGCACTACATCGTCATGGAGTATCTGGAAGGCGAGACGCTCGAAGAAGTGCTCACGCGCCGCGGCAAACTGCCGCCCGGCGAGGCCGTCCGCCTCGTCTACCAGGCACTCCAGGGCTTGCAACACATCCATGCCCAAGGACTGGTCCACCGTGATCTGAAGCCGGCCAACATGATGCTGGTTGGCTCGACCCCCGACAGCACGCTCCGGGCCACGTTGAAGCTCCTCGATATCGGCTTGGGCCGTACTCTGTTCGACGAGACGGCAGGAGAGGAGAACCTGACCAGTGAGGGCGTCCTTTTGGGCACGCCGGATTATATGTCTCCGGAGCAGGCCCACGATCCCCGCACCATCGACATCCGTGCCGACATCTACAGCTTGGGTTGCGTACTTTATCATTTGCTGGCCGGACAGCCGCCTTTCCCGGATACCAACATCATCAGTCAGATGATTCGGCACGCCACCGAGGCGCCCAAGCCGCTCAAAGCATTCAATCCGGCAGTGCCCGATGGTTTGCAGCAGATCGTCAACTGGATGATGGCCAAAGATGCCGCCCAGCGTTATCCCACGCCGGAGCGCGCCGCCCAAGCCTTACAAGTCTTCCTCGTTGCCGGCAACGAACCGCTGGCCGTTCCGGAAGCCGACCCGCGTATGCGACCTTATTTGACCTGGTTGGAAATGGACACCGGCAAGCAATCGCCGGGAGCAACGGCCCAGACCGCCCCGGCGACGAAACCGCCCTCCGGCTCGGTGTTGCCGGCCGCCAAGCCCCCCAAACCGCCCTCCGGCTCGGCGTTGCCGGCTGCCAAGTCGCCCAAACCGCCCTCCGGTAATATACCGTCCGTTGTGCCAATCAAGCCGGCTGACAAAGTACGGACTGCCTCAGAAGGGCCGGCACGGACAGGCAAGCACACCAAGAACAAACTTCGCCCGAAGCCCGCAGCTGAGCCGCCCCGCAACTTGGAATGTCCTCCCAGCGCAAACACTCCGCAGACAAGTGCCGAGTCGATCGAGCAAGTGGACGTGGAACTTGTATCCATAAGTCCTTCCGTCCTTGAAGCCCGGCCTGTCTGGGGATGGCGTCTGGACCGCCGAGATGTGCTACTCTTCGGCATTGGGGCCCTGGCCGGCGCCTTGGTGACTTTCTTTGGCGCTTGGCTCGCCTTCAGGCGCCGCGAGTGAGGCAACAAAGTGAGTATGAAAATGAACCTCCTGCGCCTCCGCGCCCGGCACTATGCCAGCGGCGAACCCGTGGATCTTATCTGCGAGCAGGGCCGCATCGCGCGCCTGACTCCGGCGGGACAGGGCCGCGTAGATGTCGAAGCAGGCTGGATCGCACCGGCCTTGTTCGATTTGCAAATCAATGGTTGCGACGGCATCAGCTTCAATTCGCCGCACCTGAATGAGGACGACATTCGTCGCGTCGTCGCCGTCTGCTACCGCCACGGCATTGCAGCCTTTTGTCCCACCCTCATCACCAATTCCCGCGAAGCCCTGCTGCACAGCTGCGCTGTCATTGACCGCGCTTGCACAGCCGATGCCGAGTTGGCCCGCGCCCTGCCGGGATTGCATCTGGAAGGGCCATACATCAGCGCTGAGGATGGCCCACGCGGCGCCCATCCGCTGCGCCACGTTCGCCCGCCCGATTGGGACGAATTTCGCCGCTTTCAGGATGCCGCCGGCGGGCGCATTCGTCTGATCACGCTCGCTCCGGAACACGACGGCGCTTTGCCGTTCATCGAAAAACTCACCGCTTCTGGCGTGGTTGTCGCCCTGGGCCACACGGCGGCGTCGAGCGCCTGCATCCGCGCCGCCATCGCTGCCGGCGCGCGCCTGGCGACGCACCTGGGCAACGGTTGCCATGCTTTGCTTCCCCGACACGACAACTATCTATGGGAACAGCTGGCCGCCGACCAACTATGGGCCAGCGTCATCAGCGACGGCCATCATTTGCCGCCCGCCCTGTTGCGTTGTATCCTGCGTGTGAAAACACCGGCACGAACCATCCTCACTTGCGATGCCAGCAGCCTTGCCGGTCTGCCGCCCGGTCGCTACCGCGAATGGGACCAGGAATTAGAAGTACTGCCGACCGGCCGTATCGTCGTTCCTGGCACGCCTTTTCTGGCTGGTTCCGGGGTCTTCACGGATGCTTGCCTCGGTCATCTTCTCGCGCTGGGCGAAGTTTCTCTGACTGAGGCACTGGACATGGCGGCAGCGCGGCCGCGGCAACTGCTCGGCCTAGAAGCGCGGCCGCTGCAAGTCGGTGCGGCAGCCGATCTTGTCCTTTTCGACTGGCAACCGGGGCAATCGCTTCGGATGCGCGCAACAATCGTTGCAGGCAATCTCGTTGCACGCGCTGAATCGCTTCTGGATTAGGGAGGAAGATATTCCGCCCTTGGTTGCATCCGACGCCAACTCCCTTCTTGGCTCCGCATCCCTCTTGCGAGGCGACGCTAAGCGGAGCGTTGTCCGCGGCGGATGGCCTCTTTCATGTCGCGTACCGCTTGCTGCATACCTACCAGCACGGCCCGTGAGACGATGCTATGGCCGATGTTCAGCTCTTCGACGCCGCGAATCGCCGCCACGGCCTGCACATTGTGATAATTCAAGCCGTGCCCCATGTGAATGTGCAAACCGCGCTCCATTGCAAATACGGCGGCCTGGTGCAGCGCGTCCAGCTCGCGGCGGCGATCTGCCGGCGTCCGCGCCTCCGCATAACGCGCTGTCTGGATCTCTACTGCGTGAACGCGGAGGAGGTGGGCCACTTCGATCTGGCGCGGATCGGGATCCAGGAACAACGAGACTTCAATGCCGGCGGCGTGCAGCTGCTTGATGATGCGTTCGATGGTTTTCTCGTTGGCGATCGCGTCGAGTCCGCCTTCGGTGGTCAGTTCCTCGCGTCGCTCCGGCACCAGCGTGGCCTCATCGGGCTTGATCTCGCAGGCGAGGTCGGCGATCGACGGCACCGCCGCCATCTCCAGGTTGAGGCGATTGGTCACAACGGGCCGCAGCAAGCGCAGGTCGCGTTCTTGAATGTGGCGGCGATCCTCGCGCAGATGGACGGTGATGCCGTCAGCGCCGCCAAGCAGGGCCAGCACCGCCGCCGCTACCG
Source organism: Planctomycetota bacterium (assembly GCA_021324515.1). Classification (GTDB taxonomy): domain Bacteria; phylum Planctomycetota; class Planctomycetia; order Gemmatales; family Gemmataceae; genus JAJPHU01. The sequence goes on from JAJPIY010000060.1 coordinate 4,098, forward strand.
GATCCGGTTCGAGGGCGCGGCGGACCTGCCGCAACGTGGCCACGTGATCGATATTGACACCGAGTCGAATCATACCGTTTCTTCCCTTTCGGGGCCCTCAAAGCCGCAAGTTCGCTGGCAAGTCGGGCGAGGTCTGCCGATAGCGCCGCGCCTCATGACCCAGCCACTTGAACAACAAAAACGCCAAGAACAAATCACTCGCCTTGACCAGCCATCCACCCAGGACAGGGAGTGAGGCAAACGGCACCCAGTAGGATGAGGTGAGGATGGCAGCCACCAGGACAAGAGGCAGCAGCCGTGCTGAGCGGGCCATGCGATAGCGAGGATCGACAAACATGCGGACAATGGCGCGTGCTTCCGCCCAAGTGTCCCACCAGAGCCACAGCACACTCCCGCGGGCAACGGAGGGAGCGGCCAGAGAGGGCGGGTCAGGAACGCGGACGGCAACGGGAGCAGCCGGGAGCGACGGTGATTGAGCCGGGTCGAGCCGTATCGCTGTCGGAGGAGGCGGCGCGGGGGCGTCCGACGCAGCAGTGGGGGACGGCCCCGCAGCATGGCGTTGTTGAAGCAACTTCACCGCTTCCTCCAAATGCCGGATGCGCTGTTCCAGAGAGAGCGCGGCTAGTGGCCCCGGCATAGGGGGGACCGGCGCCTCCTCGGTCGGAGTGGCCGGACCATCCGCATTCGCCGGGCCTGCCAAAGCGGCTTCTTCATCGCCGTTGATAGGGGGAAGAGACGGAGCCATTGAGGGGGAGACGGCCGCAACCGGAGGCGGCGGCACAGATCCCGTCGGAAATTCGCTGGGAGGCACGGCTGTCTTCCTCCGCACAGCACGGTCGGTCTTGCTCTTCTGCTTGCTCACGCTGGCATCGACCCCCAGTCCTTTGGGCATCTTCCAGCATACCTCCTCGGCATGTTCTCTACCAGCCCCTTGCAGAGGTGGTTAGGTGGTTAGGTAGTTAGCCCCCCCAACCACCTAACCCAGACGAGCTTACTTGACCTTTTCGTTGAGCGCCTTAAGCGGCCGAATGCGGACGACGTTGCGGGCCGGCTTGGCCTTGAACATTTGCGGCTGCTTGGTGAAGGGGTTGATGCCCTGGCGCGCCTTGGTCGCAGGCTTGCGCACCAGTTTCATCTTGGCCATACCCGGCAGCGTAAACACGCCGGGCCCCTTCTTGCCCAACTCGCGCGCCACTACCTTCGACAGAGCGTCGAATACCTCCGCCACCTGCTTCCGCGTTAGCTTGGTGGTGGCGGCGATCTCCTGATACAGCGCGGACTTGGTCATCGCCTTGGCCTTGGGTGCATTGTTGTCGGCCATCGATCTCCTCGCAAAAACGTGTTTAGGGGTTGTGAAACAACTACGCAATATGAGCGAGAGTAGAAGGCAAAGACGAGATTGTCAACCGAATATTGCCGGAAAAAATGCTTTTTTTGAAAAGATCGGTCGAAAGACCCTCCCCGCCGGGCAAGTCTGCCACGCCTCCTAACCTGGATTTTGATAGGATACATGCGTACACTATTCAAAGGTCTCTATCCGCAAAACTGAGGAGAAACCTACCATGCGTGTCTCGATTACCTCTGTGTCTGCCGGCGTTGAGGAATTGACCGCGGCGCTGGCGGCCCCGTTTGATCCGCGGGAAGTGAAATTCAAGCCGGCAGTCGTCAGCGGCAATCGTGCCCTGGCCTTGGCCTACGTGGACGCGCGCGTCATTCAGGATCGCCTCGACGAGGTGTTGGGGGTGGCTGGCTGGCAGGACGAATACGAGTGCCTGCCAGACGGCTCCGTCGTCTGTCGTTTGCGGTTGCGGCTAGGCGACGAATGGATCACCAAAATGGATGTCGGCGGGCCGAGCGAGCAACCCGACGAAGGCGATCGCCGCAAGGCCGCCTTCAGCGATGCCCTCAAGCGCGCCGCTGTCAAGTTCGGCGTCGGCCGGTATCTGTATCGTCTACCGTCGCAGTGGGTTGATTACGATCCGCAGAAACGCCGCTTCCTCAAGATGCCCGTGCTGCCGCCATTCGCGCTACCCCAGAGAAGTCCCCACGCATTCCAGGGA
>JAJPIY010000128.1 GCA_021324515.1 Planctomycetota bacterium
AATGCACGGCCCAAGCGGTCAGGCCCAGAAACAACACGAGCATAACACCGTAGATGACGGCGGCGTGGCGCATCTGCCCGAGCATGCGGCCGAACATCACCACCAGGGAAAACGGGAAGATCAGAATGCTAACGCACTCGAGGTAATTCGTCCAGGCATTGGGGTTCTCAAAGGGATGAGCCGAGTTGGCGCCAAAGAAACCGCCGCCGTTGGTGCCGAAGTGCTTGATGGGCAGCAGCGCGGCTACGGGCCCGCGCGCGATCCGTTGCGGCTTGGGTTGGCCTTGATCGTCCTGTCCCATTGCCCCTGCTTCGAGAGGAGATGCTTCGACGGCGCCCTCGAAGGTCATCGGCACTCCAGAGGCCAAAAGTAGGACGCCGCCCAACAGGCTGGCCGGGAGCTGGACGTAAGCGACTACACGCCACATGTCGAGATAATAATTGCCCATGTGGGGGTCGCCGCGCAGACCGCGCGTCATTGCCGTCAACGCACAGAAGCCGACGGCCGCGGACACAAACATGTTCCAAATCACAAAAACGAGCTGACTCCAATACGAAAGGTGTACTTCCCCCGCGTAATGTTGCAAATCTGTGTTGGTCAGAAAAGACGATACCGTGTTGAAAATAGTCGTCGGGGCGAGCATCCCTTTGGCATCGGGATTGAGAGGCGCGACCGGCTGCACTGCAAGCACCACAAAACCGAAGACGAACATCAGGGTAGTAAACAACAGCAGCGATCGTGCGTACTGTTTCCAATTTTGCGGCCCCGTGTTCAGGCGCTGTTCGAGCCAACGCAGCCAAGCGGGCGCGTGATAGCGACCGTCCAGCACCCAGGCGAGATACCAACCGACGGGTACCGACAGGACGAGAGTGGTTACGACAATGAGCAACGGCAAAAACCAAACGGACATCGCAGATGCCTTTCGTCCTTAAAATCCTTCCGGGCGCAACAAGGCCGCAAGCAGATATACAAAGAGGAAAAGCGTCGCTAGAACAGTCAGCCAGATCATGTGCAACCTCCGCGCGATTACACTTTGTCGCAGCCGGCCACGAAGGCGAACAGCAAGCCGAGCGTGGCGAGACCGAGCAAAAACATCGCCGGCAGCCAAACAACAAGGTTCATCGACTGCCCTCCTTCTCACACAGGCGGAAATGGATAAGCAATTAACGTGCCGCGGAAGGGGAATGTCTGAACTTTCCGGAATTCCTCGGGGCGCTAACACAACGGACACCTGGGCGAGCGGGGGGTGTCACCCCCCCGCTCGCCAGCGCTCACGCAACTCCGCTCGCCGGGATGTCAGGTCGCCCCGTGCCTCGTATAACGGAGAAGGCGTTGACCTCTGGCAAAATGCCCGATTGTCCATGCAAAATGCAATAGCTGTTGAGGACGGAATAGGACCGACGAGCAGCGGGATTTACCCTGCCGTAGACAGGCGGAAGGGGGAGAGGGAGAAGGAGCCTCTTCAGCCGAGGGCAGCAGAGGAAGCGTGAAGGCGGCTTGACCTCTCTTGCTGGACAGCTACGCTGACAATATGTTCCAACGATTTCCTCCGCCTCACGAGAAGAGCATGTCCTCCGCTTTCGCCAACCTGCCGGATGTCCACGGTCGTTTCGGGCCTTATGGCGGGCGCTACGTTCCCGAAACCCTCATGCCGGCCTTGGCCCAACTCACAGCCGAGTACGACAAGGCGCGCCATGATGCAGACTTTCAGCGCGAATTGGAGCGTTATCTGAAAACCTACGTCGGCCGACCGTCTTTGTTGTATTTCGCGGAGCGGCTGACGAAAGAAGCCGGCGGGGCGCGTATCTATCTCAAGCGTGAGGACATGAATCATACCGGAGCGCACAAGATCAACAATTGCATCGGGCAAGCGTTGTTGGCTAAGCGCATGGGCAAGCCGCGCATTATTGCAGAGACAGGAGCGGGACAGCACGGCGTCGCCAGCGCCACAGCGGCAGCGTTGTTCGGCCTGAGCTGTCAGGTATACATGGGTGCGGAAGATGTGCGGCGGCAAAAGCTCAATGTCTTCAAGATGAAGGCCCTCGGGGCCACAGTGAGGCCAGTGACCAGCGGCAGCCAGACCCTGCGCGACGCCATCAACGAAACCCTGCGCGATTGGATGGCCAACGTAACGACCACGCATTACATCATCGGCAGTGTCGTGGGGCCTCATCCGTTTCCCTGGATGGTGCGCGATTTTCAGGCGGTCATCGGCCGCGAGACGCGGCAGCAGTGTTTGGAGCAAGTAGGCCGGCTGCCGGATGTGGTCGTGGCCAGTGTCGGCGGCGGCAGCAACGCGGCCGGGATGTTTTATCCGTTTCTCGGTGATACCGCTGTCGAGTTGGTCGGCGTCGAGGCGGCTGGACGCGGCGAAAAGCTAGGCGATCATGCCGCCACGCTGAGCTACGGCAAGCCAGGAGTGTTGCACGGCTCGCTCAGTTACGTGTTGCAGGATGCCGATGGGCAGACGGCCCCGGTGCATTCGGTGTCCGCAGGACTGGATTATCCAGGCGTGGGGCCGGAGCATAGCTACTGGAAAGACTGCGGCCGAGTGCGCTATACCAGCGTCCGCGATGAGGAAGCGTTGCAGGCATTCTTCATGTGCTCGCGGCTGGAGGGCATTCTGCCGGCGCTGGAGACGGCGCATGCTGTGAGCGAGGGCATGCGTCTGGCGGCCAAACGGAAACGCGAGGATGTGGTGGTGATCTGTTTCTCCGGCCGCGGCGACAAGGATTGCTACGAAGTGGCACGCTTGCAGGGCGAAGAGATTTGATGCCATGAACCCAATCGATGCGTTGTTTCAGCGCCTTCGCTCGCAGCGACGCAAGGCCCTTATCCCTTTTTTGACGGCCGGCGATCCCGACCTCGACGCCACGGCTCGGCTGGCGCGCACGCTGGCCGAACAAGGTGCGGACCTGCTCGAAATCGGCTTCCCCTACAGCGATCCCATCGCCGACGGCCCCGTGATTCAGGCGTCGTATACCCGCGCCCTGGAACGCGGCGTGTATGTCGAAGACATCTTTGCTGCCGTACGCAAATTCGCCCTCCCCCATACGCCGCTGGTGGCGATGGTTTCATATAGTCTCATTCATCGCCGCGGCGGGGAAGCATTTCTGCAACAGGCCGCGGCGGCTGGCTTCAGCGGCGCTATTGTGCCCGATCTACCCTGGGAAGAATCGGAGACCCTCAGCCGCTTGGCTGCCCAACGTGATTTCAAACTGATTCACCTGGTCGCGCCGACGACGCCGCGCGAGCGCGCCCGCGCCATCGCCCAGCGCTCGACCGGTTTTCTCTACTGCATCAGCGTCACGGGCATCACGGGCGAACGCGATCGGCTACCATCGGAACTACGGGAGCAACTGGCCTGGCTGCGAAGCCAGACGGACCTGCCGTTGTGCGTCGGTTTCGGCATTAGCCGGCCAGAGCACGTCCACATGTTGCGCGAGCTGGCCGACGGCATTATCGTCGGCAGTGCCTTCGTGCGCCATCTGGAGAAGGCCGGCAGCCAGCCGCTCGACACTGTCGGCGCGGCCCTGGGCGAGCTGGCGCAAACGCTGGCTGCGGCCCTCAATCCTTCTGCCTGACGCCATGCCGGAACATCGCAAAAAACGACGCCTTATCGAACGGGAATTCGGGGTGCCGTTCGCGGGAGAAATCTTGGATCCCAGCCAATGGACGCAAACGGCCCTCAAGAAACTACCCGCCGAGGGGCCACTGGATTTGGCCGCTCTATTTGGACGCTCTGCTCCGCTAGTTGTCGATCTGGGTTGCGGCAACGGACGCTTTCTGCTCGGCAGCGCTGTATGGCGGCCAGACCACGACCACCTCGGCATCGATATTCTGCCGGTCGTCATCCGCTACGCAACGCGGCGGGCCAATCAGCGCGGCTTGCGCAACATCCGCTTCGCCGTCTGCGACGCCATGCGCTTCTTGGAGCGCTATTTGCCTCCACAAAGTACCGCCGAGATCCACTGTTACCATCCTCAGCCTTATTATGAGCCGAGCCAGGTCCACTTGCGGCTTATCACACCGCGCTTTCTCGTCTTGGTACATCGGACGCTCATCGCCAGCGGGCTTTTTTTTATTCAGACAGACAATCCGGGCTATTGGCATTACATCCGCTCCATCGTACCAGTGTTCTTCGACTTCCATGAACGCATCGGTCGTTGGCCCGATGCGCCGAAAGGACGGACCCGGCGCGAGATCATTGCCTTACGCCGGGGCCTGCCTATCTTCCGCGGCTGGGGCACGCCTAAGCAAGGGGTGAGCGAGGCCGAAGCGCTGCGCTTGGCCGAGGCCCTGCCCCCGCCGCTCTTCGACGCCGATCGACGCTTGCGCGAATTAGACGCGTGGGAAAAAAAAGATCTTCGCATTTGACATCGTTCTATTCGTAACCTAGGGTATATCAGAATTCCGAATCCGAGTGAAGCCCCCTCCCCTGCATCCGGGGGATGCTCGTGCCGGAACCCTTTCCCGTCCTCCTTGTGGAACGTTAATTCCTTAACGTTCCCCCTTGTCTCAATCCCCTCACCCGACTGGGAACCGGCTTCAAAGCGAGGAGCAGTCATGCTTGTCGTACAATCGCCTTGGTCGCTGCGGCGCGGCGCGTCGCTTGTTGAGTTTGCCGTGGTGGCGCCGGTATTTTTTCTCATCGTGCTGGGCCTGATCGAGATTGGCCGGGCTTGTATGGTGACGGAGCTATTGACCGAAGCAGCGCGGCGCGCGTGCCGGCAAGGCGTCATCGAAGGCACCAACTCCAACGCCATCCAGTCGGCTGCCGCTAATTATCTGGCCAGTGTGGGCATCAACAGTGAATCGGTCAATGTGTATGTGAATGATGCGCCGGCTGGCTCCACCAATGTGGCCGCCATGCCGGCTTATACCGAAATTACCGTTGTAGTGACGGCGCCGATCGCCAGTGTGGCCTGGACCCCC
>JAJPIY010000129.1 GCA_021324515.1 Planctomycetota bacterium
CGAGCCAGCGCTTGATCCAAGGCCACATCGAGTTCCTCCACCGAGGAAGGAGTCGGGCGCGCCTGGCAGATCAAGCAGTCCGCCGCGCGCGGCACACGAAAACGGTAGGGCCGAAACGCTTCCTCAAACAGTTCAGGCACGCGCTGTAAAGTCAACAACAAGGTTGTGAACTCTCCCCCTTTATTCTCGCTTGCAGGAGGAATAAAGGAAGGATGGGCCGGGTCGTCCAGTAAGCCGAGCGTGACCAGAGCGTGCAGGGCGGCGATGGCCTGGATGGACGCTTTGCTGGCCGGTATAGTCGTTTCCGGAACCGGCCCGCCGGGCTGGGAATAATCGGGCGGCGGCGCTTTGTCTACGACCACCGAGCGCTTGAGGTAACTGGCCACGCAGCCGTAACAGGGACCGCCCGGCACAAACCAGTGGACGAAACCGCCAATGCCGCCAGAGAGCACTTCACCGAGCGTCCACGGCTTGCCGTACTTCCGCATCAGCGCATCCCAGTGATACTTGGCCGGTTCGTTATCGGCGGCGCAGACACCGAGGTCGCATTCAGCCGCTACAGCTTCGATGGCTCCTTGCTGGGCGGGATCGCACAGATCATAGGGTAACAGCTCCACTACGAGGTCCGGCCGCCGCTCCAGCAGCCAGCGCCGTGCTAGCACCGCCTTGGCTTCGCCCACGGCCGACAGGGGGAACAGATGGCGCACGACATTGTGCGGCTTGTAAACATCCGGCTCAATGAGCGTCACCCGGGTCAGGCGCGGATCGCGACAGAGCATGTCGAGCACGGGCATTCCGCCGCTGCCTGCACCAACCTGAAGGAGATGGGCCATAACTGCATCCTCGCATCTGTTGGGTGGTAAAGGGGTTGAGGGTTGGCCAATGGACCCATCCGTCTTCCGAAGCTCCCCCATCCCCTACTTGGCCTCCGGCAGTGGCCATTCCCCCGTTTCGTGCCAGATTTCGTAGCACGCCAGCCAGCGCCACGCCGCCTGCACGGCGAAGATGCAGGTAAAACGCGCCGGATCCCAACGACTGCTGGCCCGCGTGCTCCCTTGCCGCCACAGACACAAGGTCTGGCCTTCCAGCAGATGCGGACAGTGCTTCAGGGCGGTCAGCACTCGCGTCTCCGGCGGCACGGTAGGATAACTGGACACCAATCGTGTCTCCAGTTGGTAAATGTTGTGGCCCGGCTTGAGGCAGTAGCGCAGAACAAGCGTGCCGCCCAACCGGCTGAGACGGATCTGGAAAGCCGGGTCACGCCCTTCATTGTAGCGTTCAATGACCGGAATCTCGACGCTGAGCAAGCGCCGCTTGCCGGCCTCGCTGTCGAGAAGACTCATAGCCCAAAGGTCGGTTGTCCGTGGTCCGTTGCGCCGTTATCCGTTGTCCGTGTCCGCCATACCGACAACGGATAACGGATAACGGACAACAGACCACTGGGGTTAATAGTGGCACGGGACCGATTTGATGGCCGAGATCACCTCTTCATCAGGGACTTCGTCGGCTGTACCGAGGAAGCTGGTATCGCGGCGGTCCATGAGGATGGCCCGATCGTTCTCGGCATTGCCGCGCAGGGCATTGATGAGTTGCCGTCGTTCGGTGTCGTTAAGAGGACGGAAGTCCATGGACAGTACTCCTTGTTTGAACCTGCCTCCGGCCTGAAGCCAGAGGAAACCACAAGATGAGCCAGCCTTGGGAGCTGGCGTTACCCATACTCAAGCTCGCGCCGCCAATTCTGCGAGCAGCAGGTAAACGCCGCGGTCCACCCACTCATCGTGATGATGAACCTCCAGCACTTCCCCGCTCCGAAGCAGGTAGTAACGTACCTCCTTGGGCCGAATCAGCACCCGCAAGGAGTCACCCGGTTCGGCCAAGGGGAGGATAAGGAGCAACCCTGCTCCCCATTCATCGGACATCACCTCGAAACGCAACGCCGACTGTTGGCGGTACAGCCGTTCGATGCGCTCGGCGTGGAGCTCCAACGTCGCCCAGATCCCATGCAACGCCCGTGCCAGGTCTGGGCCAATCGTCACCTCCACAGGCAACGGGCGATAAGCGCTGTCTCCCTGACGGAGAGCATACCAGGAGAAGCGCAGTCCCTTCAAGCACTGCACGTGCGGCCGCGGCTGGTAAGCGAATAAGTCGCCGGGCGTCGGCACGCCGTCTGCGGTGCCTATGCCAAAGACCCCCTCCTTGCCGCGCAGGTTCGCAACCCATTGTCTATCGCCGCGCAAGTCGCCGTCGCTGGGACGACGCAGCGACCCCGGATGGGTATGCACCACACCTACGGTGGTCAGGCGGCGATCGCTCTGCCGCACGATGCGGCTGGCTAGCACTTGGGCGCTACTGTTGAAGCGGACATGAGCGACGCTGGCATCCCGCCGCGTGCCGGCCGGCAGGGTGGCCACAACGATTGCTTCTCGCGCTTCCCGCAACCCAAGCAGTAACCAGCCGGTTTCCTCGTCGCCGCGCGCTTCGGCGCGATGGTTGGCGAATTCCTCGAACAAGGTTCGCCCCACGCCATCGGTCAGCAGCACGCGCTCTAGGGGGCCGTAGCTGACGGGCGCCGAAGCTGCTGTACGGGGCGCCGGCGGCGATGGGCGAGGCCGATGCCACGAACGGTGCAGATCGTCGAGCCATCCCCTCGCTGTTTGCAGCCATCGCATCGCTCGGTTCACCCCCGCACGTGGGGGAAGCTCTGTATTGCGGCTCGTCGGTTTCCGGGTGGGCCTGTGTGTTGCCCTTGGCCCGTGAACGAGCCGCAACGACGAGCGAGCCTCCCCCTCTTCCTTTCCATCATCATAACCATCCCGCAGGGTGGAGTCAAAAGAGGAAGGCAAGTTTCTTGCGCTCCCTTATGAGCGGCGTAGCATCGAGACAAAAAGCGAGCCAGAAGGTCGATCATTGTCTCCTGCTCCTTTGCCGAGCGCGGCTGGGAAAAAACCTGGCGAACTATAAGGTTTCTGTTATCCTGCAACGCAGTCCTTCTTTATTGTATGTGCCTTCCGTGGAGCAGATCATGATTGGTTCCATTGAGGTTTTATGTGCCGGCATTATTGTGGCCGACCATGTCAGTTCGCCGATTTCCCATCTTCCCGCCCCGGGCGAGTTGGTGCTGGCCGACCAACTGCTCTTGACCATCGGCGGCTGCGCCGCCAACGTTGCCGTCGATCTGGTCAAGCTGGGGGTGTCGGCCGCGGTGGTGGGGCGCGTCGGTGACGACGTATTTGGCCGCGTCGTCGCCGACCTGCTGCATCAGAGTGGGGTCGATGTCTCGGCCGTGCAGATCAGTCCAGGCAGGGAGACCAGTCAAACACTTATCATCAACGTGGCCGGTCAGGACCGGCGCTTTATCCATACCTTCGGCGCCAACGCCGCTTTCCGCGCCGCAGACATCCCGCTCGACCGCGTAGCCCGTTGCCGCGTGCTCTACCTGGGTGGCTATCTGCTTATGGGCGGCGTACACGCAGACGAATTGGTCCCCGTGTTCGCCGCCGCCCGCCGCGCCGGCGCCAAGACAGTGCTTGACGTGGTAACGCCGGCCCCCGCCGATTATCTACCACGCTTGGAGAAGATTTTGCCGCACGTCGATGTATTTCTGCCCAACGATCACGAAGCCGAACTGATCCTTCACGAAAAAGATCCGTTGCGCCAAGCCGAGAGGTTTCATCAGCTGGGAGCGCAGACGGTCATCATCACCAGGGGCGAGCGCGGTTCGGTGTTGGTAGGACAAAACGTGCGCCTACGGGCCGAGAGCCATCGCGTACCGTTTGTGGACGGCACCGGCGGCGGCGATGCCTTTGCTGCCGGCTACATCGCCGGTCTGCTGCGCGGATTGGATGAAGAAGGCTGTTTGCGCATCGGCAGTGCAGTGGGCGCAAGCTGCGTCCGCGCCATCGGCACGACGGCAGGCGTGTTCACCCGACCGGAGCTGGAGGCGTTTCTGCGCGACAATCCCTTGCGGATCGAGCGGACATAAAAAAGCGGACTTGTCGAGTCGTTGAACAAGAAGGCCAGGCAGAGGGGAACTTCACGAATGCGCTGCGAGATGCGCGAGCAGACGATCGAGGAAAGGGACTTGATCGGGGTGCAAAAGCCGCCGGGCCTCATCGAGGGGGACGAAGCGTGCCTGATCGATCTCCCATGAAGTCGGGCGCGGCTCCCCCTCCGCCGGGGCAGGTCCGGCGAAACAATGCACGTCCTTTTGACTCTTTTTGTACTCGATAAATCCTAGGTAAACGAGGTCGCCGGGTTGGATGCCGACTTCTTCGTGCGTCTCGCGCCGGGCAGTCCGTTCCAGGTCCGTTTCGCCCTCGTCGGGTATACCTTTGGGAATGCTCCACGGCGCACGGCGATTGTAGGGACCGGAAGGATGTACAAGCAGGACTTCCAGTCCGCTCGGGCCTTGGCGATACAACAGTGTGCCGGCCGATTGTTTGCGAGGCATGGCATTCCTCTATGGTACTTTCAACGAATTGAAGATGCGTTGCAGCAGCGTTTCCGGCGTGATGTCTTCGGCCTCGGCTTCATAGGTGACCGTGACGCGATGCCGCAGCACATCATAGCCGATCGACTTCACGTCTTGCGGTGTGACGTAGCCCCGACCGTCTAGAAACGCCTGCGCCTTGGCCGCCCGCGCCAGAAAGATCGTGGCCCGTGGACTGGCGCCATACTGAATGTAGGGCGCCAGGTCCAACCCATACTCGCCGGGGTTGCGCGTACAGTGGACAAGATCAACGATGTAGCGCTTGATCTTGTCATCCACGTAAATCTGATCGAGCACCTTGCGCAGCGCGAACAGATCGGAAGGGCCAAGGACGGCGGCGACGCTCAAGTCCGGCTCGATCGCCGCCATACGATTGAGGATGAGCAGCTCGTCTTCCTTGCTCGGATACGTCAATTTGAGTTTCAGCATGAAGCGATCGACTTGCGCTTCGGGCAACGGATACGTGCCTTCTTGCTCGATGGGGTTCTGCGTGGCCAAGACGAGGAACGGCTGTTCGAGAATGTAACTGTTGTCACCGATGGTGACTTGTTTTTCCTGCATAGCTTCCAGCAGGGCGCTCTGCACTTTGGCGGGGGCGCGGTTGATCTCATCCGCGAGGACGACGTTAGCGAAGATAGGCCCTTTTTTGATGCTGAATTCGCCGCTGCGCGGGTTGTAAATCTGCGTGCCGATCACATCAGCGGGCAGCAGATCGGGAGTAAACTGAATACGGCTGAAGCTCAGTCGAAGGCTGCGCGCCAGGGTGCGAACCGCCAACGTCTTGGCCAAGCCCGGCACACCCTCCAGGAGCAGGTGGCCGCCAGTCAAGAGACCGACCAGCAGGCGATCGATCATCGGCCGCTGCCCGACGATGACGCGCTCCATTTCACCGTAAAGGGGACCCAAGACAGCGCGCAGATCACGCACCCTGCGGTTGAGTTCCTGGACGTTGACGGTCATGGACTACCTCCTCGTGCCATTGTGGGCCATGCCGTCGCAATTGACAACCCAACCGTTCGCGGGTGCGATCCGGGTTAGCGACGCTTGGGCAAAACATCGCTAACCCGGAGGACCAGCTCACCACCGGTAGTAATAGTAGCCGGGACCGTAATAGTAGCCGGGATACGGCCCTCCCCAGTAACCCCGGTAGTAGGGGTAGGGGTAGTACCATCTGCCATAGTGGGGATGGTGGTAGAAGCGGGGATGGTAGCCGTAGTAAAAACCAGGGCCGTACCTGTGGCTGTGCCAATGATGGCCCACGAGTATCGTGTCTCCCCTGGTGAGCGTCGGGCCGACGTGCTGCTCCGCTCGTGCCTGCCCCGGAGTCGCCAGTCCCAAGCCCAGCGCGCCGGCAACCAAAGCCAGAGACCAAAGTGCCGAACGCATGTTACGCCTCCTTCTCTGTTCAAAAAAGCCGCATAAGCAACCCTCTTTAAGAGGTGATGCAAAAGGGATGCCATTGGCCCGATGTTGCCACGCTATATCCAACAAAATATAACGATGCCCCAGGACCAAGGCGCCTCCTACGAGGGCCTCGCCTCGGGCGTCTGGAAACCGAAGCGTTGGAGCCGGCGCTGAGCGAGCGGCGAGGTCAGGAAGGCGAGCAGGTTCCGTGCGAAGGGAGATTGTTCGCCGCAGCGCAAGAGGGCGGCGGTGTAGCGAATGGCCGGCTCCGCGGGCCGGCTGGTGAAGAGGATGCGGCAATGGCGCGCTGTATGGACATCGCTGCGGTACACCAAGCCGACATCGGCCTGGCCGGATTCAACAGCGGCCAGAACGACGCGCGGATTATCGAGGAAAAGGGCGCGTTGCCGAATCGCGTTCCACAGGCCAAGCGGCTCCAGATAAGCGCGGCAGTAACGGCCCAGCGGACAGGAGGGATCGGCCAAGGCAATGCTATGCACCGGCTCTTGCAACAAAGCGTGGGGGCCGGACAGCTTGGCGATGCCAGGCGTGGCAGTGATTGCGGCCAGGCGATTGGCGCCCAGGGGGATGCGTCCTTCGGGGGCGAGAAGACCGGCCTGTTCCAAGCGATCAAGTGGCTCATCGGCAGCACTGAGGAAGAGATCGACGTGAACCCCCCTGAGGACATGATCGGCCAATTCGTCGGAAGCGCCGCAGATGGTCCGCACGGGGATGGAGGGCTGCTGGACGGCAAACTCAGCGAGCAAGCAATGCAGGACATTTTCCAGGCTGGCAGCGGCGGCGACGTGGACCCCAGAGGAATCGGACGGCAACGTGGCCAACGGCGCAGAAGCCGTCTGCTGGATACGCGCTTGCAAGGCGCGATAGGCGGCGATAGCGGCACGCCCTCGCGCGGTCAACTCCGCCCCGCCACCGGCTCGGCCTCCCGTTTGACGCTGCACCAACTCTTCGCCGGCCGCCCGGTTGACGCTATCCACCAGCAGCCAGGCCCGGCGATAGGACATGCCCAGCTTCCGCGCCGCAGCACTGATGCTGTGACAGCGCTCGATCGCCTCCAGCAGCTCCAGTCGGCCCGGACCCAGGACGGCTTCTCCCGCCCGTTCCATCCACAAGCGGACGCCCACCGTCCAGTCGTTCATCCACTCCTGCTCTGTGTTGCTCATCGCCCCTTACCTCGTTTCCAAGGAAGACAGATGCCGCCAACCTCACCTCCGCTGCGCCGAACCGCTTTCACGCTCATCGAGTTGCTTGTGGTCATTGCCATCATCGCTGTGTTGATTGGCTTGCTGCTGCCGGCCGTGCAAAAAGTCCGGGATGCCGCCAATCGTATTCAATGCGCGAACAATCTCCATCAAATCGGCATCGCCTGCCATATGTACAATGATACGCTCGGCGAGCTGCCACGCTATCGTCTCTGCCCCGCCCCCTGGCAGGGTGGGAAAGACCTTTACTGCGACCAACTGACTTCGCCGGAGTATTACACAGGCCCCAACGAGGTTTGGTGGGCGCCCTACGACAATCGCGTCTCGCCGGAAAGTCTCCCGCTGCCGGACTTCCATCCTACCCGCGCCCTGTTATGGCCGTTTGTCGAGGGCAACCGCAAAGTGTTTCTGTGTCCCAACGGAATCGATCCGGCCACCGGCAATACATACCAGGTCAGCTATGGCATGAACTACACTACGGGCGGTCCCAATGGGAAGCCGCTTATCCACCTTATCAACGGCAACGGCAGCTCCAATATCCTGATCGTCTGGGACCACGGCAAGACGCCCGGCTGCGCCAACTCCAAAATTGCCGCGCCGCGCGGGCCGTGGCAACCGTTCATCAATCCCAGCGATACGACGCATTATCCCCAGCGCCGCCACGTCAACGTCTTCAACGTGCTCTACTGCGATGGGCACGTCGTCCCCATCACACAGAGCGATTTGCAGTTGCCATTGTTCTACGCCAACTGAACCCTCTGTGCGCGTACAATAGAACGCAACAAGCCGAAAGCGTGAGCGACGGATGCTACGCCGTTGCTTCTGCTCCCGGTTTGTCATCGACTTAACGGGAGGACGCATGGGCTATCGCAATCTCCGGGATTGTGTCAGCGATCTGGAGCGCACGGGGCAGCTCATCCGCATCGAGCAAGAGATCGATCCGGATTTGGAGATGGCCGAGATCCATCGGCGTGTTTACGAAGTCGGTGGGCCGGCCTTGCTGTTCACGCGAGTCAAGGGTTGTTCCTTTCCAATGGTGAGCAACCTGTTCGGCACGCCCCAGCGCATCCGTTATCTGTTCCGCGATACACTGCCGGCCGTGCGCCGTCTCGTCGAATTGAAAAAGGATCCGGGCGCTTTCTGGAAAAACCCGTGGCGCTATCGGGACGTTCTGGGAGCGTTGTTGCACATGCGGCCCAAGCCGGTCAAGTCCGGGCCGATCCTCGCTCAGCAGACGACGATCCGCCAATTGCCGCAGCTGCGTTGCTGGCCGCTGGACGGCGGGGCCTTCATCACGCTGCCGGCGGTATACACCGAAGACGTGGACCGTCCTGGTTGGCGGCATTCCAATCTGGGCATGTATCGCGTGCAGCTGTCGGGCAATCGCTATGAGCCGGATCGGGAAGTGGGTCTGCACTATCAGATCCATCGCGGCATCGGCGTGCATCATGCGGCGGCCCTGCGGCGGGGCGTGCCGCTGCGCGTCAATGTCCTGGTCGGCGGTCCTCCAGCGTTGACGTTGGCCGCCGTCCTGCCGCTGCCGGAGGGAATGCCGGAGCTAGCTTTTGCCGGCGTTTTGGGCGGCCGCCGCATCGCGCTTGTGACGCCGCCGCCCAGCGACGGCGCTTCCATTCCCTTGCCTGTTCCGGCCGAAGCGGATTTCTGCATTTGCGGCAACGTCGATCCGCAGCGCTTGTTGCCGGAGGGACCGTTCGGCGATCATCTGGGCTATTACAGTTTGGTCCATGATTTCCCGGTGCTGCGCGTGGAGCGCGTCTATCATCGCCCCGGCGCGATCTGGCCGTTCACCGTCGTCGGCCGCCCGCCCCAAGAAGATAGCTGTTTTGGCGACCTTATTCATGAGTTAACCGGCCCCCTCATTCCCAGCGTGGTGCCGGGGGTCCATGCCGTCCACGCCGTTGATGCGGCCGGCGTACACCCCTTGCTCTTGGCCATCGGTAGCGAACGCTACGTGCCCTATGCACGCGAACGCCGCCCACAAGAATTGCTGACCTGCGCCAACGCTCTCCTCGGCCAGGGGCAGCTGTCGCTGGCCAAGTATCTGCTCCTTATCGCGCGCGAAGACGATCCGCAATTGGACATTCACGACATCGCCGCTTTCTTCCGGCACCTGCTCGAACGCATCGATTGGCAAACCGACCTGCATTTCCAGACGCGCACAACGATCGACACGCTTGATTATTCCGGCAGTGGTCTCAATGAAGGATCGAAAGTGGTCGTCGCGGCAGCCGGGAGGAAACGGCGCAGCTTGGGCGTCGAGCTGCCGACAAAGCTGCCATTGCCGGAAGGGTTCCGCGAGCCGCGCGTGTGTTTGCCGGGCGTCCTGGCTATTGAGGCGCCGAAGTATCCCGCGGAACATGGGCGTGAGATACCGCCGGATGTAGAGAAGTTCTGCCGGGCATTAACAGAAACCTCGCTGGCAGAGTTTCCCCTCGTGGTGTTGGTAGACGATAGCGATTTCACAGCCCGGTCGCTGCGGAACTGGCTGTGGGTGACGTTCACACGCTCCAACCCGGCAGCGGACATCCACGGCGTCGGAGCCTTTATCCACCAAAAGCACTGGGGCTGTAGCGGCCCTCTGGTGATCGATGCTCGTCTTAAGCCGCATCACGCACCGCCGCTGGAAGAAGATCCGGCCATCACCCGGCGCGTCGAAGCTCTGGGCGCACCGGGCGGGCCGCTGTATCGCATCATCTGATTGCTCTTGACCGTAGAATCGGATCAGCGTATCTCCCTTCGTTCCTGCGCTCGGCGCAGGAACGAGGAGCCAGCGCATGAACCAGACGACAAGGCTGCGCGGGATGTCGCCATGCCTGCTCTTGTTGATTGTTTTATCTCCTTGTTCGGTCTTGGCACAGCAGGCGCCGATCAGCGACAGTACCGTTTTGCCGCCGCCTTCCGGGGATGAGCCTGTTCCCCCGCCCACCCTGAGACCGTCCCTTCCGATCCTCAACACCGGACCTTTCGCGCCGCCGCCTCCGCCGCCGCCTTCCTCCGCCGAGAACCTTTGGGGCTTGGTTCCCGATTGGTCGAGCTTGTCGCAGAATCTCTTCGCCGATCATGAGCTGGACATCCTCAAGCCGCACCTCAAGGCGGCGCTGATCGGCCCAGCGGTCTTTCCCGGCGGCATTGTGGACAGTGTGCATCCGCCGACGGCCACGCTGAATTGGACGGGGGCGCCGCGCTGGGAAATCGGATGGTTCTTGCCGCCGGGCCTGGGCTATTTCGCCATCAGTTGGCGCGGCTTTGCCGATGACGGCCGGCAGACGGTCACTGCCCTCGATGGCGTGCCTTACGCCCTGCGGACGCGCTTGGACCTGAACCAGGTCGCTTTCGATTATGGCCTGGCGCCCTACTCGTTCGCTCCACGTTGGTTCGTAAGCGGCCGGCTCGGCGTGGCGGCGGCCGTCGTGTATTTCGACAATGTGGCCGTCAGCGCCCCGCAGACCCTCGACGCCAGCAATGATTACTACGGCGCAGGGCCGCACTTGCGTCTGGATGTGTGGCGCGAGTTCAATCTTTTGCCGGGACTGGCCCTGTTCGCGCAGCCCGACCTGATGGTGTTGGTCGGCCGCATTCAGCAACACTACCGCGAGAGCGACCTGATAGACGGCGCCACGATTGCAGGTTCGTATTTTTTGCGCCGGACGCAGACAGCCCCGGTGTTTACACTGCGGGCCGGCCTGTCCTATACGCCGTCGAACGGGAACCAATGGCGCTTCATCGATTGGAGCAAATGGCGTTTCATGGTCGGTTACGAATTCGAGGACTGGTGGAACGTCGGTCAAGTTCCGGGGCAACCTTCACGTGGCGAGTTTTACACCAACGGCATCTTCTTGCGTGCCGCCGCTGCATTCTGATGTTCGACGCGCCGGCGCCGTCGCCTTTCGCTCCCCGTCGATTGTCTTGTTTGTTTCGCTGCGAGCGATATAATTAATTAATGTAATTGTGTCCCAAAAATGAGTCCTTTCACAAGGGGGGCGATTTGGTTTCGACCGGGTAAGTTGAAGTGCAGACGGCGTGTCGTGGTTGACTAGCTGGCCACGTAAAAAGCTAGTCTCACAAATAACTGCTGAACCGCAGTTGACTCTGGCGGCCTAATAACGGCTGCCCCGTGTCCGAGAGCTTTGCCTGAGAGGTCTCGGCGCGGTCGCCAAATCAGGCTCGCTGTCACCAGAAGCCGGCCTTTCGGGACCGGCTGTACCGGCGGCGGTGACGGCTAGATTCACAGTCGGTTAGCTCTTGAGACATCCTGCTTGTCGGAGGTCGCAAGGGCGAACGTTCCGCGAGGGGCCGCAAGGCACCGTCGCAGAGAAAGAAGACAAGCTACACACGTAGAAGTCTGCACGGAAATGCCACGGGACCGGGGTTCAATTCCCCGCGCCTCCACTCTGTGGAACGAGAAGCCCTTTGACAAGTACGTCGAAGGGCTTTCTTATTACAGGACAAAGAGTTGCGTCTGCAAGCCGAAGTCTTTCCTTCTAGGAGCCATCCTCATGCACCGCCGTCAATTTCTGCACGCCGGAGCATTAGCCGCATTGGCCGCTCCCACCACTCCCACCACCGCCGCTCCTCCTCCTGCTCCGGAGGCCAAAGCCCCGCTGTTTCGTCTCGGTCTGGTCACCTACAACTTGGCCGCAGCATGGAACCTTGCTACCCTGCTGCGCGTGTGTAAGAGCGCCGGCATCTCGCCGGTGGAACTGCGGACCACACACAAACACGGCGTCGAACCGTCCTTGACCAAGGAACAACGCAAAGAGGTACGCAAACGCTTTGCGGATGCCGGCATCGACATTTGGGGCTGCGGCACCACCTGCGAGTTTCATTCACCTAATCCTGCCGAAGTCAAAAAGAACATTGAGACCTGCAAGCGCTTCGTCGATCTGGTAGCTGACCTCGGCGGCCGCGGCGTGAAAGTACGGCCCAATGGACTGCCCAAGGAAGTGCCCGTGGAGAAGACGTTGGAGCAGATTGGCAAGTCGCTGGTCCTGTGTGGTCAGGCCGCCGACGATGCCGGCGTCGAAATCTGGGTCGAAGTCCACGGCCGCGGCACGGCCCATCCGCCGCACATGAAAACGATCATGGAGCAGTGCGGCCATCGCCGCGTCGGCCTGACGTGGAACTCCAACAGCACAGACATCAAAGATGGATCGATTGAAGAATATTTCAATCTTTTATGGCCGTGGATTCGCTCCTGCCATATCAACGAGCTGTACAAGGATGCGGCTGGGGCCTATCCGTACCGTGAACTGTTCCGGCTGTTCCGCCGGCGCGGTTACGATCGCGTGACTCTGTGCGAAGTGGGACGAACGGTAGCGGACGAAGCGGCAGGGACCGAGATCTTACGCTATTACAAGGCGCTGTGGACGGAATTGAACCGAGACGGAAAAGGCCCACGCCCTACCGCTAATCGCCGAGCGCGACCTGGCGATAGGTGCCGCCATTGTTACGGGCCAGCTGGGCGAGCAGGCCTTGCGGATGCGGAGTGCGGAGGCGGGTCAGTTCGATGGTGTGAATGACCGTGCCTCGGTTCCGCCGGGCGACGGCGGAAATCACCTCTGGTTTGAGGTCGTCGGCGTCGGTGAGAAAGTACAGCACGTCCGGATGCAGGTCCAGACCGCGGCACAGGGCGGCGAAGTGGTTCGTGGCGCCGGCGGCTTCGAGTGTCAACAGAAACGAAACGGCCTTGTCCACAATGGCCGGCTCGGCCGGCAGCAAATCCCGCCGACCGTCTACGACCAACGATTCTGCAAAATCGTTGTAATCGATAACCTGGAAACGCACCGTAGCAGGCAGCTGCCGTAGACTGGCGATCAGTTCTCGGCGGGCGAAATCCAATTTTCGATCGATCCCCATAGTCAAGGAACGATCCAGTACATAGACCACACTGTTCGCCGTCGTCGGCAACGGGAAAAGACTGCCGCCCTGGGGGCCATTCTCGTCCCCGATCTCGTTCCCGTTGCCGATCCTGTTTTCGGTGGAAGAATCAGAAACGGGAACGGGACGTTTTTGGGGCTTAGGAATGTCCTCTAATTGAGGCGCGAGGGTAGCGTTCACGTCTTGATCGAGCATATCGGGCGGCAGTCCGCGCTCTGGTAGAAGTATGGGCGAACCCGAATCGAGGACGCAGGTATCCAGCGTGATGCGCGTGCTTTCGATCGCGAGCATGGGACTGCGCGTCCGTGTCGGCCAAAACCACAGGAACAAAAACACCAAGCCGTGCAACGCTAGCGATACGAACAGGGGGACGACGGCACTACGGAAAGTCCCGTGTGGCTTACCGGAATGCAGCATGATTGCCTCTTTTCGGCAATTTTACTGAAGACCGGAGGCGGTCCCGGTCGATAACACTACCATCGTGAGGTGATACACCCACCGGGACTTGCCCCCTTGAGCCATTCACCTGGAAGAAGAGTCGTTGTCGTGTGGTGTTGACCCACCTCAAGAGGAGCGGTGGCGCAAGGCAGCGCCACCGCTTTTTTGCGCTTGGCTTTGCCGTGATGCAAAGGAAGCGGACGATAGCCAGCGCCTGCGGTCTGGGCAAGACCAATTCCGGAGCAATAGCGAGATCATGGCCCTTTCGAGCGATCCTATTCATTCGGTGGGCAATGGAGCAGCTTTGAATGCTTCGCCACGTTGTCCACGCCGCGTGGTGTTGCTCCGCGGTGGTGAAGACAGCGAGGCGGAGTGTGTGTTGCAGGAATATCACGGCGCGGAAGTGAGTGGTAAGCGCCTGCACGCGGAGGTACAGCGCCTGGCGAGCGAACATCGGGGCCGTTATGTTGCTGCCGAGTGGCTCGGCCCGCTGGGCTGGACGCGCTTTCTGTGGTGCCGCCTCGGCCCATCCGACGTATCCACTAGCGAGCCGGAAGCGTAAGCGATGGCCCATCAGCCGTCGCTTACGCTTCCGGCTTGATTTGCCGTGAAGAAGTTACCGCGGTGGCTTATCTACCTGCTCGCGTGTAATTACGACGCTGAGCGCGATGCCTTCCACTTCTTTTTGCAGCGCCGCCAGGTCGTGGGGCAGCAAACGGGCGGCGAGAGTGGCCCCGCCGTTGTTTTGTCGCGTTACGTAATAATCCAGGATGCATTTCTGCTTGCCCATCTCCGTCTCGAAGGCGAAATGCTCCAGCATCGGCGACGACCGCACTGTCCGTGGCGGCTCGATGCGCAGCAGACGCGCCTGTTGCTTGGTAAGCCAATCGCGCGATTCCGCCAAGAAGCGCGCCCCGGTTGGAGCGCGGGCCAGCGGTTCGAGCGTCAGTAGCAGACCGCTGCCGTCGGCACTGTCCAGCGCCACCTGGTTGCCGCGCACGCTCGCCACATGCCAGCGGCGTGGATACAGAAAACGCACCCCCAACTCGGCATTGTCGTACAGCAGTCGCGTGTTGTCGGCGTTAGGTTCTGTGACCACGCCCTTGAGCGCCGACTCGCTCAGCTCCGGCGCCCGCGTGTTGGCCTGCCGCGTCAGTACGAATCGGCCTTCGATTCGGCCCACTTCCTTGCCGTCTTTAGCGAGCAAGAAGTGCTTGCCTTGCAGGTACAGATAACTCAGGTGGTTCGATTCCAGGTCGAAAAAGAAATAACCGTCCAATTCTTGGCGATTGGGGCCATCTTCGTTCGCTCCACGGAGTGAACCACGGAAGGAGATGCGGGCGTGCCGACGTTTCTCCACGTTGGTGAATTGCTCCAGCCGACACTCCAGCGATCCCTCCTCGATACGCTCCAGGTCGGTCAATTCCTGGATGGCCGACTGGGTCGCCGACCAACGCTCGCCCTGCCTGACCGGATGGCCGGGCAACAGACCCACCAGGGCCGGCGTGAAGACATCGGTGCGAACCAGGTCGATCTCGCCCCACATCAAGGGGCCGTCCGGCGAAAACGGCACTTCTTTGTTCTGATAGCGCAGCAGGATGAGCCGGCGTACCTCCGGACGCAGTGAATTCTCCTGCGGCTGCTCGCCGATCGTGCGGCGAAAATCCGTGCGGCGGCACAGGCGAACCGTCTTGCGCACCTGGCCATCTTGGCCCACATCGAGAATGCGTTCATCGTATTCAATGGCGCTGGTGCCGCGCACGCTCAACGGCTTGGGCGCCGGCTTGCCTTTCTCCGCTGGTAAGATCAGGGTGCCGGAAAGATCTACTCGCGTACAGACGTGATATTCGTAGCCAGCGAAAAACCGTTCGCGGAGCGGGACCGGTTCCTCGACCGCTGGCGAAGCAGCGCAAGCCAGGCAAGACAACCCGGCAAGGACAAGAAGAAGACCTTTACGGCAAGGCATGAACATGAACGGACTCCAGTGACGAGGCGTCTGCCGGTATGACAGATGGTCCTCTGCCACGAATTCTACCTGTCATCCTCTCGGGGCGCGCGAGGCAACCGCGGCGGAGTACGAGACTTGAGGACACGGGGAGCAGGTTTTACCGATTTGGCAAAAGATAGAGGAGACGCAACTTATGCCGCCCCCCGGCTGAACCAAGTATAATCGTTCCCCAACCAACCTCGGTAGACGCTATTGAGTTGGTGGAAACCTATTGTTATTCCAGGAAAACGTCATGCGTTTGCGGTCCCTTCGTGACGACGTATTTCAGGCCCGAGGACTCAGGCGCATGATACTTGGTCGGCAAGGGGACATAGGTGCCGCGGATCGGCTCTTCTTGGGGTTTGGGCAAACCCTCGGGCACGAGCATAGGTTGGCTTGCCGCTTTCGCTTCTAACATGCGGTTTTCCACGGCAATTTGTACTTCGCCGACAGGCACTTGACATTGGTAATGTCCCTGCGGATCGATAACAGCAACGACCGTGTAGCCCTGAGTCGTGGCGAAGGTGATCTGTCCGCCGGGCAGCGGTTTGCCTTTGTAGAACACGGTGCCGGAAAGCGCCGCTTGTTCACCCAAAGGGGAACGGCTGCACCCTAATACAAACACGAACAAAAGAAGAAACCCGCTGGTCGTTCCAGCACATGAACGCTTCGCCATCGTTAGCATCCTTTCCACCCCTTCACCAATCGGGGCCAAGCGGTAGGCCGTCCTGCGGATTGCAGGCGTAGTACCAGGTGGTCCCGCTGATCCCCTGAGAGACGAGATGAACACTGCCGTCGGCCATTCCGACGTTGATCCCGCCCGTGTGCGGCGAAGTCGCCCGACACAGGCAGGCGCTGACCCGATAAGATCCCACGGGGACTTTATTGCTCGTGCAGTAACTGATCGGCGGCTGGAAGAGGGGGAGATAAACCGGCCCGCTGTAACCGTTGGCCCCGCACCAACCGTCGATGCCGATAGGTGTCTGGAAGCTGTTATAATTCCACCACCACAAGCTGACTATACCTTCGGGAAAAAGGGGATTGGCGCCGGCGTACTGTTCACTGAAAAAGATGGTGTTTGACGTCCCATCTGTGATGCTCGCGGGGAAAGTATTGTGGATTTTCTCGTTGAAAATCATACCATTGAAGCAATAACTGCCAACCGCCAGAGTACCCGCGAGACCGTTGTTCGCGGTTGGGTCCGAAGGGCAAATGAGGATCTTGATCGGCGTATGTTCGGCGATGCCGCCGCCGCCTTTTTCGACATCGTAACCGAGGCCATTGGGACAGCGGGTGAGATTGTACAGGTTCCCTTGCTCTATAAAAGGTAGCAAATGGTAAAAACATCCGCCAAAGGCGACCGATGTCGAACTGCATCGCCCGGTGTAGAAGTTGGCGCTGCCGTTGGGATAAGTCCCTAAACTGGGCGGCAATTGGCCGTTGTAAGTCCCCGCGCAGTTTTGCATGGCGATGCCGAGTTGCTTGAGATTGTTTTGGCACTGCATGCGGTTGGCCGCCTCACGCACTTTTTGTACGGCGGGCAAGAGCAAGCCAATCAAGATGGCGATAATGGCGATGACCACGAGCAACTCGATCAAGGTGAAACCACGGCGTAGCAAAGGTACAGTTAACACAAGATAATCCTCTGTAAAACAGCGTGGAGAGAGACGCCTGGCGCCCCAGGATGTTGAATGACTTCCGCGTCAAATATGCGGAACCACGAGAATCTGAGAGCTTGTCCAGATTTAACTTCCAGGCGGGCGCCGCGGGCGCCGCGCTCGCCTACGGCTCGCGGCTAAACGAACGAAGTTATTCTTGGACAACTCCCAAGACAAATTAATTGTACGTTTGAGAGCGGGATGCGTCTATTGTAATCTATTAGAAATTTCTCACTGAGTAATAGCTTTTAGCTATACTTCGGTCTTGAGGGGATCTTTATCGTAAAATCGGCTGCTTACAAGGACATTACTCTCCGACAGTTGCGCAGTTTTTGTGCTACGGCGCGGCAAGGCAGTCTGACAGCGGCGGCGGCCGCGCTCGACTTGGCTCAGCCAACTGTCTGGAAACAGGTCCATGCTCTCGAGCAGGCCTTCGGCAGCAAGTTGGTTGAGCCGCATGTGCGTGGCTGCCGCCCGACCGAAGCCGGCGAAGTGCTCCGTCGACTTCTGGAGCCATCTGTAGCCAACCTCGACTTGGAAGCCCTGCGCATACGTTTCGCTGGCGTGGACCAGCATGCTGCCGTCAGCGCTTTCGCAGAAGAGGTCCGCGCGCGCTTGGCCCCCTGGGCCAGGAGGAAACGATGTAAAAGGGCCGACTCGCAAGCGTAAGCGGAGCCAGCTTTCGCTTACGCTTGCGAATCGGCTAAGTCCTTGCGGCCTTCCTCGAAGACGCGGGCGATGACCTGATCGAGCGGTGGATCCTGTACGCTCATGTCCACAACCGTATAGCGGTCGAGAATGGCGGCCAGCACTTCCGCTACGCGCGTCCGCTCCACTTTCAATTCGGCTACCGGGCCGGAACAGATGCATTCGCCGAAGCGGTCTAGACCTTTAGGCGCCTCTTCGCCGCGAAACTGCAAGCGCATCAACTTGGAGCGGCCAAAGCGTTCCGTGATGCCCGACAGCGGGCCGTCATAGAGGACGCGGCCCTGCATGATGACGAGCACGCGCGAGCACAGTGCTTCCACATCACGCATGTAATGGCTGGTCAGCAGCATGGTGACGCCGCGCCGGGCGTTGTATTCTTTGAGGCAATGCTGAATGGCTACCTGGGCGACCACATCAAGGCCGATTGTCGGTTCGTCGAGGAGTAATAATTGCGGCTCGTGCAAGAGAGCGGCTATCAGTTCCATCTTCATACGTTCACCCAGCGACAATTCGCGCACCGGCTGGCGCGTCAGCTCCTTGACGCCGAATAATTCGGTCAATTCGCTGAGCGTGCGGTGGAAGGCGTCGGCCGGCAGCGAATAAATCTCGCGGTGGAGTTGGAAACTGTCGCCGGCCGGCAAGTCCCACCACAGTTGATTTTTCTGGCCCATAATCAGCGAAAAGCGACGGCGGAAGGCGTCGGGACGTTCCCACGGCGTGAAACCAAGCACCGTGGCCGTGCCCGCGCTGGGATAGATCAGGCCCGAGAGCATCTTGAGTGTCGTGGTCTTGCCAGCCCCGTTGGGACCGAGAAAGGCGACCATTTCACCCGGCTCGATCTGAAAGCTGACATCGACGACAGCGTGGATCTCCTTGTATTGGCGGTGAAAGAGACCGCGCAGCGCCCCCGCTAGACCAGGGGCCTTTTGAAAGACACGATAGGTTTTGCTCAACCGCTTCGCCTCGATGACTGGCATTGCATCCGTAATCCGTTCATTTCGCCGAGAACTTGTAGATCGTCGTCTGGCGATACGTCTCGCCGGGCTTGAGAATGATCGACGGGAAATGGTCGTGATGCACGGCGTCGGGGAAGTGTTGCGCTTCCAGACAAAAGCCCGCGTGTTTCTTGTACACGACGCCGCCGCGGCCGATTAACTTGCCGTCGAGGAAATTGCCTGTGTACAGCTGCACGCCCGGCTCGGTCGTGTACATCTCCAGGATGCGGCCGGTCTTCGGCTCGCTCACTCGTGCCGCAAATCCTGGCTCGTCCTTACCGCCATTGTCGAGCACGAAATTGTGATCGTAGCCGCCGCCCGGACTGTCCTTGAGTTGATCGAGGCGTTCACCGATGCGTCGAGGCTTTGTGAAATCCAGAGGCGTTCCTCGAACCGACTTGATTTCGCCGGTGGGGATGAGCGTAGCGTCCGTCGGCGTATATTTGTCGGCGGCAATCAGCAATTCGTGATCGAGGACATCGCCGGATTTCGCCCCAGCCAGATTGAAATAGCTGTGATTGGTCAGGTTCACAGGTGTGGCCTTGTCCGTCTTGGCCGTGTAGTCGATGCGCAGGGCATTATCGTTGGTCAGAGTGTAGACTACCGTGACGGCGAGGGTGCCGGGATAGCCTTCCTCGCCGTCTTTGCTGACATAGCGGAGTTCGACGGCGACCCCGTTCGACGTCGTCTTCGGCTCAGCTTTCCATAGCTGCTTATCGAATCCTTTTCGTCCGCCATGCAGCGAATGGGGACCATTGTTAATGGCCAGCGTGTATTCTTGGCCGTCGAGGGTGAACTTGCCCTTGGCGATGCGATTGGCCACCCGGCCCACTGTGGCCCCAAAGTGTGGGTTCCGTTCGAGATAATCCTTCAAATTATCGAAGCCCAGGACGACATCATCTAGCTTGCCGTCGCGATCCGGCGCGTACAGCTCGGTGAGAATAGCGCCGTAGGTGATGATCTTGGCCGTCATACCGGCGGCGTTGGTCAGAATGTACTGATCCACGGTAGCGCCGTCGTTTGTCTTGCCGAAGGTTTCCTTTTTCACGCTTGCTTTCTCCTTTGTTTGGCGATTCGCTGTTGCTGCGCCGCTGCCAGCGATGCTCAAGCCACTCAGTAGAAGACCTGCCAGTCCGAGGGCCACAGTCGTTTTTCGCATAAAAGTCCCCTTGCGGAAAATATTCTTTGTCTTATTCCCGGTCGAGATTTATTCTATTCCCTGTGCCTGCTCGCTGAAGCGGGTGGTGCCATTCGTACCTTAATCCTCGTTCCCGTGTTCGCTGTGGGAACGTGCTGAGACAGGGGCTACTGCTTTTGAGGAGACTGGGATGAACTACCGCTCTGTCGCCGCAGCCTTGTTTCTGACCGGCGTTGCCGGTCTCGCTCTCGCTTCCGCTCTCCGCGCGCCGCGCACCGCCGTCCGTTCTTCGTCGCGGTCAGCGGAAGACGGAAAACAGACGGCGGTCAGCAGACGCATATTGCCGGGATTGGGGCCGGACGGAGTGGTTCGCTTGCCGAACCAGTGGGCGCTGCGTCCAGCCGGCAATCAACTCCCGCTCGGTGATTTTCCCGTCAATCTGGCCCTGCATCCTAGCGGCCAATGGCTCGCTGCCCTCCATGCCGGCTATGGGACTCACGAAGTCATTCTCGTGGCCCTTCAGGGCGATGCTCCAAAGAGCGTTTGCCGAGTCCCGATCGACCAGGCGTTTTACGGCCTGTGTTTTGCACCGGACGGCAAAACGCTGTTCGCCAGCGGCGGCGAACAAGAAGTGATCCACGCCTGGGATTTCGCCGACGGCCTGCTCACCCATCATCGGCGGCTTCGTATGGTCGGTCAATCCAAGAGGTTTGTTCCCAGCGGTCTGGCGCTCGATGCCGCGGGCAAGCACTTGTTCGCCGCCGGCTTATGGGGACATGCCGTCAGCATCGTGCCGCTGGATGCGCCCGACAAACTTCGCACCGTGAAGCTGGAGAAGGACAGCTATCCCTACACCTGTCTGCCGGGGCCGGATGGCAAGCGGCTGTTCGTCAGCCTGTGGGGCAGGGCTGGCGTGGCCGTGATCGACCTGGACAACGATCGCGTCGCCGCTGTCTGGCCGACCGAAAGCCATCCAACCGAGATGGCCCTGTCTCCCGATGGCAAGACGCTGTACGTAGCCTGCTCCAACTCGACGCGTGTTTGCGTTCTCGATGTGACCAACAACGGCAAGGCGCTGCAAACGATCGACTGCGCTCTGTACCCCAAAGCGCCGTCGGGCAATACGCCGAACAGCCTGTGCTTATCGCCGGACGGTCAGCTGTTGTTCGTGGCCAACGCCGACGCCAATAACATCGCCGTTTTCCAGGTCGCCAGGCCTGGCCAAGCTGCACCGCTGGGCTTCATCCCCGCCGGCTGGTATCCCACGTCTGTGCGTTTCGATGCCAAGGCCAAGAAAATCTACATTGCCAATGGCAAAGGCCTGACCTCGCGGCCTAATCCCCAGGGGCCCAACCCGGGCCTCGGCCGTAGCTATCCCCCGATCGAGCAGTATATCGGTCGGCTGTTCCAGGGCACCCTCTCCATCCTCGACATGCCTTCGCCGCAACGGCTGGCCGAATACACCAAGCAAGCCTATGCGTGCAGTCCCCTGCGCGCCGATTTCGCGCCGTCCGGCGAGCGGCCGGAGGGCAATCCCGTGCCCAGAAAGCTGGGCGAAGCCAGCCCCCTCAAGCACTGTATTTACATCATCAAGGAGAACCGCACCTACGATCAAGTTTTCGGCGACATGAAAGAGGGCAATGGCGATCCGAATTTGTGCTTATTTGGCGAGAAGGTGACGCCCAACCATCACAAGCTGGCCCGACAGTTCGTGCTCTTGGACAATTTCTACGTCGATGGCGAAGTGTCCGCCGACGGTCATCAGTGGAGCATGGGCGCCTACGCTACCGATTTCGTCGAGAAACTCTGGCCTTTGACCTATCGCGGCAAACCGGCCGGCAGCTCGCTCAAAGACCTCGACGTGTATCCTTCGGAAGGCAACTTCGATCCGATCGCGCGTCCGGCCGGCGGTTATCTGTGGGACCGCTGCGCCGAGGCTGGCGTCAGCTATCGCAGCTACGGCGAATGGATTCAGCCGGGCAAGACACC
>JAJPIY010000397.1 GCA_021324515.1 Planctomycetota bacterium
GCCTCGCGCAAGTAGACGAGCATGATGATGCCGGTGGCCGTGGCCATGCCGAAGCAGGCGATGTAGCCGACCCACACCGTCACCGAGAACTTGTAGCCGAACAACCATTGCGCGAAGACGCCGCCGGCCAACGCTCCTGGGACCGCCAGCATCATGAGCACGGCGTCGGCCCCATCGTGGTAGGTCAGCCACAAAACGAGGAAGATGAGCAAGATCACCACGGGCAAAATCAGCATGAGGGTCTGGTTGGCCCGCTGCTCATGCTCAAACTGGCCGGTCCATTCCAGATAGACGCTCGGAGGCAGCTGTACACGGGCGGCGACGGCGCGCTGCGCTTCCTCTACAAATTCGCCGCTGTCCCGGCCGCGCACGTTAAGCCGGACGTAATTGCGTAATAATCCATTTTCACTCTTGATTGTCGCCGGTCCCTCGGCAATGCGCACATCGGCTACGTCGGCAAGGCGAACATATCTGCCCGGCGCGGCGAACACCGGCACAGGCAGAGAACGAACGGATTCCTCATCAGCCCGCCATTCGGCCGAATAACGAATACGTACCGCATGGCGCTCGCGTCCTTCCAGGGTCTGCGTGACCACCTTGCCGCCCAGGGCGACTTCGATCAGCTCGTTGATGTCCTCCATGCGGACCCCCAGACGGGCGGCCCGTTCGCGGTCGGGACGAATTTGCAAATAGCCCTTGCCGCGCAGCCGATCAGCGACCACGTTGACCGCGCCCGGCACCTTGGCCATGACGGCCGCCACCTCTTCGGAAGCGCGCACCACGTCGTCGAGTTGCCGCCCCAAAATACGCACGCCGACCGTTGTGTTCACACCCGTGGAAAGCATGTCCACGCGGTTCTGAATCGGCATGGTCCAAACGTTGGTCCAACCCGGCATCTGCATGGCCCGGTCCAGCTCGCCGCCGAAACCCGCCAACTCGGTGCGTTCGGCTGGCCAAAGCACCATTTGCTCGGCGAGGCGGCGCTTCAAATCTTCCTGGAGACGAGCCAACGCCGCAGGCACCGGCAACGGCGCGACCGTGGGCGTGCGCATGAGGTGCTGATGTCCAGGCCGCATGTCCATACCGAAGTGGAGGTAACTCCCGGTTCCCCCCGACTTTGCTTGCGAACGCCCCTCCGGCGTAGCGGCATGGTGATGGTGCTCCAAGGCAACAGCGGGAAATTCAAAGCGCGACCGGCGACGTTTCTGAATGTAGTCCAAGACGGCGGCGTCGTGGACGGTTGTGCGCGCGCCCAACTCCTCCACGATGAGGTAGACAAACAGTTCTGCGGCCCGTAAGGGCAATTCGTTATTGAGTTTGTGAATGTGTTCGCGCCAAAGAGCGA
The DNA here is from genome assembly GCA_021324515.1 of Planctomycetota bacterium. Classification (GTDB taxonomy): domain Bacteria; phylum Planctomycetota; class Planctomycetia; order Gemmatales; family Gemmataceae; genus JAJPHU01. The sequence continues at coordinate 1,346 of JAJPIY010000397.1, forward strand.
GACGTTCGGCGCTAAGCTGGGCGTGAAGATGGCCGATCAGATCTGGCGTGCTTCCTCCAAGAAGTTGGTCTATCTCCTGGACGGCACGGGTCCACAAGCCCGGACGATAGCGATAAGGATCGCTTCCCGGCAGGAGCAGCCCCAGAGCTTCCATCCGGCGCAGGGAGTCGCGGACCAGACGATCAACGTCCTGGAGCGTCAGGTCGCGGGCCAACGGGAGCAAATAGGCGTTCTGCTTCAATTCGCTCTGTCGCTCCGACTCGGCCAAGCGTACCTTTTCCAGGGCGCTAAAATCTCGCTTCAAGGAACCGTTTTCCCACAACACTTCCTGCAAGCGCGTCCGGCCGGCTCGCAGCAGGCGCTCGCCAAGCAGCTCTTCGAATTCGTGATTGCGTTGGTAGGCATACTCGCGCATGTGGGCGTCAAACAGAGGTAGGAGGGCCATCACGGCTTCGTTGATTACAGCATCTCGCGCCGTTTCGTCGCCGGGATCGGCCAGCAGCTTAGCTTGCGATAAGTCCTGGAGCACAAGCCGTGCCAGCCGTTCCGCATCGGCGGGGCGCAGTTTGCGTCGCGGCCATAGTTCCGGCGGCCGAAAATTCACCATCGTCTCAATCATGTCCAGAGGCGCTGGGTCGGTGGCCGTTTCGGCGCGGCCGGCCTTGCCGACGACCATGTCCACTTCGGGGAAACGGCAGAAGATCATATCGCGCGCTTTGAGATCGTCGGCGGCTTGCCCTATCGAAGCCCACGGCACCGTAATGGGCATGTCCATAATCATGCCCTCATCCAGCGGCGTGATCGGTTCGTAGCCCAAAGGCGAAATGTAAGCCTGAGCGATCAGAGCGAGGACCGTCAGACTGAGCGTGACGGCGATACGGCCCAGGGGCCGCCGGGCCGCATACAAGCTGCCCAGCAAGGCAATTGCCAGCGTCGCCAGGAAAAGCCAGCGCGAACCGAATGGCGCAAAACCGATCAAGAACGTCACTCCGACAAACCAGACGATGGCTACCGGATGATCCAAAGCGAAAGCCAGCATGGGGCGATAGGCGCTGATGGCCCCGCGCACCAGCCAGCTGGCGTTCTCGCCGCGCAGCCGGCCGCGGATGAACAACGTACATAAGGCCGGCACCAACGTAACCGCCAACACGGCCACCGATACCAAGGCGAAGCACTTGGTGAAGGCCAACGGGCGGAACATTTTGCCCTCGATGCCGCCCAAGGCAAACACCGGCAAAAACGACAGCAACATGATGACTACCGAGAAGAAAATTGGCCTACCGACCGTGCGGCAGGCCGACAGCACCCATTCGCGTACATCGCCCGTCACCGGCCGATCGCCGAAACGCTCATGCAGGCAATGCATCACATTCTCGGCCATAACGATCGACGAATCGACCAATACGCCGATGGAGATAGCGATGCCGGCCAGCGACATGATGTTGGTCTGAATGTCGGCGATGCCCAGGCGGCGCAGCAGCCACATAATCAAAAACGACGCCAGGGCCGACAGCGGCAAGGTCAAGGCGATGACGAACGAAGTGCGGAGATGCAGCAGTACGAGCAACACGCAGACCGTCGCCGTCAGAATGGCCTCAAGCAAAGTGCCGGTGACGGTGCCGATGGCGCCGCGAATGAGAGGAACACGATCGTAAAAAGGGACAATTCGGATGCCTGGCGGCAGGCCGGTCTGCAATTCGCGGATCTTGTCCTTGAGACGGCGCGTCACTTCCAGGGCGTTTTCGCCCTGGCGCATCAGGACGACGCCGCCGGTGACTTCGTTGCCGTCTTTTTCCAGAACGCCGCGACGTGGCGCGGGCCTCTGTCCTACTGTCGCCACGTCGCTGAGCCGGACGACGCCGCCGGACGCGCGCGGCACCAGAACATTTTCCAGATCGTGCAAAACTTGGTTGGGTAGGACCGGCGCCTCGCCGGTCTTATCTGGCGCGGATTGGCCAAGCCAGCCAACACTATGAACGATGTACTCGGCATTGGCCTTGTGGATGACGTCGCCGCCAACCACAGCGTTGGCGCCTGCCACAGCCTGGAGCACGTCGGAAAGTTTCAC
>JAJPIY010000227.1 GCA_021324515.1 Planctomycetota bacterium
AGGTTTCTTCGGGAAGATTGAGGACGAACTGCGTTTGCACGCCCTGAATATGCTTTGCCGCCTCCGGCATGGCCAGAACGCTGCTAATCCAGGGCTGAAGAAGTTCCGACCACGGCATTTCTGCTAACTGTAAGCGGGAGCGACGGACCACATCGCGATAGCGTAGACCAATGCGGGTCAAAAAAGGCGGGTCGTAATGCTTCCGCAGCGCTTCCAATGGACCTTCGAGCCGTTTGCGAAAGAACTCCCATCGCTCGTAGGCCCGACAGGTCAGCGCCAGGAATTCGCGCCCTAAGCTCACGCTCCAGGTCCGGTCCTGGGAAGTGAATTCATGGAGCTTTTGCCCCCCCAATGGCAGGATCATTTGGACCAAGCTCGATGGCAATCCGGCGGGCAGTCGCAACGGCGATTTCGATTCGTAGAGCGGATATTCCGCTCGAATTTCTTCCTGAAAACCGGCAGGCGGTTCGGTATCGATCTTCAGAACGGGAAGAAACCGCAACTGGCAGATTACCTCCTCCAAAGGATTGACCTCGTAGATCACGCGAGGAACATCAGGGAACAACATTGCGCGGTCTCCCGGTCATCGCCCTGGGTATTGCCATTCCGTCAGAATACGGTCGCCTACTCCGTCTTTTGGTAGTATACGCAAAAAGAAGTGCAGAAGAGGGGAGCACCCATGTGACACAGGCCGTCTTCTGCTTCACCCTGGCGCTCGCCCTGTTCCCCGCTTGGTGTATTATTGCCTGCGGTTGCATGAGGGCATCAGAAATTCTGCGGCCCCTGTGGCGGTTGCGGGAAATGTCCCCGGAAATCGCGGCACACCGACAGACGCCACGACGCAATCGGTTGGTCCTTCTCCCGATAGATCACTTCTGTCGATTCCACTGTAGCAAACGCGGCACGGAGCAGCTGCTCATTGCCGTTGACGATGATGAACGTGCGGCCTCGAAAAATCTCTCCCTGGTCAAGAGGATTAAGCCAAAGATCATACTGGCTATGGCGGTCGCCCATGAGCGGGCCGAGCGAATAAGCCTGCGGATGGCCGGCGCAGTAGACGCCTAACTCGCCGGGCAAGGTCCAGTTGCCGCCGGCCAACACCGGCTCGCAGCCACTTTCGTGCCTTAATCGATCGCGCCAGTCATCGACGGCGGCCGCCAAGGTCCGCCAGCCACGCAGCCGGCACGTCGGATCGAGACGCCGCAGAGGGAAGGGGTCCGTGGGCGTCGGCCCTCCGGCCAAGCGCGTCAAAAGCGGATAAAGCCACTCGCTATGGTGCATGAAGAGCGTCACCGTCAGACCCAGCACGCAGGCCAGGCCGAGATTAATCGCGGTGACAGAGCGATACCAGCGGCGTGAGTCGCCGAGTTGACGCGCCAACCAAGCTGCCGACAGTACCAGACCGGACAGATACGCCGTCACCGGCCAGTTCAGTTCGCCGCCGTTCGTTTTGGGACTGAAGGCCAAAAACAAGAGAAACATCGGCGCCGACAGCCACCACAAGTAGCGTATGCCCGCGTCCTGTTCGCGCCCCGGCCGATGCGCGATCATTGCCGCAACCCAGACAACAAACCAATAGACCAGCAGCAAAGCGCATTGACCACCGAGATAGCGGCACGGTCCCAGCCAGTAGATGAACGGCTCCTCACGCGACTGGGCCCCGCCCTGCAAACCAGCCAGTCCGAGAACGTGGCGGAACGTTACCCAATCGTGCTGGGCGTTCCAGATGAGAATGGGGAGACAGCAGAGGCCCGCCACGACGATGGTTCCGCAAAGGCCGCGGCCCCATAAGAGCGGGCGATAGGTCGGCGTGGTGAGCAGAAATAACGCTGCGGACGGGAGCCACACGATCATGGTGTACTTGGCCAAAATGCCCAGACCGAGCACCAGGCCGAGCACCGGCCACGCCCACGGCGATTTGCGGAAGATAGCACGATGGCCCAAGACCAACGCCCAGCCCCAACAGCAGGTGTACGGCGCGTCGATGGTCATGAGCGAGGAGCCGACGGCGAGCAAGGGTAAGGTCAGGGCCAGGGCGACGACGGCCAAGGCCAATGTTTCGCTGCGATATACTTGCTGGGTGAGCAGATACAGGCTCACGAGCAACAGACTGCCGCAGACCACAGCCGGCAGCCGAATCGCCAGGGCGAGATTGCCGGTGTGTTCACAAGCCCACGAGCCGGCCAAGGCGCAGCCGCCGCGAATGAGGTAAGCAACCAGCGGGCCTTTGCTGTAGTAGCTCCAGTCGAGATGTTCCGGCCGCGACCAATCCCAGTAGTGGGCCTCATCGGGAGCGAGGTCGAGAGGGCAGTCGTTGGCCAGGTAGGCCACATGAAGGGCGGCCGAGCTGAGAATCAGACAAGCGGCCAGTATCCGGCAGATGCTTGACGAGAAAACAATGTGCGGCCGGCGCAACGGCATAAGCACGGTTTCGACCTCCCTGTCGGCCAATGGCCCGTTGGCCGCGCCTGCCCGGGTAGCCCCAGGCAGGCGCGGTAAGGCCGGTAAGCGAAGCAATTCACGCCGCGGTCAGATCGCGAATGAGCTTGGCCAGCGCTTCGTGAGTAAGCGTGAAGGCGACTTGCTGACGGCGTGCCTGCCCCGTATGGGGCGTCCGGTAGCGGCGCAACACACTGCTGCCGTCGCCGTGCAAAAGCAGTTCATAATAAAAACGCTCTTCGCCGACTTGCCCTGGTTGCTCACTCCGCAATAAGGCCACGTTGCTTGACCCATCTACCTCTACCAGGCGTAGCGGCTCCATCAGGCCCGTGACACGCTGGCAGAGCTGTTCCGCACGCTCTTTTAATTCGACAGCGGGTTTCTCGGCGACAGGACGCAGAGCCAGTTCCCACAGTCGGCAGCCGACGACATCCACGCATTCGACGGCGACGACGGCGTTATGGCCGTCGCCGGACGCCTCCAGAGTTGCTCGGCCGCTCGCCGAGCGCCAGTCAGCGAGTTTTTCCAGTAGTAGTGCGTCGAGGCTCATCGATCTCTCCTCCGGTTTTGATGCTGTGTTCGGTGCCGTCGAAGGAAAGCATGGTGGGCTTGCCATCGACG
>JAJPIY010000389.1 GCA_021324515.1 Planctomycetota bacterium
ATCAACACGGCGCGATTGACCTCGAATTCCAGCGAGAAAAATTCCTTGCGGCCGACCAGATAAGCCACCGGACAGCCCTCGATGCGCTGGCGGACCAACTCGCGGAAGCGCTGCCGGCCTTGTTCCGGGGCCTCCTCCGTGTGCCGGGTGTAGAGATCGATCCGCTTGCAACCCAGGGCGTGTGCCAGCAACACCTCGCTGTCCAGACGCGGCGACTCGGCCCCTTTCTGGTGAAGAAACTTCGTCGTCCAATCGAGCAAACGGCCGATCGTCCAACTCTGCTCCGTGCTCACGGTATTGCTCCCTTGCTAAACCTGCTGCAGGCGTTGTTCTTTGTCGAAGTCGCGCAGCGCCTGGATCAACTCGCCGAGGTCGCCGGCAAGGATAGCGTCGAGCTTGTACAGGTTCAGGTTGATGCGGTGGTCAGTAACGCGGTTTTGCGGGAAATTGTAGGTGCGGATGCGTTCACTGCGGTCGCCGGAACCGATCAGGGTGCGGCGTTGCTGGGCCCGTTCGCGGTGTAGTTTTTGTTGCTGCAATTCGTAGACACGGCTGCGTAAGATGCGCATGGCCCGTTCATAGTTTTTGTGCTGGCTGCGTTCATCCTGACACTTGACTTCGAGTTCGTCTGGCGTACCGCGCTTGTACCAGATGCGCACAGCACTCTCGGTTTTGTTGACGTGTTGGCCGCCGGCGCCGCCGGCACGCATGCGCTCCCATTCGATGTCTTGGTCGCGGATCTCGACCTGCACTTCATCCGGCTCCGGCAGCACGGCCACGGTGGCGGCGGAGGTGTGGATGCGGCCCTGCTGTTCCGTCTTGGGCACGCGCTGCACTCGATGGCCGCCGCTCTCGTAACGCAAGTGCTGGAAAACATCTTCGCCGGTGATGCTGAAGACCACTTCCTTGAACCCGCCATGTTCTCCAGGGCTGAAGGAAATGTCTTCGACTTTCCAACCCTGATCGCGGGCATAATGGGTATACATATTATACAGATCACCAGCAAACAACGCTGCCTCGTCGCCGCCGGTCCCGGCGCGGATTTCCATGATGAGACTGTCGTAGTCCTCGCCCTCGGCCAGGACGAGATCCTCCAGCCGCGCTTGCAGGACTTGTTGGCGATTGCGGAGGTCGCTTAGTTCTTGTTCGGCGTATTGCCGCATCTCCGGGTCGGTCTCAGCCTCCAGCAGCGCCTGAGCCTGGGCCAGGTCGGCGCTGATCTTCTTGTATTCGAGATAGGGCTTGACGCGCTTGGCGAGAGCGCCGTGCTCCTTGGCAAGGCGCGTAAAGCGCGCGCGATCAGCGGTCACGGCGGGATCGCTGAGTTGTTGTTCCAATTCGTGATAACGTGTCAGCGCTTGCTCGAAAATCGGCCACATGCGCGGGTTCCCCGTTTAGCCGCGAGCCGCAGGCGAGCGCGGGAAGCCTCCCGCGCTCGCCTGCGGCTCGCGGCTAAACAGAAAGGTGTCCTTCCGATTGCCCAAACGGATGAGGTGGCCGGAGCTATTTTGCGGTTTTCTCGGCGGCCGCTTCGCCCTGTTTCTTGCGCTTGTCCCAGTTATACTTGCGCTGGAATTTTTCGACACGGCCAGTCGTATCGACGTACTTCATTTTGCCGGTAAAGAACGGATGGCAAGCCGAGCAAATCTCGACCGTGATGTTCTTTTTGGTGCTGCGTGTGACAAACTTGTTGCCGCAACCGCACGTCACCGTGGCTTCAACGTATTCGGGATGGATACCGGCTTTCATGGCTTTCTCCTAGCTTATTTCGACAGAGGAGATTTTATTGTAGAAATCAGCGGCAAACAGCGGCAAGGCCAGCTCACGGCCATAAAATGTTGGCCGCATCGACGGCGTGGCCGCAGCGAACTTCGGGATGCATGAGCAGGGCGCCCGTCCTGGGCCTTCAGACGCAAGCACCCCTGCCGGTCATGGGCTGGGATCTTGAAAACCTACCCTTGAAAGGGTGTTAACCACCTCGGTATCCGCGGGCGAGGGGGGGTGTGAACCCCCGGTTGTGCTACCGGGGGGTTCACACCCCCCGCTCGCCCTCAAATCAACCGGGGGGTTCACCCCCCCCGCTCGCCAGGCGCTGCTGCTGCCACCACAACAGCGCCAACAGGGTTTTGGCGTCGCGGATGGTGCCATCGCGTGTCCAGGCCAACGCCTGCGACCACGGAACAATGTGTGGCTCCAGTTGCTCATCCGCTTCCGGATGCCTCGTCCCCGCAGTCAGCTCCGAAGCCACGAACAGATGCGTGCGCTCGCTGAGGATGCCGGGCGAAGGATAAAACTCCAGCAGTTTGCGCCAGTGCCGGGCCTGATAGCCGGTCTCCTCGGCTAGCTCCCGTATCGCCGCCGCTTCGATGGCTTCACCCGGTTCCAGAGTACCGGCGGGGACTTCCCACAATACTTCGTTGACGATGACACGGTGATTGCGCAGCAGACAGACATGCTCGGCATCGACCAGCGGCAGGATGGCCACCGCCCCCGGATGCAACACGAAGTCGCGCTGAATGGTCTGCCCGTCAGCCGTGACCGAGCGCTCGACGCCCACCTGAATCTTGCGGCCGCGATGAACGATGTCCCATGCCATGCCTTTACTCCTGCTTGAGATGATTGCGTGTCTCTGCCTGCGATGATAGAATTTAACTGTTATCTCCGCTGTCGGCCATCTGCTATCCGATTTTCGCCAACAGGAGAAGGGACGGCGGGCGAGGAAACTTGTGAGTTCCTGACATGCGTGATCCGTTTTTTTGGTCGATCCCTTTGGGGCGTGTTTTCGGCGTCACGGTTAAGGTCCATGTCCTCTTTCCGGTAGTGGCGTTGGGGTTGATCCTGCGCTTGGCCCTGAAGTCGGAACTTCCACCAGGGACCTGGATTGACGGCGTTTGGCTGACCGGGCTGCTTTTTGTATCGGTGCTGCTGCACGAATTGGGCCACTGCTTCGCGGCGCGCTGGGTGGACGGCGACGCCGAGGAGATCATGATGTGGCCACTGGGTGGTTTGGCCAGTGTCGATATTCCGCAGGAGCCGCGCGCCTGTTTCCTCACTGCTGCCGCAGGACCGGCCGTCAATCTCTTGCTCGCCGGCTTGTGCGCCGTCTTGCTCGCCTTTGCCGCAGACGCCTCCTTCTCCTATCAGCCGCTGTGGAACCCGCTTGCCTCCGTCTTGCGCATCGATGGCACCGGCGCCATCTATTTGTGGACCTGGGATGGGCAGAAGCATATCGTCGAGCGTGTCTGGCCGATCGTCTTGGCCCGGATGTTCTGGATCAACTGGGTGCTGTTTTTGCTCAATGTGCTTCTGGTCTGTTTCCCGATGGACGGCGGCCGCATGTTGCAAAGTGTCCTGTGGCCAAGCCTCGGCTACCGGCAAGCGACGCTAGCTACCGTTTACTCCGGCTTCATTTTTACGGTGGTGGTTGGTCTTATCTCCATCGTGTATAACGAAATCTTTGTCTTTGCTCTGGCCTTTTTCATCTACTTCTCGTGCCGCAATCAACTTTTTATCCTGGAGACGGGCGGCGAAGAAGGCCTTTTCGGCTACGACTTCTCGCAGGGCTATACTAGCCTGGAACGTAACGCGCCGCGCCTGACGGCGAAGCGGACCAGTTGGTGGAAGCGCTGGCGTGACAGCCGCGCTGCCCGTAAACTTCAGCGCGAAATGGAGGCGCGCGAGGCCGAGGAACGCCGTCTCGACGAATTGTTAGAAAAAGTACAGAAATTCGGCATGAGCGCCTTGACCGACGAGGAGCGCCGCTTCATGAAGCGCGTCAGTGACCGTTATCGGAACCGAAATTAGGTTGTCTGCTGTCGATGTTCTGTTGTCAGTAGCAAAAGCGGCTGCAACAGACAACGGACAACGGACAACGGACAACGGACATGGCCGACCTCATTCAACCGCGCACACTTCGGGGTTTCCGTGATTATCTCCCGGCCTTGATGATTCCGCGCGAACATCTGCTGGAGCAAGCCCGGCGTGTTTATCGTTCTTACGGGTATGCTCCCATTGACACGCCGGCCCTGGAATATCTGGAAATCTTGGGCGGCAAGGCCGGCGAAGAGTCCGACAAGTTGATCTACCATTTCAAGGACCACGGCGGCCGCGAGGTGGCCCTCCGCTTCGACCTGACCGTGCCGTTCGCGCGCTTCGCCGCGCAATACATCAATCAACTCGGCACCCCGTTCAAGCGCTATCACATGGGGCCGGTTTGGCGCGGCGAGAATACCGGACACGGTCGTTATCGTGAATTTTGGCAGTGCGATTTCGATACCATCGGCGTCACCTCCAATGCCAGTGACATCGAGGTGGCCTTGGTGATTCACGACTTGATGCGCGCTCTCGGCTTCGAGCGCTTTGAGATCCGCATCAACAATCGCCTGGTGCTCAACGGTTTGCTGGAAGAAATGGGCCTGGCGAAACAGGGGGCGCCGCTCTTGCGCGCCTTAGACAAGCTGCCGAAGATCGGCGCAGAGGCAGTGATGGCGGAGATGGCCGAGAAGGCCGGCGCCAGCCGCGCCCAGGCGGAGCGCATCCTCGCCTTGGCTGCAATGCAGGGCAACAACCGGGAGATCCTCACCCGTCTCGAACGCGAGTTCGGCACGAATCCCCGCGCCGCCGACGGCATCGCCCGCTTACGCGAACTCGTCACCGTGGTCCGCGACGCCGGTATCGCTGAAGAACGCATCCGTCTCGATCTGTCAATCGCGCGCGGCCTGGATTACTACACGGGCACTGTCTACGAGACATTTTTAACCGACAAGCCAGACATCGGCAGTGTCTGCTCCGGTGGCCGCTACGACAACCTCGCCAGCTTGTATACCAAGCAGGTGTTGCCGGGCGTCGGCGCATCGTTGGGCCTGGATCGCTTATTGGCCGCTATGGAAGAATTAGGGCTGCTGCCGAAAGTCTGTACGCCGGCCCCAGTGCTGGTAGTGCAATTCGCCGCCGAGTACGTCGGCGCCTACCAGCACATGGCCCGACAGCTGCGCGGCGAGGGGATCGGCGTGGAGGTCTATCCAGAGGCGAAAAAAGTCGGCCAGCAACTGAAGTATGCCGAAGCACGCGGCTTCCGCGTCGCTCTCATTGCCGGTCCCGATGAATTCGCCCAGGGCATGTGGCAAGTCAAAGACCTGCAACGGCGCGAACAGATCAACGTGCCGGCCACTGAAGTAGCGGCAGCCATACGCAAAGTGCTGAGCATCACCTGAGCGAGGAGACGCGGCATGGATCGCAGCAACCATTACGAAGCCGCCTTCGAAGCGTACCTGCAACAGCATCGTCTCTGTTACATCGCTGTCGATGAGACACGCCGGCCGGTCCTTGGTGAACAGCCGGTTAAAAGCCTCGATTTCATCGTCTTTGGCGAACAGGGCGCGCGCCTGGTGGTGGACGTGAAAGGGCGCCGCTTTCCGGCCGGTCGCCCCGGCAAGCAGCGACGCGTTTGGGAGTGCTGGTCCACACGCGCGGACATTGACGGCCTGCGCCGTTGGGTCGCTCTTTGGGGGCCCGGCTATCAGGGGCTGCTGGTGTTCAGCTATCACATCCTGCCTTGCGTAGAGTTACCGGCGGACGTCGAGGATCTGTGGACGTGGCGTGGCCGGCGTTACCTGTTGCGGGCGGTCGATGTCAACGATTATCAACGACACATGCGCGTCCGCAGTCCGAAATGGGACACCGTCACTCTGCCGGGCGCGGCCTATCGGGAGTTGGTGCTACCGTTGCACCATTACACGCAGGCAGTGCCTTGGCACGCAGAGGCATGGGACCATTGGGATGCCTCCTACGAGTACGAAGATAGAGGGGACGCGGTAGAGATGGACACAAACCTGGGCGAGCGGGGGGTGTGACCCCCCCGGTATCTGCGGGCGAGCGGGGGGTGTGAACCCCCCGGTAAAACAACCGGGGGGTTCACACCCCCCGCTCGCCCCGTTTACACCCCCGCTCGCCCGCGGAGGCGCTTTACAATTCCGTCTGCCTTTCACAAATCATTAAGATTCCATCGCTACACTCAGAAGGAGAGAAATCGCAGCCTGAAGAACGGACCAGTGCCTTTCTGCGGACGGAAAGCGCGTCCGTTTTTCGGCAAGGGCATTTGCAAACAGAAAGGTTCCAACGATGAAGAGACTCATGCACATCGCTTGGGCAGCGGCGGTCGTGGCAATAGCTGTCTGTCCGGCCTGGGCGCAAGAACAGCAGCGGCAACGAGGGGGGGGCCGCGGCTTCGGTGCATTCGGCGCAGGCACCCTCTACCTCTTGGGCCAAAAATCAGTCCAAGAAGAGCTTAAACTCTCCGACGAGCAAGTCAAAAAAGTCACGGAACTACAAGAGAAACAGCGCGAGGCGTTCCAGGGGCTTCGCGACCTCAGTCCAGAAGAACGACAGACGAAGATGCAGGAGATAGCCAAAGCCCAGAATGAGGCCCTTGCCAAAATCCTCGATGCCAAGCAACTCAAGCGGGCCAAACAGATCGCCCTGCAACAACAAGTAAGGTTCGGGCTCGCGTTCGTCCTCACCAATGACGAGTTGGCCAAAACGCTCCAGATCACCGACGAGCAAAAGCAAAAGATCCAGGAGATTCGACGGAGTGCATTCGAGGAGATGCGCGACCTAGGACGCGATGAAGAAGGACGTAAAAAGCGCGAAGAAATCCGCAACGCCACAAACGAAAAAGTCAATGGCGTGCTCACCGCCGAGCAGAAGGCGAAGTTGAAGGAACTGCAAGGTGAACCATTTAAGGGCGAGATCCAGTTCCCTCCGTTCGGCGGCGGCCGCCGCAATCGTTAAGCGTCGCCCTGCTCCTGTGCAGCCCCCAGAAACTATGAAAAAGGCTGCATACGGAACAGACTCGCCGTTGCGCGGCTTGTTTTTAGAGCAATTAGCGGATCGTCTCCCTCTCTGGGGAGAGGAAATTTGTCCGGCAGCTCGAAAAATGTCCCCTTACGGCCCCGGTTGAATTGGGCGCAACTTCCTCTTCTCCCCTTTCCCCACAAGGAGAGAAGGAGGAAGTTGTGCCTCATTCAACAAGACGCAGTACAACTACACCCAACCTACGCCGAACGCTTGTCGATCGATACAGGGAGCGGCTGCTGGGAGGAAGGAACAGAGGAACAGGCAGCTGGTTTGGTCTGAAACAACGGCGAGCGACGAAGGTGCAAGCGGTCCAGCCAGTATTCCGCGACGACGGCCAATGTGCGCAGGCCATAGGTCAAGCTGCGGCGAAAATTGATGCTGCTGGCCTCGGGGAAATAACGCACTGGGACCGGGATGTCGCCCAAACGATAACCCAAACGCACGGCCTGGACCAAGAATTGCGTGTCGAAGACGAAGTCATCCGAGTTGCGCTCAAAGGCGATGCGCTCCAGCACTTCGCGGCGGTAGGCGCGGAAACCGCTGTGGAAATCGCCCAGGTTTTGGCCGAGGGCAAAGTTTTCCGTCAGGGTGAGAATACGGTTGCTGATGTACTTGTAAATCGGCATGCCGCCGGACAGCGCCTCGTGGCGCGTACGGATGCGGCTGCCTAAAACGATGTCGCAGATGCCCAGTTCGAGAATGCCGACTGCGTGCGGGACTACTCGGCTGTCGTACTGGTAGTCCGGGTGGATCATGACGACGATGTCGGCACCGTGTTCCAAGGCGAGGCGATAACAAGTCTTCTGGTTGCCGCCGTAACCTCGATTGGTAGGATGGGCGATTACGGTCAGACCCATCTCACGGGCGATGGCGACGGTGTTGTCTTTGCTGGCGTCATCGACGAGGATCACTTCATCGACGGAACCGGGAGGGATGTCGGCCAAGGTGGCGGCCAACGTCTGTTCGGCGTTGTAAGCCGGCATGACGGCGATGACCTTGTGTTTCCGCTGCGGCAGCCGGACGCAATCGGGTCGGAGGATTTTCTCTATATGAAACGCAGTCCATTGACTCTCCATTGCGGACATCTCCTCTTTTATTAAGCGGCTGGCCGTGATGATGCGCTTGCATCGCACGCGGAGGGGGCAGCAGTGTTTGTCGTTGCCTGGGCCAGCTCCCAGCGGTACTTGGCCCAGCACAGCAAAAGGGCCAGGACCCCGACGCTCAGCAGAGTGGGCGGGGCCAACAACAGCGGCGGTTCATGGAAATAAAAGCGGTTCACCAGGATGGCCCAGGCGTAAATCAGGAAAAGCACAGCAACGGCCAGGGTCATCCGGGCCAGGAAGCGCTCATCGGCTGTGACCCGGATTCCCCCGTTGCGCAGCAAGAGAAAGAACAGCGGCATCAGCGGGATGAAATAGCGCCCTTGTGGTCCTTCGAGTAAGTCACTCGCTGGCGGGTTCCACCAGACGTAGAGGGCGGTCAGGATCATCACGCTGCTCAAGGAAACAACGGCTGAACCGACCCCCCACAGCTTCCAGGGAAGTTCACCACGAGGACGATCGGCCACAGCCAACAGGGCCAGGAAGCAGAGGTAGCAAAGTCCCGTCAGCGGGTTGAGGGGTGTATCCAGGCAGCCAAGGCTGAACAGAGACAGGACCCAATACACTCCGAAATAAGCGATGTTGCTGAGGAACATCCACAAGAATGCGCGCGGATGAGTCAGAAGGAAGTGGATCTGGGCGCTCTCGGAAATCGGCATCTCGCGCAGCCGATGCGGGTCGAGAATAAACGGGCGGGTCAAGGTGACGGAAAGTGCCAGACCGATCGCGGTGACGGCCAAGACGAGAGCGCCGATCAACCAATAACGGCGGCGCGAGCCGACCTGCTCCGGCGCAATTCCGAAGTACAGCAGGACCAGGACTGTATAAGGAAATTTGGTCAAAGCAGTGGCAAACATCAGCAACAACAGACCCACAACCAGGGAAGGCAGCCGGCCCTCGTTGGAAGACAGGGCCAAGCGAAGCAGCGCCGCAACCAGAACCAGAGAAAGTCCGATGGTTGGCCCATCGGCCGAGAGAGAAGCGAGCTGCTGCACAGTCAAGGGAAGCAAGGCTACGCCGCCGAACAGCAGCTTACCGATGGGCGTTAGACGGATGGCCAGCATCACACAGAGGACGCCGAAGACCAGACTGCCCAGCCGACCAGCGTAGAAGAGCGGCAAAGGAGGAAGATGCAGCCCGTGGGCCAGACGTATCCCCGCCGCCTGGGGCAAATAAGGTAAAAAGGTGTAAATGGAAGCCTGGGCCATCGAAACCGGACGCTCTTTTTCGTCGCTGAAGCGCAGATTCATCAAATCCTGGGTGTCTTGCCACGTCCACTTCTCGTCTGGATGTCTCCACAGTTGGGGGGATCGCGTGTTCAATTGCAAAAGTGCCGGCGGCAAGGTTGTTCCTGCCCAACCTTCGCTATCGTGGGCGGGCAGTAGATGGCCTTTGGCAACGTCATAGGCATGAAGGAAGTGTGCGTACTCATCCGGGGCCTGGTCAGGGGGCAAGCTGAAGAGGAAAACCAGCCCGAAGACCGCCAGCAGCAGACCGAAGCGGTACTCGATCCCATCCAGAGGTGGGCGTTGCAAAGTCTGCCCTGCCTCGAGGGCGACAAACGGCGTCGCTGGATGAGCAGGACTCACGCTTGATCTCCTGGCGAGGACTAGATCGGCCCGTAATCCGGACGGCAGATCCTATCGAAATGTATCGGCCGTTCTTTTGTACCCCATCAGGAAATTGGGCGAAGAAAATGCAGCGAAAACAGACTTCACAATTTCTGCAAGTCCTGGGTGCGTGGCAAATCGTCAAGACTACGGAGCTGAAACAACGCCAGAAAGCGCGTGGTGGTGCGGTAGACCACTTCCCGTTGGTCGGCTTCACCGCGCTGTACGGCGATCAATCCCAGCCGCACCAGCTGCCGCAGCGCACTGGTCGATTCGCCGCCGCGCAGCGCTTCGATTTCTTGCTTGGTGATAGGCTGGCGATACGCTACGAGGGCCAGCACGTCCAGGGCGGCCAGCGATAGGCGGGCCTCGCGCGCCTGGCCGTACAGCCGATCGAGCACGCCGCGGAAATGCGGCAGCAAGGCTAACTCATGACCGCGCTCGCGTACCTGAATGCGATAAGGCCGGCCTTGCTGACGATAATCACGATTGAGTCCGTCAATGATCTCGCGGAACTGCTCGCTGGTCAGCCCGCGTACCGCCTCGGCAGCGCGCTCAGCCGTCAAGGGCGTCCCACCGACGAACAGCATCGCCTCGACGATCCGCCGCAACGGCGGCGGCGCTCCGCTTACTGAATTGTCTGTGCCTTGTCGCACATCCGTCATGAGAGACCTCCATTCCCTAGGTTATCCTGGTTCCCAAACTCTGTTTGGGAACCCCTCTTCGCGAAACTCTGTTTCGCTTCTGCCCTTGTCCTGCCAACGCGATAGAGACGAAACGGCGTTTCGCGCACAACGTTGCCAAACAGAGTTTGGCAACGAGGAACCAAAACGAGGAACCAAAATCACCTTTGTTCGAGCGGCAACACCTATATAGCCGGGAAATTCAGCGCTTTCGGCAAAGACGTCGCCGCCAAAGGTCAAAACTCCGCATTCCCCGGGGTGCGCGGGAAGGGGATGACGTCGCGGATGTTGGCCATGCCGGTGACGAACTGCACCGTGCGCTCCAGGCCCA
>JAJPIY010000036.1 GCA_021324515.1 Planctomycetota bacterium
CGAGTTGTTTGAGATTGTTCTGGCACTGGCTGCGGGCGGCGGCTTCACGCACCTTCTGCACGGCCGGCAAGAGCAGGCCGATCAAAAGGGCGATGATCGCAAGCACCACCAATAGCTCGATCAATGTGAAACCCGCGCCGCTTCGGCACCTCCGTAATTCCATCTGCATACTCCTTATCCGGGCGAAAGGTCTGCCCCTCTATGCAGGCGGCGTGCCGGAATGGAAACCTCCATTTTTCCGTGATTCCTCGGTCTGGAAACAAGCGGCGCGGTCATTCCTTCGCCATTCGTGGTTATGGCGCGAACATTTGGAGCTTCTCGACCGCCTGAGCGGCATAGCGGCGAAGCCGGGCATCGGGATCATGTCGTTGGAGATGCTGGAGCACCGAACGAGGCGTTGCAAGCTCCCTCTCTGCAACCATCTCCCTGTCCTGATACGCCTCAATTAAGAATGGGGCGGCGACCATCGGAAACGCGTTTTTCGCCTCCTGCAAACCACAGGCGAAGCAGGCTTGACGGCTTCTCCGCTTTCAGCTATATTCGTCTGTGCAAATATGAAGCAGAACGCCGCGATCAACTGTATCGATCTCATGTTCCGGGCCTTTTCCGATCGGAACCGGTTGCGCATCCTCCACCTGCTGCAAGATGGGGAGATGTGCGTAGGCGACATTGTGGAGGTGCTGGGGGTTCCGCAGCCGAGGGTCTCCCGCCATCTGGCGTACCTACGGAGGGCTGGGCTCGTGGTCGCACGCAAAGAGGGTCTCTGGAGCTTTTACTCGCTGGCCCCGGCTGGGAACCAGTTCCACAAGGACCTGCTCGACTGCCTCAGCAAGTGTTTTGCCGATGTACCAGAGATCAAGGCCGACGCCGCACGAGCCGCGAAAATTCGGAGGTCGGGTGGTTGCTGCCCGAAGTAGTTTTTCGCGGCACTATATTCGGCTGAGCGAATGAATGCGGGACGCAACTGGTTTGTCAACACAATTATCGCCGACACGCAACAGCGAACTTTACCTCCAGGACGTGCGGGGGCAAGCCCAGTGCAAACGGAGTGGAAACGATGGTCAATTCAGGCGACGTGGTGATCGAAGCGGGCAAGACGTGGGCGGATTATTGCTTGGCGGTAGGCAAGGAGTTCCGCACTCAGATAAAGGTGCTGGCATGGTCCGCCAACACCTGGGACGGCATGAACTGCATGAGGGAACTGGCCCGTAAGATCGGCCTGAATCTTGAAGCCGCTGCCGTCGGTACGGACGAGAGGGGAGGGCGATGAAAGACGTTCGCAGCTACTGTCTTGTGACTGCCGCCTATTGGGCGTTCACACTCACCGACGGCGCGCTCCGCATGCTGGTGCTGCTGCACTTCCACCGTCTCGGTTACGATCCGATCCGGATCGCCTCTCTGTTTCTTTTCTATGAATTCTTCGGCATCGTCACGAACCTGCTCGGCGGCTGGATCGGCTCCCGGCTGGGCCTGAACTTCACCCTCTGGAGCGGACTGGGACTTCAGATATTCGCGCTGGGCATGCTCGCCCTGCTGTCGCCCGATTGGACAGAGGCGTTTTCCACGGCCTACGTCATGACGGCACAGGCCCTATCGGGGATCGCCAAAGACCTGACCAAGATGAGCAGTAAGGGCGCCATCAAGTTGCTCGTGCCCGAGGATGCTTCAGGCCTGTTGTTCAAGTGGGTATCGCTGCTGACCGGCTCAAAGAACGCCCTGAAAGGCGTCGGCTTCTTTCTGGGCGGCGTGCTGCTTTCCCTGCTGGGTTTCGTCCCTGCCCTGCTGACGATGGCAGGGGCGCTGGCAGTGATCTTGGTTGCCACGATGATGGTGTTGTCGTGGGGGATCGGCAAGGCGAAAGCGAAGGTCAAGTTCACGCACATCTTCTCGAAGAGCCTGGAGATCAACGTCTTGTCCGTGGCGCGGTTCTTCCTGTTCGGCGCTCGGGACGTTTGGTTCGTGGTCGGCCTGCCGGTCTTCCTGCAAGGGACGCTGGGCTGGGGCTTTACCGAAGTGGGGACCTTCTTCGCCCTCTGGGTGATCGCCTACGGCATCGTGCAGTCCGTCGCCCCCGACCTGCTCCGACGCCGCTGGAAGGGGCAAGCCCCGCAAGGTCGTGCGCTGCTGGAGTGGGCGATCATCTTGGCGTTGCTGACGGCGGCGATGGCCATCGGACTTCAAGTGGGTCTGTCGCCCTCATTCGTCATCATCGGCGGCTTGGCAGGGTTCGCCGTCGTATTCGCCATTAACTCGGCCGTTCACTCCTACCTGATTTTGGCTTACACCGCGGGCGACAAGGTGGCCCTCAACGTCGGCTTCTACTACATGGCGAATGCAGGCGGGCGGCTTGCCGGTACAGTCCTCTCCGGTTTGCTCTTCCAGCTTTACGGGCTAGTTGGCTGCTTGTGGGCCGCCGTGATCTTCGCGCTGACGGCGGGTTTGTTCGCATGGGGGTTGCCTTGCCGCCATGAGTCGAAGCTGGTCCCGGTTGGTGCGGCCGTTGGCGGCGACGGCTGAGGTGTTCTACGCCGCAACCCAATCCCGGCCTTGACTGGACCTCGACTCGGTCCATGTCCAGGCTTATTGGTCGGCCCAAAGGGGGAACACACGGCAGGCGCCTTACGGTATTGCGGCTAACCCTAAACAATAGGGTCGCCGTCGCTCCTGCTTCTACTTTGGGCGCGAAGCTGATGGTAATAGCGACGACGAACTTGCCATTGACGCAGCTGCAATAAGAGTTGATTGAGCGAGGGCAGATCGAAAGACATGATTGGGATTCGCGCCAACCGGTAATTGTCCAACTGCACCCAAGCTGTGCCGTCTTTATGGTCCACCACCCATGGATCGCCGGTAAAGCGCAAATCGAGCAATGAAGGCCGAATACACCGCAATGGGGTAAACGGTCCTGCCGTGTCAGGCGTTCGCGGCACGGGGTGCTTAAGAATGCTCAACATCTTCCTGTTCCTTCTGCTCCGTGGGTAGGCCCCAGGAGGAGTTGAGCGAATCGAATGCCAAGCCGCTTGCCCGCCTCAGACGGCTGCGTTATATTTTCGTATCTACTTGTGAAATCAGTTCTTAGGAAGCGACATGAATCGGCTAGTCCCGGCGGCAGCTTCTCCGGCATTGCGACGTTTTTACACAAATTGTGTCAAGCTGCTACAGCAGCGCCCGAATCGTTCCCAACTCGCGCAGGGTCAGCACAATCGGAGCAACTGTTCGATCTGGCTTCTCATCTCCCGTCCTCGGTGTAAAGAGGGAGAGATTGGCGTTTCAGACAACCGATACGATACAATGGGAAAATAGGTAAGGACCGGAGGGCGGAACTTGGCCGAAGGCGACTCTCTTGCCTGGGCTGCGGGCGAACGAGCAGACATCCGGTCTTCCCTCAGGAGCTTGACTAACGTGTTGTCGAACCCCTTTGCCTTGTCCCGGCGCTTCTGCGCAGTGTCGCTAACGGGCTTGACCGTGTTGTTACTGCTTCGTCCGTTGGAAGCCGGTCCTCTGCCGCCGTTGGGTGTGGACGATTTCCGCACCTTGATCGATCCCAAGCGCTCTCCGAATCCGGGGCCGGCTATGGCTGGCCAAACGCTGGCCGAATATCGCCGCAAACTGAGGCAGGCAGCGGAGGAATTGCCCTCTTTGGGCGAAGTGTCTCGGGTGTTGTTGATGTCGGAGTGGTCGGCAGCCGAGTTGGATGTCGAATCGCCGCTCCCGTTGGATCGAGTCCGCAGGGCCGTCCGCCAAACGGAG
The DNA here is from genome assembly GCA_021324515.1 of Planctomycetota bacterium. Classification (GTDB taxonomy): domain Bacteria; phylum Planctomycetota; class Planctomycetia; order Gemmatales; family Gemmataceae; genus JAJPHU01. Next base: position 3,751 of record JAJPIY010000036.1, read on the forward strand.
GACGAAGCCTTCAAGCGCGAGGTGCAAAGATTGATGGTGGACTACTCCGACGATCCGGGCAGTGTCACTCAAGCCCTGGTTGCGGAGATCAAGCGCGAGGTGCGTCTACAGCTGCTGCAACGCCTGGAAAACCGTATGCGCTTCTTCTTAAATCAGGAGCGGAGTGCGGATCGCATCGCCGCCGCTAACTTGATTAGCGATATGGTGAACACCTCGCGTCGTCAGGACATTTCGCAATATTATGGGGTGCCTGGAGTCATGATCAGTACACCCAAGGACGTTACACCGAGCGCCCATTATCTCCGTCAGCGCCTGCGCGAACTAAGCGGCGATTTGGAAAAGTTGCTTAACGACCCCAGCCCCCAAGTGCGCGTAGCTGGCATTCGCGCCTTGAGCGACCTAGAGAAAGACCCAGCCGACTTGGTCGCCATCCTTAAGCCGTTGCTAGCCAAACAGCAAAACGACGTTCTGACTCGGCGGGCGGCGGCGGAAGGACTGGGCCGCATCCTCGAGGTGTACACAGCGCAGATGGATAAGGCCCGACCACAGCCCTACCTCAAGGCCGTGGAGCAAGTCCTGCCGGTCGCCGCCGCTAGCTTGGCCGACAGCGATCCTCGCGTCCGCCGCGCCTGCTTGGAAGCATGCCAGCAAGCGGCCCTGGTCCTCGACGACCTGGCCAGTGATCCGCTGGCGCGGGAACGCTACCCCGCTTTCCGTCCGACTTTAGCCGTGGTAGACGCCGTTTTGCCGCACCTGGACGGCTGCGCCCGTGATCGCATACCGGAGCTGCGTGTCGGCGCTAGCCGGGTCTTGGAGACGTTTGCTCTAACCGTGCAGAAAATGCAGAGCTACAAAGAGGAGCCTTTGCCGCCGGCTGCTCCGGAACCGAGCAAAACCTCTCCGCCAGACAAAGAGCGCGACAAGGACAACAAAAAACAGACAACGTTGCCCATCCAGCTGCCGGTGAGCGAGGGCGAGCGGGGGGTGTTAACCCCCCGGTTGTGCTACCGGGAGGTTAACACCCCCCAGTTGGGCTACCGGGAGGTTAACACCCCCCAGTTGGGCTACCGGGGGTTACTGGTAGAACACCGGGGGGTTAACACCCCCCGCTCGCCGATAATCCAGACCGCCGCCTTCCGTGCCCCCCAACTCGACGAGCTGCCGCCGCCGGTCCCTTTGGAAGACGCCGGGATACAGGGCACCGTCCAGACCATGATCGACAATCTGAAGCATCCGGATTATCGCGTCCGCCTGGCCGCAGCTGACACCCTAGAAACGTTTGGCAAACAGGCCGAGGCGGCGATCCCGGCCTTGGTGGCGGCCCTGCGGGATTCCAATAAGTTCGTCCGCTGGAGCGCAGCTCGAACGCTTGGGCGCCTGAGTCCTCGGCGGGCTGAGGAAGTGGTACCGGGTCTGATGCGTCTCCTAGACGATCGCGAAGATCCGAGTGTCCGCATCGCTGCTGCCAAGGCCCTGGAGTTGTACGGCGAACATGCCAAGCAGGCGGCGCCGCTTTTGGCTCGTGTCATCAACCGCGGCGATAAAGAATACATCATGGCGATCCTGACCGCCATTCAGGGCATCGGTACGGATGCTGCTCTCGCGCTGCCGAATGTCGCCTGGATCTTGAGCGACCGTACCTACCCCCCTAGTGTGCGCATAGAGGCAGCCCGAACGCTGGGGCGTTTCGGCCCCCTGGCCAAGAACCAACTTCCCGTTCTGCGCGACGTGATGACCAACGATCCCGACGAAGACGTTCGCAATGCCGCCAGCACCGCCGTCCTCGCTGTGGATCGGCCCTTCGAATAGGGCTTCTGTAGTCCGCAGTCTACGGCCCGCAACTACGCGATGTCTTCGCTCCAGACTGCGGACTACTCGGCCGGTTCGATGACTGCCGACATGGAACCGGCGCAGCCGCGCGAACTGAGCGGGTCGGGGCCATAGGCGTGGATTTGATCGCGCTTGAATTCCGCATGTTCTTTGGTCGTAGTCAGTACGATCACTCGTCCGGTCGTATCTACCTCTACCGCCATCAGGTAAGCGGTCTCGAAGGAGTGGCCGAACAATTCTTGCAACATGCGAATAACGTATTCGTAGGTATGATCGTCATCATCCAGCAGGACCACATGATAGGGCGGCTGACGTTTGGTCCGCTGTTCCGTATAAGGTTTAGGAGCTGTGATGGTGTCGGTCATGGTCTCGTCTCAACCCAATCCTAACGAACAACTACAGGATACGTCCCAAGCAAACCAGCGTGATGTCGTCATGGGGATCGCGGTTGCTGGCATGCTGGGCAACGGCCTTGATGATGCGTTCGCCCAAGACGGCGGCGGAAACAAGGCCGGCCTCTTGCACCACACGTTGGATGCCTGCCAGGGAAAACGGATTGTTGCGCGCATCGAGGGCGTCCGGCACGCCGTCGCTGAACAAAAACAGGTTGTCGCCCGGCTGAAGCTCCAGCGGACACGATTCGTAGGTGCAGCTCTCCATCATGCCCAAGGGTAGACCGGCTGCGGTCTTGGGCATCGCATCCTGCAAGCTGGCGCCGCCTCGGCGTGTCAAGAGCGGCGACGGATGCCCGGCACTGACCAGCATGGCTGTGTGCTGCGACGGATCGAGCACAACCACAGCCAGCGTCACGAAGCGATCCATCGCACTGGTGAAAGGGAAGAGCTGACTGTTGAGCTTGCCCAGCGCCTGAGCGGGGTCCGGCTCGGACAAGAAGCAGAAACGCGTATCAGAAGAGAGCTTGGCCATGAGCAACGCAGCGGAGACGCCCTTGCCGGCGACATCGCCGACGGCCACCGCCCAGCGCCCCTGAGGCAGCGGGATGAAGTCGTAATAATCGCCGCCGACCGCCTGGGCCGGTTGATAGCGAGCGTAGAACTCGTAGCCCGGAACACGGGGCAGACTGCTGGGCAAGAAGCTGTTTTGCACGCGCGTGGCCAATTCCAGGTCGCGGCGGATGCGCTCGCGCTGCACCGCTTCCTCGTGCAAGCGCGCGTTCTCCATCGCGATGGCCGCCTGGTTGGCCACGCCCCATAGCAGCTTCAGATCTTCCTGCGTGAATTTCTTAGCGCGGTCTTGCGTGTCCAACTGGATGACGCCGAACGCCTTGCCCTCGGAGGTACACAGGGGCACGCACATCACGGAGCGAATGCGGAAATCGACAACGCTTTGGCTCAGCTGAATGCGATCGTCGCGGCTGGCATCGTCGCTGAGAAAGGCTTGCCCGGTCTCCAGGCACTTCCGCACGATGGTTTTGCTGGGGCGGGCGTTGGTCTCCTCGTGCGGCCGCCGCGTCCGCACGACGCGCGGCAGCAGGCGGTTGCTGCCTTCCTCGGCTTGAATGACAAAGCAGCGATCGGCCTGGCGGAACAGCTGAAACAAGCTGTCTACCATTTTGGGCATCAGGGCGTCGAGATGGAGCGTCTTGCTGAGGTTGCTGCTGATCTCCAGAAGATGGCGGAGTTTTTCGGCCGGCTGCGTTTCCAACAACAGATGGCTGCTGCTGTTGCTAAGCGTCGCCTCGACAGTCGGAGCACCCTCCGACGCATCCATCCCGGAGAGATCATCCACCGTTGCCAATGGGGACGGCGGATCGAGAAAGGCGGCCTGGAAGTCGCAGATGCGGATCTTGTCGTTGTGTTGCAGCAGCGTGCGCGCCGTGACAGGCTGGTTATTGATGAACGTTCCGTTACGGCTCTGCTTGTCCTCAATGTAGTAGCGATTGTCGATGCGGATGATTTGAGCGTGTTCGCGGCTGACTGAAGTCGCCGCGATAACGATGTCGCAATCCGGATTGCGTCCGAGCACGAACTTGTCGCCATCTAGCGGAATCGTAGTACCTTCGTTAGCACCTCTGAGAACGTGTAGCATGGGCATGAGTCATCCTCCCAGGCCGCGCTGGCGCAGATGCGGCTGTGCCGGAGTAGCAATCCAGCAAACCCTGGTCTGGCCAACCAACGGGGCCTTTCACAGGGCACCTGATTTTAGCGAATGCCCCACGCTCTTTCAAGGAATTCGCTCTGCCGTCAGCCTGGCGGACGACGTAGAAGATGGCATTGACGATGGCCCGATGGCTATACTTGGTTGGCCCGCCCTCCCGACTTAGGGGCCAGGACCAAGGGTTCGAAGATGGCCTAGATCTCATCAGTCAATCGAGCCGGGAGGACGCTGGCGTTCGACATCCGTGTCGTTTTCCTGCTCCAAAAGATAGCCGTTGACGATCAACGAACGCAAGGCCCCTTTCCCAACAGGCACCTACTCCCATACCGCTGCCTCTTCGCCGTCCAGACGCAGCGTCAAGCATTTGGCGCTGCCGCCGGACTTGATGAACTCATCCAATTCCACCGCTATCGACGTGTAGCCGCGTGCTTGCAAGTCTGCGGCCAACTTGGTGCAGCCAGTGTTGAGCACGACCGTCTTGCCGACCACGACGGCGTTGCAGCCGAAACAACGCGCCTCCGCCTCGTTGGCCGCGATCAAATGCGGAACGTGGTTTTCGATCACGCGCCGGCCATAGGCATCGAAAGCGTCGGGATACCAAATTGCCTCTCCCGGCGCCAGAGGACAAAAACACGTATCGAGATGGTAAAAATAGGGATTGACCAATTCCAGCGGCAACACCTGCTTTTGCAGGATGCGGCCGAGGTATTGATGGCCCTGCACGTCGCTGCGAATGCGATAGCCAGCGAACAGCGTTGGGCCGCAGAACAGAGCGTCACCGGCGCCCTCGAAGTACATCCCTTCCGGCAGATGTTCGACAACAAATCCGTGGGCCGCGAACCAAGCGTCGAAGTAAGGCGTCTCGCGGGCGCGCTCGGCATGGCGGAAACGCGAGCTGAAAAAACGATTGCCGAACACCAGGCCAGCGTTGGCAGTAAAGACCAAGTCGGGCAGTCCCGGTTGCGGCTGGAGCAATTCGACTATCACGCCCAGACCGAGGAGGACGTCGTGCAGTTTCTGCCACTGCTGCCGCGCCCGTTCGCGCAAACTGCCGCGCGCCCGATTCATCCACGGATTAATCTCGTATTCAATGCCATAATAATCCGGCGGACACATTAAAATGCGCGGCTGCCTCATCTTTGAGTCCTCGGCCCCTGGATGGTTTATTCTTCTCTGCCCAACTCCGCGACTAGCGCGCGGAGGAACGGCTCCACATCAGTGACGACGCCGACGGTCTGGATGCTGCCGCGGTCGGTCAGTTTCGTTACCGTGGCGGGATTGATGTCCACGCACGCCACTTTGACCCAGGCCGGCAGCAGATTGCCGGTGGCGATCGAGTGCAACATAGTGGCCATCATCAGGCAAAAACCGACCCCGTGGATCATTTCGCGCATGCGTCGTTGCGCCTCCAGCACATCCGTCACAACCTCCGGCAACGGCCCGTCATCACGGATGCTGCCAGCCAGCAGGAACGGGATGTCGTGGCGAATACATTCATACATAACGCCGCTTTTGAGCACGCCGCGCTCCACGGCCCGGCGGATACCGCCCAACCGCCGAATCGTGTTGATGGCCCGCAGATGGTTCTCGTGCCCTTCTTCCATTGGCAAGCCGCGCTCCAGGGAAATGCCAAGGCTGGTGCCAAAAAATGCCTGCTCGATGTCATGAGTGGCCAGGGCATTGCCGGCGAACAAGATATTCAGGTAGCCGCTACGAATGAGCCGACAAATGTGTTCGACGCTGCCGGTATGGACGATGGCGGGACCGAGGACAGCGAGGATCTTCTCGCCGGACTCTTTGGTGCGTTTCATGGCGGCGGCGATCTCGCGCACCGTCACGCCCTTGGGCTTTTCACTAGAAACGGGGCTGGCCATGAACTCGAACAGGTTCGACCGGGCCGTCGTCTCGGCGGGGAAGACACGCAAACCCTGCCGCCCCACGACAATGCGATCGCCGACACGCACGTCCGCCATCGGAATGCAGCGCGCCGCCGTCCCTTCGGCATCGACGAGAATGCCGCAATCCATCTCCTGATCTTCTACATCGATCCATTCGCCCTTGAGACGCACCTGCGTGCGAAAACTGGTAGTGCTGTAAAATCCTTCCGGGAAGGCGCCATCCATGTCCGCAGCAACGGTTTGACAATCGCGGACGGCAACCGGAGCAGCCCCGTGATCGTGAATGGCATTGAGGATTTCGTGCAGCTGGTCGCTGCTGTCCGCGCGGACTTCGATGCGCGCATAGCTGGGATCAGCTTGCCGCTGACCGATGCGAATGTCTTTGATGACGTAGGAGCCGCCATGCGTGAGGATTTCGTCCAGCACCTTGGGCAGAATCAGCGAATCAATGATGTGCCCCTGGATCTCAACCTCCTCGACGAACCCTTGTTTGCTTACCGTGGCCGAAACCATGACCGTCTCCATGACTTGGGAAAGATTCGCAGCCCAACGGGCCGCGTTGCTATTCTATCTAAGGAATGCACAACCGGCGTCAGGCGGCCTTGTCGGAGTTGCTTGACGAATCCAAGCATAAACCGCGTCGCTCACCCTATTGGCCTTGGCCTTGTCTACTTCAGCTGCCGCACCCTGGCGGTGCGCCTCTTGGTTGCCGGCGCGTCTGTCATAAGATGAGGAACAACCGAGTTCCCGGACCTCCACGATCACGAGGATGCCCGTACACATGCCGCGACGCGACGATCTGCACAAAATTTTGCTCATCGGTTCTGGCCCCATTGTTATCGGCCAAGCATGCGAATTTGATTATTCGGGCACGCAAGCATGCAAAGCGCTGCGTGAGGAAGGCTACACCGTCGTTTTAGTCAACTCCAATCCGGCCACTATCATGACCGATCCCGAGATGGCCGACCGCACCTACATCGAACCGATCACCTGGGACATGGTCGAGCGCATCATCGAGCGTGAACGGCCCGATGCCTTGTTGCCAACGCTCGGTGGACAGACGGCGCTTAATACGGCGATGGAATTGCATCGTCGCGGCATACTCGATAAATACAAGGTGGAGATGATCGGGGCGACGCCAGCCGTTATTGCCAAGGCCGAGGACCGCGAGCTGTTCAAAAAGGCCATGCAAGCCATCGGCATCGCCGTGCCCAAAAGTGGTGTGGCCCGCTCGTTTTCTGAGGCCCTGGAAGTGCTCGATCAAGTCGGCCTGCCCTGTGTATTACGGCCCAGTTTCACGCTGGGCGGCACCGGCGGCGGCATCGCTTACAACCGCGAGGAATTCAACTTGCTTATCGCCCGCGGACTCGACCTCAGCCCCGTCGGCGAAGTACTCATCGAGGAATCGGTCATCGGCTGGAAAGAGTTTGAACTGGAGGTCATGCGCGATTGCGCCGATAACGTCGTCATTGTCTGTTCCATCGAGAACCTCGATCCGATGGGCGTGCATACCGGCGATTCGATCACCGTAGCGCCCGCGCAGACGTTGACAGACAAAGAATACCAGCGCATGCGTGACGCCGCCATCGCCATCATCCGCGAGATCGGCGTCGAGACCGGCGGCAGCAACATCCAGTTCGCTGTCAATCCTGACAACGGCCACATGGTCGCTATTGAAATGAATCCGCGCGTCAGCCGCTCCAGCGCCCTGGCCTCGAAGGCGACCGGCTTCCCCATCGCCAAGATCGCCGCCAAGCTGGCGATCGGCTATCGCCTCGATGAACTGCGCAACGACATCACCCGTGAGACGCCGGCCTGTTTCGAACCGACCATCGATTATGTCGTCACCAAAGTGCCGCGCTGGGCCTTCGAGAAATTCCCGGACGCCGACCCGACGCTGACAACCCAGATGAAATCGGTCGGCGAAACGATGGCTATTGGCCGGACGTTCAAGGAATCGCTGCAAAAGGCGCTGCGCGGCCTGGAGACGGGCAGTTTCGGCCTGGGTTGTTATCGCAGTGATTTATGGGGCACACCGCGGCAACCAACAATCGAAGACATTTACGCACGCCTGGCCACGCCCAACGCCGAACGCATTTGGTACATCCGTTATGCCTTCAAGGCCGGACTGTCGCTGGAGGAGGTCCATCAGCAGACGAAAATCGACCGCTGGTTTCTGCACAACATTCAAGAAATCGTGGCGATGGAAGAGCAATTGCGTGCGGCAGCAGAGCAAGTCTGGACGCGCCCCCATGATGGCGATATTCGCGCTCTATTATTGCAGGCGAAACAATACGGCTTCGCCGACAAGCAGTTGGCATTCCTGTGGCGCTCCACCGAGATGGAAATTCGCCGCCTCCGTAAAGAATTGGGCGTGGTGCCAGTGTACAAGCTTGTCGATACCTGTGCTGCCGAGTTCGAGGCGTACACGCCGTACTATTACTCCACCTATGAAGCCCCCATCTCGTTCAGCCCTGGGCCAGAGACGGGCGCGGACGCCGCCCTCGTCTCCGGCCCAGGACCAAACAGGGAAGACGAAACCAAACCGCCCAGCGGCAAAGAACGCATCATGATCCTCGGCGGTGGACCGAACCGCATCGGTCAGGGCATCGAATTCGACTACTGTTGCTGTCAAGCAGCGTTCGCATTGCGGCGTGAGGGCTACGAGACCATTATGGTCAACTCGAACCCGGAGACGGTTTCCACCGATTACGATACCAGCGATCATCTGTTCTTCGAGCCGTTGACCACCGAAGACGTGTTGAACATCTGCGACGTGATGCAGCCGAAAGGGCTGATCGTGCAGTTCGGTGGTCAGACGCCGCTCAATCTGGCGCGGGGCCTGGAAGCCGCGGGCGCACCGATCATCGGCACCAGCGTGGATAGCATCGACCGCGCCGAGGATCGGGAACAGTTCCAAGAGTTAGTGGAGCGGCTGGGCCTGAAGCAGCCGGCCAATGGCATCGCCCTAGATTTGCAGCAGGCCGTTCACATCGCCCGCCGCATCGGCTATCCGGTATTGGTACGCCCCAGCTATGTCTTGGGCGGCCGAGCCATGGAAATTGTCTACGACGAGGCGACCCTGAGCCGTTATGTCGCCGATGCTATGGAGGCGTCGCCGGACAAACCGATCCTGATCGACAAGTTTCTGGAGTCGGCCGGCGAGGTCGATGTTGATTGTCTTAGCGACGGTACGCGGACGTTTATCGGCGGCGTTATGCAGCACATTGAGGAAGCCGGCATTCACTCCGGCGACTCCGCTTGTGTCCTTCCGCCGTACAGTCTGTCGCCCGCCGTCGTCGAGGAGATCAAACGGCAAACACGCGCCTTGGCTTGTGAGCTGAACGTCTGCGGCCTGATGAATGTACAGTTCGCCGTGCAAGGCTCAACCGTTTACGTTCTCGAAGTCAACCCGCGCGCCAGTCGGACGGTCCCATTTGTCTCCAAGGCGGTGGGCATTCCTCTGGCTCGCTATGCGGCCCTGGTCATGGTCGGTAAAACGCTCGATGAATTGGGGCTGTTCGAGGAAGTCACACCCAAACATTATTCGGTCAAGGAGAGTGTGTTCCCGTTCAACAAATTTCTCGGAGTGGACATTATTTTAGGCCCCGAGATGCGCTCGACTGGGGAAGTCATGGGCATCGACGACAGTTTCCCCTTGGCCTTCGCTAAGAGCCAGATGGCGGCCAATAGCGCCCTGCCGCGGCCGGGTGACGGTAAAATCTTCATCTCGGTGGCCGAACGTGACAAGCAGGAAGTGGTCCCGATCGCGCGCGCGTTGGCTGAGATGGGTTACAAGTTGCTGGCAACGCGCGGCACAGCCAAGGTGTTGCGAGCGGCGGGCATTTTCGTTGAGGAAGTGAATAAGCTCGAACAGGGTAGGCCCAACCTCATCGACTACATGAAAAACAAGGAAATTGCTCTCATCCTCAATACACCGAGCGGCAAAGGAGCACGCACCGACGAAGGCAAGATTCGCTCGGCGGCGGTGGCCAATGGTGTGACTTGCATCACCACCTTGGCTGCGGCGCATGCCGCTGTCGAGGCGTGCCGAGCCAGCAGGCATCGTCCCTGGACCGTGTGCGCTTTGCAAGATCGCTTCCCCCCAACGGATGGCTATCGAACCGAGCGCTGAAAACGGTTAACGCAACCTGCCTCATTGTATACTGGGCACGGGGAGATGTGACATTTTTCCCTTTCCCCCCTACCCCAACCCTCCCCCACCAGGGGGGAGGGAGCAACAAGGCTCCCTCCCCCCTGGTGGGGGAGGGTTGGGGTAGGGGGGAAGGGTGCCAAACTCAACCGTCAGTATAAGCAGTGATATTCAACTACATCAAGGGTCGCCTATTTTCGCTCGTTCGCAGAAATTGCTCGAAAACAAGGCATTTTGTGCGAATCGATATAAAAATAAGGCACAAGTGGAGTTTAGACAGCCCCTTACAAGGCATTGCGTCCGTTGAAGCCGCCGAAGCCCTTACCGGCGAAGCCGCCAAAGCCGCCCAGACCAAAGCCACCCACGCCGCCAAAACCTGTCACGCCGCCGACGCCAAAGCCGCCCAGACCAAAGCCGCCCACGCCGCCAAAACCTGTCACGCCGCCGACGCCAAAGCCGCCCAGACCAAAGCCGCCCATCATGGCCGCGCCGCCGATGCCAAAGCCGCCCAGACCAAAGCCGCCCACGCCGCTAAAACCCGTCATGCCGCCGCCAGCATTGAATAGGCCCATAGCTGTAATCAGGGACCAGGGAGCACCCGTGGAATCAGAGAACGAAGGGAAGCCCAAGAAGGGAGGAAGGCCGACAAAACCGAAGAGAGACGCTGCCGGTCCAAAGTTATTCAAGGGCAGGTTTATAGGAGGAGGAGGCATCCCTCCTGGCAGAGAACTTGGGAGGGTGAGGGTAGTCGTTTGAAAGTTGAAAGAACTACCGCCAAATCCACCGCCAAAACCAACAAAACCTCCTCCAAAACCGCCGCCGATACCCCCGCCGCCGCTAATGATGGGGATAGTGATGCTCAGGCCGGGCGAGCTGCGGTAGCCGCTCGTCACGCCCGACGATGACTGGGCCTGCGACAGTTTCGCTGACAGCAGCAGAAAAAGAATGAGGGAAAAGGCGACAAGATAACCGACCTTCGCAAGACGTGTGAGGGGAAACATGAGGACTTCTCCTTCTACCTTATCTGGCAAAAGCCCCAGCGCTGACAGATCAGCCGGCGGGATTTTGCCGTTGGTCCTTCCCTCTCTTGGGGAAATCTCAGGGAGCGAAACTGCACCCGCCAATAGTTGAGGTTATCACCTCAGAGTAGCGGTTGCAAGGATTTTGCGGAACCTGCGGCCCCCTTGCCAGCGTGCCGCTCTTCCGTTATTGTCAAATTTCGTCATGCTGCAAACACTTTGCGTTCCCGCGCGGAACATGGGAACGAGAAGGTGTCCAAGATTTGTCGGAAGCATCCCTGGGGCCGCAGGAGGAGGCGGTCGTGATTCACGTCAGCAATCTGACCAAGTATTACGGCGATTACGCCGCCGTTCGCAATGTGTCCTTCGAGGTGCCCAAAGGGCAGGTGGTCGGCTTCCTCGGCCCCAATGGCGCGGGCAAGTCCACCACCATGCGCATCTTGGCCGGCTATCTCACCGCCACGTCGGGGCAGGCCACAATCGCCGGGTTGGATGTATTTTGGCAGCCAGTCGAAGTACGGCGGCGCATCGGCTATATGCCAGAAAACTGTCCGCTTTATCCGGAAATGCGCGTCGTCGAATATCTGCGCTTCCGCGCTGGCATCAAAGGACTGCACGGCAGCGAGGCCAAGAAGCGCATCGAGTATGTGCTGGATCGCTGCTGGGTCCGCGACGTGCGACGGCAACTGATCGGCACCCTGTCGAAAGGCTATCGACAGCGCGTCGGCTTGGCAGACGTGCTGCTCAACAATCCGCCGGTGTTGATCCTCGATGAGCCGACAGCGGGACTGGACCCCGGGCAGATCCGCGAAACGCGCAAATTGATCCGCGAGCTGGGCCAAGAGCATACCATCTTGCTGTCCACGCACATTCTCTCCGAAGTGGAAGTGACCTGCGATCAGGCCATCATCATCAATCGCGGCCAGGTCGTCGCCAGCGGCCGGCTCGTCGATCTGAAACCAGAAAATCAAAGCTTGGAAGAATTGTTCATTGATTTAATCGAACGGGACGCTGTAGTCCATGCGTAACAATAAAGCGAGCGGCGGGGTTGATCCCCGCTGTGGGGCGGCAGGGATCAACCCCGCCGCTCACCCAGTGGAGAAATGCGTATGCTCAACAATCTCAGCCTCAATGGACGCGAATGGCTGACGCTGACACTGCTGGCCCTCGTCTTTGCCAGTGCGGCAGTCGGCTTTATCTGGATGGCGGTCGGTTTGTTCCGGGCGCGTAGTCTGATTCGCCGGGAGTTCAGCGCGTATTTTCTCTCGCCGATCGCCTATGTCGTGCTTGTGGTTTTTCTCTTTGTCACGGGCGATCTGTTTGCCACAACCTTGGGTCTGCTGACGGCCAAAGGACCTGTGGGCACAGAATCGCCCATGCAGACCCTGTTCGGCGATAAGCTGTTTTGGTTGGTGTTTCTGTTCATCCCGCCGCTGCTGACCATGCGACTGTTTGCCGAAGAACGCAGCAGCGGCACGTTAGAGATGCTGATGACGGCGCCCTTGCGCGATTGGCAAGTAGTGCTGTGCAAATACCTGGCCTGCTTGGCGTTCTACACCGTCTTGTGGCTGCCGACGTTGTTCTATCTGCCGGCCCTGCTCGGCGCCCAGGCGCCGGTCTTTCACTCCGTCTGGACAGCCGAGGGCCTCTTGCTCGTCGCCGGCCTGGCATGCATCATGGCCGGTTTAGTGTTGCTGTTGCCGCACCTGGGCACAACGGCACGGCTAGGGTCGCTGGCCCTGATCGTCGCGGGCGGTATAGCGGCCGGCGTTGGCGGCTGGCGGCACTATCATGCCGCGGGGCCGCATTTGCTCGAAGTGCCCGTCCTGCTCGATCCGTATCCGGTGTTATGGACCTACGTTGGCATGTTCCTGGCCGGGGCGATGTTTTTGGCTATTGGTTTGTTTATCAGCAGCCTGGTGCGCAATCAGATGGTGGCCGCTATCCTCGCCTTGGCGGTCGGCTTGGTCTTTATTGGCAGCGGCTTTTGGCGGCCGGAAGGGGTCGGCTCGCATCTCTACAATATCGTGTACTTTTTCAGCGTACCGCTGCACTTCGACCGCGCCTTCACGCGCGGCTTGCTCGATACGCGCCCTCTTGTTCTGTATAGCAGCACGGCCCTATTCTGCTTGTTCCTCACGGTTCGTAGTTTGGAGGCCCGACGATGGCAGTGACCTCCGCTCCGGGAGCAGACGCCCCCCGCTCCGCGCGTTCGCGTCCCTGGTTGTTCTGGTCGCGTTTGCACTTTGGGGTCCGCTTGCTCGGCTTGAGCGGCGGCTTGCTGGCTTGCGCTGCCGGCGTCTTCGCGGCTGTGCGCGGTGAATTCCGCGCCTTCCATACCGTCGCTGATCTGTCGCAGGCCTGGAATGCTGGCATGGAACTGGCGCAAAACGCCTGGCAGATGCCACAACAAAACCTGGCCGTCGTCCTCTGCCTGACCGGTGCGGCGGCGGCGCTATTGACGCTGCTCCTCGAATTGCTTGTGGTCTTCGCCTTCACCGCCACGCGCCGCAGCGCTTTCGGGCTCAACGCCATAATCCAAGGCGTCCTGGCTGCCGTCGCCCTCGGTGCCGTCAATCTGTGGTCGTATCATCACTTCGTCCAAGTGGACTGCACCCGCGATCGGCATTTCACGCTGCCCGCTGAGATCCGCAAAGACCTGGCCCAGCTGCATCCGGACAGTCAAACTACCATCCTCGTCTACAATCGCCACAAGGTCTTTGGCTTGATGCCGGACAAGCCCCAGGATGATTACGATTCCGCCGCCGAACGCAAAGTCATTGAGAAAGTCCACGACCTCGTTGAACAGTTCCGCACTATCGGTCCCCAGATTCGAGTGGAAGTGCTCGACACCCAATCGCGCGATTATAAGTTCAAGGAACGGCTCCAGGAAGTGACGGAAGCGGTGGCCGGCGACCAAGATACTCAAGGGGCCGAGGCGCTGCGCAAAATGATTGAAGCCGCTCCTGAAAATAGTTTGTTCTTCTGTGGCCGAGAGAACAATAAGCTGCGCGTACAACAATTGAGCTTCAATGACTTCTATCTTCTGGATAAAACGCTGTCGCAAGACGATCACGACGGCCGTGGCAATCTCGTTCTGCTCTACCAGGGCGTTGAGCCGTTCGCCCATCGTATCCTGCGTCTGGGCGAAAAAAAACCGCGCATCGCCATTGCCACCATCCATGAGGTACTTTCCACTGGCAGCCAGCGCGATATCGGTTTGCGGGGCTTGCGTAACGCCCTAGAGGCGCGCGGCTTTGACGTTACGGACATTATCTTGAAGAAAGAAGGCAATGGACCGCTCGGCCTGGAGCCGGCCGTTTATTCTCTTGAGGAAAGCACCCTGGAAGGACTGAAGCGGACCCAACGGTTCTACGAAAACGACTTGGAGAAACTGCAAAAGGTCCGCAAAGAAACCGAACAGGAGCGCGCCGTTTGGGAGAAAGCAGCTGAGGATGAGAAAACACGGACCTCGTTGCTGAAACAAATCGTCGATCAGGCCCCGAAGCGGGCGCAAGAATATGCCCAACAAGTCCAACTGATAGAGGCAACGATCCGGCAATATCGCCAAGCGTTGCTTAATCCGCCGTCGGACGCCGTTAAGATGCGCTTGCAGCGTGAGTTGGGTCAATTGCAAGAAATCAGACCGCAATTAGCTGAATTGCGCGACCTGTGGAAAAACGCCGTCACCGAGAGCGCCGCCCGGGACGAGCTGCTGCGCCGAGTCATCCAAGAGAACGTCGAAGATCTCAATGAAGACCTTCAGCACCTCGCTCAAGCCATCGAAGATTATCGTCAGCGGCTGGCAGCGACGCGGGCCGACCTCGCCAAGATGAACGAACCGGCCTTGGAGGAGCAACGCCGCATGACTGACCTCAAGGCCAAGTTGCAACGCTTGTTGGCCGACTGCGATTTGTTGATGGTGCCGCGCATGACACTGCGCAATACGGCCAGCATCAATAGCAATATCCCGCCGCAATACTACCCCCTCGATCCCGCGCAGGTGGAAGCGATCAAGGAGTTCCTCAAGGCGGGCAAACCGATCCTGGCCTGTTTCGGCCCCTTGAATTGGCCACAGGGGTTGGGCAACTTTGACGAGGCCCGGCCGGATGGCCTGGAAGAACTGCTCACCCAGTTGGGCGTGCGGATGCTCAAGCAAACGGTGCTGTTCGATGTCGAGGAACAGGGGTTCGCCGAAAACCGCGCTGGCCTGACTATCGCTGGGGCCAGCGTCGAAATCCCGCCGTTGATCTGGGACTGGCGCTCCCGCGATAGCCTGCCGCCAGGGAGCGTAGATATCGTTCGTCCGGTTAATCGTATCCGCGCCAGCATTCGTCTTATGGCGCGCGGGCTGGGCAAGGAGGAAGCGCTGGATATCCGCATCCGCGCTCCGCGTCCAGTCTACTATGTACCGCCCGAACCGCCTAGTCTGCGCCCCCTGGCCGTCGCCGCCTTGGCAGCGCCGGCGCAGCCTCATTGGACCACGGCAGCGCTGTCCTTGATCGCGCTACAGCAGTCGCTGAACACTGCCGCAGAGCAACTGCCGATGGACCCAGTTTTCCTCATGACCAGCCCGCAAAGCTGGAATGAAGATCAGCCGTTTCCCCTCGAGGGCCGCATCCCTCAGTTCGAGCAGCCGCAACGCGATCAGGACAAGCGCAAACAGTTGAAGCCGGCCGTCACGGGACTGGAGACACGCCGCCGGGGACCGTTTCCTATCGGCGTGGCTGTGGAAACCACATTGCCACGCGATTGGTACGCCAGCGCGGCAGACAAACCGGCGCGCGTGCGCGTGGCGGTCATCGGCCAAGGCGGCTTCTTCAGCGGCAAGGACCTGCCAGCGGCGCAGGAAAAGTTATTCGTCCAGACCATCAATTGGCTGTTGGGCCGCGACGATCGGTTGCCGCGCGACGAACACGTGTGGAGCTATCCACGCGTCAATGAGACAATCCCTCCGGATTCGCCTACCGAATCCTTATGGCTGTGGGGCGCTCGCCTGGGCTTGCCTGTATTGTTTCTCTATCTCGGTTTTGTCGTCGTGCTGTTCCGGCGCTTGCGATGACCGAGGCGGAACGAGGTTAGGAGGTCCCGCATGAATCTCAGGACCACTTTTGTGCTGCTGGTGCTGACTGGCGCCGGTGTGTTGCTGGCCTGGTACGGCAATCCGCCCTTGCCGACCATTCTCGCCCCCACTCCACATCCATTTGCCATTAAGGAAGAAGGCACACGCGCATTTCTGGAGGGCCTACATCCCGACCAGATCCAACGCCTTGAGATCCATGCGCCCAGCGGCATCACGGAATTAACTCACAAAGCCGATGGTCAATGGGGACTTCCTGGCAACTGGCCCGTCCGTCGCCGAGAAGTCGAAAACCTGGTGGGACTGCTCGCCAATCTGCGCCCGCGCTTCCTGCCGCAACCTGTTCACGAGGACAAGGAATTGCAGGCATTCGGGCTGGACCATCCTCCCATCACCGTAACGATCCGTACCAAGGGCGAGGAGCATACGCTAGCCTTCGGCGAGCAACCGGCGGACAACCTGGACAATCGCTTTTCCCGCGATACCTACGTCCGACTAGACCAAAAAAAGGAAGTAGTGCGTTTGGCGCCGGGCCTTGTCGCCGCGCTCGATAAACCGACTGATTACTACCAGGAGCGGCGCCTCTTCGAGAAGGAAATCCTTAGCGGCGAGGACCGCCGCGATACGGTCGAGCAATTACAAGCGCGGAGCTTGACCATCGAGGACAAGAAAGCCAACAGAATACGTTTCACGGTAGTGCGTACCGGAACATCCTGGAACGAGGCGGAACTGGCCGAGCCGGTGCGCGATCGTCTCGACGACGAGGCCCGTAAGGCCCTCCTGGCCGGCGTACTCGACCTGTGGGCTGAACAATTTGTACCGGCCGGCAGCGGCGGCGTGTCGCCGTGGTCGTGGCACGCGCATACGTATTGGGACGCCGCTTCTTTGGCCGTGGACTTGTTCTTCGCCACGCAAGGCGGCTTGCTGGTCCGCGCCGGCTTGACCGCTCCCGAGCGCATCATCACAACTAAAAATGACAAGGGCGATACGGTTACTCTTCTGATTGGCGCCGTCTCCAGCCGACGCCAACGGCTGGCGCCGGCGCCGCAGCCGCCGGGTATGTTTCCCGGAATGCAGCAACAAATGACGCCCGTGACAGAAGAGTATCGTTACGCCAAGCTGCAATACAACGATCAGATCTTCGAGATCAAGGCCGACAAGCTCAAAGACATATTCGTCACCCTGGATAAGTTGCGCGATAGCCGCATCGTCCACTTCAACAGCGCCGACGCTCGCCGTGTTGAAATCAAGCACAAAGGAGAAGAGATCGTACTGGAAAAAGACCAGGGCGACTGGAAACTTGTCAAACCGTTCCCTGCCGAGGCCGACAATAGCA
This sequence comes from Planctomycetota bacterium, assembly GCA_021324515.1. Classification (GTDB taxonomy): domain Bacteria; phylum Planctomycetota; class Planctomycetia; order Gemmatales; family Gemmataceae; genus JAJPHU01. Next base: position 21,185 of record JAJPIY010000036.1, read on the forward strand.
AAGTCACAGACCTCTTAACCAAGCTGTCGGACTTGCAAGCGCGCGACAAAGACATTATTGATAAAGACGATCCGAAAAAGTATGGATTTGACCAACCCTCTGTCGTAGTGAAGATCTCCATCGAAGAGGAAATAAAGGGACAAGACCAGCGCGGCGCCAGCCCCGCAGCGAAGAAAACACGGACGCTGACGGTGCGCGTTGGTAAGCATGACGCCGACAAGAAAAAACTGTACGTCATGACGGACGATTGGCCCCGCATCAACCGCGTGGAAGACGGCCTGGCGCCGCTGGTCCAGCGCTCGGCGTTGGGCTATCGCAGCAAACGGTTGTTTGATTTTAATGCCACCGACGTGGCCAAGATCGATATTAATCACCAGGGCAAAAAAGTGACGCTGGAACGAGACCAGGACGCTTGGCGGCTTGCAACTCCGGTTAAGGCCGAAGCAGATACGGCACGGGTCGATCAACTCCTCGCTGATCTGGGACATCTGGAAGCAGCTGAGTTTGTCGCAGAAAGGCCGAAACAAGACGATCTGGGGCCTCGGTACGGACTCGACAACCCGCCGGTCACGGTTCGCATCGAATTCACCGACAAGAAGAAGCCGACAAAAGAGGTGCATATTGGCAAAAAGCGCGACGGCCAGGGGGGATACTTTGCCCGTTTGGCCGACGGCGGCCCCGTCTTTACCGTCAAAGAAGATCTGCATGACCAGCTGGCGCGCGATGCCCTCAGCTATCGGCCGCAAACGTTGTGGCAATTGCTGCCGGAAGAGATCGAATCGCTGAGCATCCACAAAGCGGGGCAGAAGGAATATGTACTAATGCGCTCTGATAAGGAGTGGAAGATCAGCGGCCCTTTCGAAGCAGACGCCCTGGGGGAGAAGGTGCAGAAAATAACGGCGGAACTCGCGGCGCCCAAGGTCGAGAGTTATGTGACCCATGAAGCCAAGGACCTGGTAGAGTACGGCCTGGACAAACCCGTGCTGACCGTTCGCATCAAGCCTGTTCTTGCGAAGAACGACAAGGAGCATACGCTGCTGATCGGCAAGGCAGCGAAAGAAGGCGATTCACACTACGCCAAGCGCGGCGATGATGCGGCGATTTTCATAGTCAGCAACTCCCTTGTCCGCGCTGCCGATCGCACGGCCCTGGAACTGCTCGATGCCAAACTTTTAAGCCTCGATGCGGCCAAGGTGGAGCGGGTGCGTTCACAAACGGGCGACCAATCATGGACGCTGGAGAAAAAAGGCGATGTCTGGCAAGTAACGCAATCACCAGCAGGCGCTTATCCGGCGGATGCTAAGGCCGCAGCGTCGCTAAGCTCCTTATGGTCGGACGTGCGGGCCCAGCGTTTCGCCGATTACGGCAAAGGCGTGGAATGGGCGAAATACGGCTTGGACAAACCCGCCGTCCGCATCACGATCAACGAACGGGACCGTACCAACGTCTCAAGGGAGCATATCATTGAGTTGGGCAAGCACGTCGAAAACGACCCGGGCGCGCGCTATGCCCGCGTCGACAACGGTGTGGGGGTGGCCGTGTTGCCCCCGGAGACGACTCGTTTGTTGGAGCGCAGTTACCTGGATTACGTCCAGCACGACCTTCTGAAATTCGATAGCACCGCTGCTACTGCGTTCCAGCGCAAAGGCACGTATGTTCTCGAAGTCGTCAAGAGTGACAAGGGATGGGACCTGATCAAGCCGGTCAAAGAGAAGGCCGACGACCAAGTGATGCAGCAATTGTTCGAGCAGCTTGGCAGTCTGCGCGCCCAGCGCATCGCTGCTTATCCTGCCCAGGACTTGCAATCGTTTGGCTTGGAGAAACCCTTGGCCCTCGTCACGATCCAGCTGAAAGGGGACCAGAAACCGAAGGAACATATCATCAAACTAGGCAAGTCCGCAGGCAAAGGCAGTGAGCGTTTCGCCCTGGTCGATGAGGCCAAAGTGGTGGCCGTGTTGCCCGCTTCGCTGGCGGAACTGCTAGCGGGCACGCCTTTGGCTTTCCGCGACCGCACCCTCGCTCATTTCCAGGATGCCGACTGCCTGCAACTGGATCGTGGGCCGCGCCATGCGGTTTTCCGCAAGGTTGATGGTTCGTGGAAACTGACCGAGCCGCTGCAAGGCGACGCCGAGCAAGACCTGCTCGAAGATTTTCTCAACCGTCTCAGCCGCCTGCGGGCCGCCGCGCTGATAGTCGAAAAGCCCGATGCAGACGCTTTGAAGAAGTACGGACTGGATCGCCCCGAAGCGCAATGGCGCGTCCAGTCCGGCGACAAGGAAAGGCTCAACCTGCTCATCGGCGCCAAGGAACCGAAAGGCGAACGGCGCTATGCCAAGCTGGCCAAGGCAGATCTCGTGTTCTTGCTCGATTCGCCTTTGAGTCAGAAAGTGTTAGACGAATACCGGCCGCGTAATGTGTGGACACCGTCACTGGACGCCGTGGAAATAGAATCGCTGAATTATCGCTATGCTCGTGCGCCCTTTTTGTTAGAGAAGGCCGGCTCGACCTGGCAGGTAGTAGGTAAGCCCGATGCCAAGCTCAACACGGCAACGGTCGAGGACACGTTGGCAGCGCTGGCCAACCTAAAATTGAGCCGTTACGCTGTGGACAAGGACGCCAACCTGGCCTTGTTTGGACTCGACAAACCGGAACTAATCCTGGAAATCACCACGCGCTCCGGCAAGCGTGTATTGCACATCGGTAATGTGGAGGGCAGTTCCAAGGGCCGCTATGCTCGTGTTCCAGACAACGGTAGCAGCGGCGTCTTCGTGCTCGATGAGGAGACGTGTGTACGGCTCTTGCGCGATCTGAGTGCGTTCGGTCGGCCGCCAGCACGATCAACTGTACAACCGGTGGCGCGATGAGTCAAAAGGCGATACCGTGCTCACCAAGATAGCGCGCTAAACGGTCGGGCACATCGGTAGTGAGGCCATCCACGCCCCAATCGAGCAGGCGTCGCCAATGTTCTGGTTGATTGACCGTCCATGGCAGTACGCGCGCCCCAGCTGCCTGCACCTGACGCACGATCGCTTCGTCCAGGAACGGATAGGCCGGACAATACACCTGCGCATCGACGCTCTCGAGCAATTTAGCCGGTGCCGCTGGCGCCATTTCCGCGATGAGTACCGCTCCCGTCAGTCCTGGTTCCATCCGCCGCAACAAACGGACGCACCGATGGTCGAAACTACGCACCGTCGTCCGCGCTACTACTCCTGCTCGCCGCAGCGTCTCAACAACGCACTCTTCTAACAAGCCTGGCGTCGTGCCATCATAGCCATCGTTAATGGTCTCTGGATGGAAGGGGACGCGCTTCAACTCTAAATCGAACAGCACGTTTCGCGCTCGCTGCCGTTGCACCGCCGATTTACCAACCTGCGCTCCTGGTTCTCCGGCATAAGCCGCCGTGAAGAGTAACAGCTCCTCCAGGGTCGGAATGCCATACGGATGCAGTCCGTGCTGTTGGGCAAACAGAGCGGCCAACGGTGTGACATCAGGGTTCTGATCGGGAAAGCGACGCGGATCGGGGTTACCGTCGGCGCGATAGCCGCGCAACTCGGCCCAAGTGAATCGACTCACCAGCGGCGGCGACAGCGAGGGGCTAGCCGATTCGGGACGGAGCAGGCTATAGGGAGGATTGCACAGCAGCGGATCGTGACAAAGAACGACAACGCCGTCGCGCGTCAGATGCATATCTGTTTCGAGGCTACTGACGCCGACATCGAGAGCGGCCTCGAAAGACGGCAGCGTATTTTCCGGATGAAGAGCACGAGCGCCGCGATGGCCTTGTAAGTTGAACAATGGAGACATCGCCTCTGCCCAGCGCGGAAAAAACCTCGCGGAAGTCTCTGGGCCTCCGCGAGGCATCAGGAAGAAAAGGTCGTTCCAAGCCGAGAGTGCGTGCAAACTCTCAACCTATGATTATACGTAGGACCGCGACAACCTCTCGTCAAGGCGATTCTAGGAACGCAGATGACACGGATACAGCGGATTAGC
>JAJPIY010000379.1 GCA_021324515.1 Planctomycetota bacterium
GTCGGCGCCCGAAATGTCGCGGATGGTGCTGGAGGTGTTGCGCATCAGGCCGGTAAAGATGGCCGATTGCTCCGACATCAGCATGACGGCGAACGAAATGCCGAAGATGATGGCATAATACTTGGCCCGATTGCCGGTCAGCATCTTCCAGGCGATCCAATTCATCGGTAAACCTCCGGGCCCCCTTATGTCCCTGGCTCGCCGGGTTGGGCAACTCCCAGCGCGCGAAGAGTAAACTGGGTGATGTGGTCCGCCAAGATGGTTAGGTCCAAACGCTGATATGCGTCCTCGCCGATCAGCACGCGGATGATCGGCTGATGAGAACAGTAAAAATGGCACGGGCCGACGATGCGGAAAGCGGTCAGGTAGCGTTTGCGGCGGGGCGTATGCGGCGGCAACAGCTCGCGGAGAAGGCCGAGTAAGATTTTGCTCCTTGGCTCGATATATTCGCGCACCCATTCCGCGCACGCTCCGCTTGGCTGAGTCCGTTCGCGCATGATGAGGCGCGCCAGCCAGGCCGGCCGGCCCGGAGCAAGAAACTTGAGCAGCTGAAAATAAATGAAGTCGCGCAGCTTCCCAGTCGGCGGCCAAGCCAGATGAGGCCCTTCCAGTTCCCCGCAGTCCGCGCGCTTGACTGCCTCGATATACAGCCGTTCTTTGTCGCGGAAATAATAATTCACCGCCGCGATGTTCACGCCCGCGCGCTCGATGATCTCCCGCACCGTCGCTCCTTTGAATCCCTTCTCGGCAAAGATTTCGCCCGCCGCTTCCGGCAGCCGCTCGCGCAGGTTGCGCAAGGTCATGGCCCTTCTTTCCTCCTCATATCTTCGACCAGTTTGAAAACAATTATATATGAAACAAACGTTTCATAATCAGGCCCAAAACCGCCGCCTTTCTTCATCATCTTTGTGCAGGTTCTTTATGCAGCCTGCCCGGTCCCTTCATCTTGCCTGGCTAAAAGAGTGGGGTGCGTAAGGGTGGTTTTCCCGCGAAACTATTCACGATCGGGCTTGCCAAGGAGGTTTCCATGCGAAGGCGCCGAGCTTTTACCCTGATTGAACTACTGGTGGTGATCGCCATCATTGCGATTCTCATCGGCCTGCTCTTACCTGCGGTGCAGAAGGTGCGCGAAGCCGCCAATCGCGCCCAGTGCCAGAACAATATCAAGCAACTTGGTTTGGCGTTGGCCGATTACGAGAGTACCTTTCAGCGCTTGCCGTTCGGTTCGCAAATCCCGTGGTGGCTGGGCGTCCAAAACAAGGACGACTTTCTCGATTTCACCGGGCCTTTCGGGCCGAACTGGGCCGTGACGCTATTGCCCTACATCGAACAGGCTAATCTCTACAACGCGGGCAGCGTCCTTTCCTATCCCGGTGTTCCCGTTGTGCAAGGGGTGCGGCCAGCCGCCAACCAAACGTGGCGGTCGATTGTGGCTACCGATTTGAAGGTCTTTCTGTGCCCCTCCGACGCCAACAATAGACAACACTATATGGACCCAATCGTGGCCCCAGGTAATTGGGCGCGAGGCAACTACGGGGCGACGGCCGGATGGGAAGATTACGACCACGTCGCCAATGGAGGCACGAAAGTCACCACGACCGCCGGCGTGATGAAAGGCTTCGTCTCCAGCCCGATGTTTGCCGCAAATTACGGGGCCAGCTATGGCCAGGTGACAGATGGCCTCTCCAATACCATCATGCTCGCTGAACTGCGGGCGGGGAAATCTCCCCTCGATCCGCGCGGCGTCTGGGCGCTGGGTTTCCCCAGTTCCAGCATCGTCAATGCCGGACGGGCTGCTTATAATCCCACGCCCAACAATAATCTGGGCGACTCCGGCCATGACGGCGACGAGATTCAAACCTGCTTCAAATTCTGGACCCCCACCATCGGCACGGTTGATGGACTGGGTTGCATCTTGGACGGCAACCTGATGACTTCAGGCATGTCGCGCAGCATGCATATCGGCGGCGTCAACGTCTGCATGGGAGATGGCAGCGTCCGCCTCCTCGCCAGCAGCATCAACGAGCAAACCTGGTGCTTTCTGATTTCCAAGGCGGACGGCCAGGTAATTGCGAACGATTATTAGGAAGGCGGCCATTCTTATTCAGGTGCCTGAACATGAGAAAATCCATCCCCTTTGTAACCACTGTTTTGGGCTTGGTTGTACTGTCCGGTTGCGGCGGCGATGGACGCCTGGTTGTCAAAGGCCGGATTGTCAAGGGAGGAAGTCCCTTTACGGTCCCGGAAGGTCAGTACGTTCGGGTGACGTTCTTTCCCATAACTGCGGATGGCCGGCCGCCCTTGAACACTTATGCCGCCGCCTACAATCGCGCGGATGGCGCCTTCCGAGCCGTAGGGCCGGATGGAAAGGGGATCCCCCCAGGGAAGTATCGGATCGCCGTCGAACACGAGGTCAAAAGGAGAACGGACAGTTTCCAGGGTGCTTACGACGGCGACCGCTCTCCCTTCGTGTTCGACATCGATTCGCACACTGATGAGATCGTCATCGATCTGGACAAACGATAGTCTGTCCCATAGCGGTTACTGTGCCGGCGGCCCTCGAGAGACCGAAGCCATTCGACACTTTATGGAGGCATTATCTGAGATGTTTTCTTCGACTCGCCGCGCGTTCCTTGGGGCTTCCCTGGCTGGCCTGGCTTCTGGCCGTCTCTTCGCGGCGCCCCCTGCGGAAAGCGTCAAGATCATCGACGATCCCCCCTTTCGTCCCGATACACTGTTCCTTACTTGGCAGCGCGATCCGACCACGACCATGACCGTGCAATGGGTCAGTGCGCTCGGTGAGGCAACGGACACAACCGTTTATTACACCCCATCGCGTGAGGTTCGTTGGCAATCGCAGGCCGCCGCTGTTCGGCCCTATCCGCGTACCGATTTGAAGGTCTTCCGCGCCGAGTTGGCCGGCCTGACTCCGGATACGGATTACCAATTCCGAATTGGCAAACAATCGCCGCTCTACCGCTTCCGCACGATGCCGGCAAAAGCCACAAATACCATTCACTTTATCTCTGGAGGCGACTGCGGCGTTAATGCCCACGCCGTTGCCAACAACATCACGGCGGCCCGGCAAGATCCAATGTTCGTGCTGATCGGCGGCGA
>JAJPIY010000371.1 GCA_021324515.1 Planctomycetota bacterium
CCACCAGGGGGGAGGGAGCCTTGCTTCTCCCTCCCCCACCAGGGGGGAGGGAGCCTTGCTTCTCCCTCCCCCACCAGGGGGGAGGGAGCCTTGCTTCTCCCTCCCCCCTGGTGGGGGAGGGTTGGGGTGGGGGGGAAGGGAAAAAATGTCCAATCTCCCCGTGCCCAGTAGAACAAAGACCGGGTAACTCCGTTGATGGAGCGCCCCAGAGAAGAAGTCCACTATAGAAGAGTTTACGCGGTGGATTGCGCGTATGCAATGGTCGGCTTCAATGGCTCATGTCCAGCAGGGAAACGTGCGGCCAGGCTTCGCGGACCTTGCGAGTGAGATAGCCGCGGATTTCGCCGACGGTATGCATGGTCAAGACGCGCTGGGCGACGGTCTGGGCCATCTCCAGGGTGGTGTGGCGCACCACTTCCTTGATTGACGGCACAAAGGCAGGGCTCATGCTCAGACGGCGCAGCCCCATGCCGAACAGGGGCAAGAAGCAGCGCGGCCAACCGGCCATCTCACCGCACAACGTCACCGGCTTACCGTGGTCGTTGCAGGCGTGGATCACGCGGTTGAGCAGCTGCATCAGTGCCGGGCTGAACGGTTCGCACAGATGGGCCACGTGTGGATTATCGCGGTCGGCGGCCATCAAATACTGGATCAGATCGTTGGAGCCGATGCTGATGAAATCGACTTCTTCCAAAATGGCCTCGATGCACAAAGCGGCGGCAGGCACCTCCAGCATGATGCCTAAAGGCATCTCTTCGGCGAAAGGCGTTCCGGCCCGCTGGAGCGCCAGCCGTGTGCGATCGACAATTTTCTTGAGGCGCTGCACCTCCTCCAGCGTCGAAATCATGGGGAACAGCAGGCTGACGTTGCCATAGCGGCCGGCCCGCAGGATGGCGCGCAGCTGCGTCTGAAAAAACTCGGGGTAGGCGCTGCTGAGGCGAATGCTGCGAAACCCCATAAACGGGTTGGCCTCGTTGCGGTGGCCCAGGTACGGCACGTGCTTGTCGCCGCCGAGGTCGAGAGTGCGGATGGTCACTTGCTGGTTCGGGGCCGCTTCGATGACGGCGCGATAGGCGGCCAATTGTTCCTCTTCATCCGGCACCGAGGGATGCGTCAGGAACAGATATTCGGTGCGATACAGGCCGACACCCGTGGCGCCGGCGGAGCCGGCCGTCGCGGCATCGGCAGGCCCATTGACGTTGGCCAACAACTCCAGCCGAATGCCGTCGGCGGTGATGGGCGGCAGGTCGCGGTTTTCGATGAGCTTGCCGGCGAAGTCGGTGTATTCGCGCTGCAACTTGCGATACGCCGCCTCTACTTCGGGACCGGGGTTCAGATAGACATGGCCTTCCCGGCCATCGAGAGCGATGAGGTCGCCGGTGTGGACCTCACGCAGCAGGCCGCGCAGCCCGGATACCGCGGGAATGCCCAGAGCGCGGGCGAGGATGGCGGCATGGCCGGTGGTCCCGCCTGATTCGGTGACGATGCCGGCGACGAGATGGCGGTCGAACGTCAGCGCTTGTGACGGCAGGATCTCCTCGGCGACGAGAATGACTGGTTCATGGGGGTTGAGGTTGGCCGGCAGCTGCTCACGGTTGAGCTGCGCGAGGATGCGACCGATCACGTCGCGCAGGTCGGCCATGCGCTCTTGGAGATAAGGATCGACGATCTGGCCAAATAGCTTGTCGTATTCCTGGACGATCTCACGCAGGGCCGTAGCGGCGTCAATCTTACGCTCCAGAATAGCTGTCTTGACGCGGGTGCTGAGGGTGGGGTCGCGCAGCAGCTGACGGTGCGCCCGGAAGATGGCGGCTTCTTCTTCGCCGAGTTGCCGGCTGACACGCTCAATACTGGCGTCCAGTTCCCGGGCCACCGCCGCGCAGGCTCGATCGAAACGTCCGACTTCACCCGACAGCGAAGCCGCGTCTACGGGGAAGGCATCCTCCCGGAGAAGGCCGTGGTCCAGACAGAAGGCACGAGCCACAGCTATTCCCGGCGATATGGGCAGACCGCGTTTCATGATCCAAGCACCGCCGGTTTGCGGGCGAGAACAATCCTGCGCCGCATCTGTGTTGTAACACAGATGCGCGGCGCCATCAAGAAGGGAAGGAGCAGGGGAGGGCGCCAGAAATGACGTGCCTGGCCGGCGCCAGCCAGCGGACAGACGCCGGTCGCTCGGGGGAATTTCTACCACAGCCGAGCCCCAGCAGGGCAACATCTGAGCGAAGTCTTTTGGTTATCTCCAGTGGCGCAACGAGCGAGCGACGAAGTCCCCCAAGGATTGGTGGTATAGAATGCGTCTTCTGAGGCCGTGCTATACTGTCAAGACAAGACGCGCTGACCGACAGCACTATTGAGTCGCAACATGGTGCGGCGATGATATACCAACGCTTCGAGATACTCACGGACAGCTTCTGAGTTCGGTGAGTATCCTGCTGAACAAGCTGGCGCCGGGGGAGCAACCCGCCTTTCATTATCGCACCCCGGTGAACTAGGCGGGGGAAGGACATTGCGGGCGGCGGGGCAAGGGTAAGCAGTAGAGAAGCAAGACAAAGGCATTCAATCATATAAATTGTCGTTTATATTACAGACGTAGGTGTTCGG
>JAJPIY010000353.1 GCA_021324515.1 Planctomycetota bacterium
GTGAAACTCCTCAAATACCTAACCCCTTCGCGTAGCGATCGGTTTAGCGACATGGAGTAAAAATGTTGGATTGACGGCCTCGAAGCGGAGCGTTTCGAGTTGTTCGGTGCCGCGCGCGATGTTGATAAGCAGCACGCCCACGCTACCGGCCAAGCGTTTTAAAACGGCGTGAGTAGCGCTGAGGCTTTCCAGCGTGGCTACGTTGACGACCATATTGCCGCCCGGGCGCAGCGCCGTCCAGGCCGCTTCGAGCAAGCGCGTCACCTCATGTCCACAGCCGCCGACAAAGATCGCATCGGGGGCCGGCAAATCCGCGAACACGTCCGGAGCGATGCCGTGAATGGCGTGAAGATTGGAGACGCCGAATGTCTGGGCATTGGCCAAAATCAAGTGATAATCGGCGGCGTCCTGCTCGATAGCATAGACGGGGCCAGGATCGCTCAGCCGCGCCGCCTCGATGGCCACCGAACCCGAGCCGGCGCCGATGTCCCAGACGACGCTGGCCGGCTGAATCGCCATCTCCGCCAAGGCGAGGCACCGAACCTCCGCTTGCGTAATCAGTCCGCTCTTGGGCCGACTTTGCGCGAACACGTCGTCGGGATTGCCGAAGGGCCGAAAACGCCCCGCCGCCGCCGGTCGATCCGGCCGACCGGGCTTACGTTTGAGAATGACGACGTTAAGCGGGGCGAATTCCATGTCCTGAAGGTCGCGCAGCTCGCCCTGGGTGACGCGCTCATCGGGACCGCCGAGGTTCTCGCAGACGTACATGCGGAAATAATCGAGGCCCCGCGCCAACAACATGCGGGCGATCTCCGGCGGGCCTTCCTTCTCACTAGGGAACAGCCCGACCGTCTCCGCTGTGCGAATACGATCGAGGACGGTCTCCAACGGGTGCGTTTGCAGATTGGTGAGGTAGGCTTCTTCCCAGGTCTCCTTGATGCGCGCGAAAGCCAACTGCATGCTGCTGACGTGCGGCAGCACCTCGAAATGCTCCTTGCCCAGGCGATCGCACAAGTAGCGCGCCACTCCGTAAAACAGGGGATCGCCGCTGGCGACAAGGGCCAAGCGTCTGCGGCCCAGGAGGGTCGTTAACGCGTTGACGGTTTCCTGCCAATCGGTGCCAATCGCTCGCCGCTCCGCTTGGAGTTCCGGCAACAGTTTCAAGGTGGATTCGGAACCGAAGACGACCTCGGCAGACAGAAGCAAATCGCGCGCGCGACTGGTCAGCCCAGCCAGACCATCGCTGCCGACGCCGATGATGTAAATGCGCGGTTCAGGAGTGCTCACGGGTGGTCCCTGTCGAACACGGATTTCGCTCTTGTGAATTGATATACGCCTAGCGCAAAGGGCTGTCCGCCTCGAAAGCGATCTCGGCGGTTCTCCTCTTCTGTGGATTGTAAATAGACGCTGTTCTTTTTTGCTGAATTCGCCCTTACCCCCTTGCAAGTCGATGCCGCGATTGAAATAATAATCCCTTCCTTGAGGAGATACGAATATGGCTGAATCTATAGTATTGCCCATCGAGAAACGCGACGGCCGTGGCACACGCTTGGCGCGCAAGCTGCGCGCTCAAGGGAAGGTGCCCGGAGTCGTCTACGGACACAAAGAAGAAACTGTCTCGGTAGCGGTGGCCACCGATGCCTTGATGTCAGCAGTGCGGCACGGGGCGCGGGTCGTCGATTTGCGCACCGACAGCGGGCTACAGAAGGCGCAGATCGCGGAATTGCAGTGGGACCATCTGGGGATGGAATTGCTGCACGTCGATTTCCGCCGCGTCGCTGCTGATGAGCGCATCCACGTTACCGTCCCGGTCGAGCTTAAGGGCATTGCGCCCGGCGTCACCGGCGGCGGCATTCTCGATCAGCCGATCCACACGCTGTCGATTGAGTGCGCCGCCGACAGCGTACCGGAATCGATCCGCGTCAATATCAACGAATTGCAGCTGGGCGCCGCCATCCACGTGCGCGAGCTGCATTTGCCGCCGGGCGTCAAGGCATTGGCAGACCCTGATGCTATCGTCGTCCATGTCACGGCCCCGCAGGCCGTGCCGGAAACCGCCGCCGCGCCGGGCGCCGAACAGGCCGAGCCGGAAGTCATCGGACGCAAAGTTGCTGCCGAGGAAGAAGAGGAGAAGTAGCCCGTGGTCGGCCGTCTGGGGTCCGCCGCAAAGATATAATGGGTGTGTCTTCCGTTTCGCCCCAGGCTGCCTGGATACTTGATGTACTACGGACGATGGACGACGGCCTACCATGAAAGTTGTGGTCGGTTTAGGCAATCCCGGCAAACGGTACGAGGGCACGCGCCACAACGTTGGTTTCGCCGTGATCGACAACTTGGCGGCCAGTCCGCGGGCAGGCCGTTTTCAAACGCGCTTTCAGGCCCAGGTGAGTGAGCTCAACGACGAGGTCGGCAAGATTTTGCTGGTCAAACCGGAAACATTCATGAACCTCAGTGGCCGTTGCGTCCGTGCGATCGTGGATTTTTACCAGCTGCCCTTGGCCGATTTGTTGGTGGTCTGTGATGATATCAATCTGCCGTTGGGCAAACTGCGCGTCCGCGCCAAAGGGACGCACGGAGGCCACAATGGGCTACGCGACATCCAGGACCACCTGGGCACGACAGAATACGCTCGGCTTCGCATCGGCGTCGGCGCTCCTCGAGACGACGCCGTCGATCACGTGCTGGGGCGCTTCAGCCCCAGCGAGCGCCCTGTCATTGAGGAGGCCATCGCCTTGGCGGTCCAGGCGGTGTTGACATGGGCAAGCCGGGGTGTCGAGGTATGCATGAATCAATATAACGCCCCCAAGGAGTGAGTTACGACAATGCCAGTTAATGTCTACGAATGCATGTTTCTTCTGGACACCAATAAAGTCTCTGGCGACGTTCCTAATGCCGCCAAGCAGCTGCACGCCCTCCTCGAGCGCAACAACGCGGAGGTGTTGGCCAGCCGGCCGTGGGACGAACGGCGTTTGGCCTACCCCATCGACGGCCACAAAAAGGGGCTGTACTACCTGACCTATTTCCGCACCGAAGGCAAGAACATCGCGGGCATCGAACGCGATTGCGCCCTGACGGAGTTGATCTTGCGGGCGCTCATTCTCAAGGTTAATCCCAAGCACGTAGATCTCATGCTGCAAGTGGCCCGTGACGAACATGCAGTGGCCTTGCAGACCGTCACTGAGCCGCCGCCCGAAGAAGAGATACCCAGCGAAGAGATACACGATGTCGAACCTGCCCCACGCCGCAGTTCGCGTCGCAAGGAAGAGACGGCCAAGGAGACGTGACACATTGAGCTTGCTGTGGGGTTTGCACGCTTTACACGGCCAGAAAAAGGAGCACGCATTGGCCTACCGCGCTTGCATACGCCTAGCAGACGTATGTATAGTATTTAGGTGGTGTTGGTGTAAAGTGCTTTTTGGACCCGGCGAACGGGTCTTCTCGTGCAGGAGATGCCCCCATGGCGAACCTCAACAAAGTAATGCTCATCGGCCGATTGACCCGTGACCCGGAAGTGCGAACCTTCGGCAATGGCGGCAAAGTCGCTCGCTTCGGTTTTGCCGTCAACAACCGCAGAAAGAATCAGCAAACCGGGCAATGGGAGGAGGAACCGGTTTTCCTGGACATCGAGGCGTTCAATCGCCAAACAGGACGGCAACTCGCCGACCAAGTGGAACAGTATTTCAAAAAGGGAGCGCAGTTTTACCTCGAAGGCCACCTTCGCTTGGATTCGTGGCAGGACAAAAATGACGGCTCGAAGCGCTCCCGGTTGGTGATCGTCCTCGACGACTTTCAGTTTCTCGAACCGCGGGCCGAGGGCAGTGGGGGAATGAGCGGCCCCGTGGCGCGCGCCGGCGCTCCGATGCAGCGCCGACCGGAACCCAGCTATCCCCAGGGCGGCGGGTTCCCCGAACCGGAGCCGGACATGCCCGGCGATAATTCCGATGACATCCCGTTCTAAGTGGAGACGGGGACAGTTAGACAGGTAGGTATTTCTATGGCCAAAAAGCGTAATCATGTCCTCAAGGGCAAGCACGGCGGCATGCAATTGGTGCTCACCGAAGACGTTCCGCATCTGGGCAAGCAAGGAGACGTGGTCGAAGTCCGGCCCGGATATGGGCGCAATTATCTGTTGCCGCGCGGCATGGCCACGATCCCGACGGAGCACAATCTTCGCCTCTTGGAGCGCTATAAAATCCGCGTCAAACAGGCCCGCGAGGCGCGCATCGCTGACCTCAAAGCGCTGGCGGAACAGATCGCCAAGATGGCCGGCATCACCGTCGAGGCCAACGCCAACGAGGAAGGTCATCTTTACGGCTCCGTTGGCAGCGCAGAAATCTCCAAAGGACTTAAAGCCAAGGGAATGCTCGTCGAACCGGAGATGGTGAAGCTGGAAGGACCAATTAAGGAAACCGGATTGTACGCCGTTAAGCTGAACTTGGGATACGACATCGAGACTGAGGTTAAAGTCGCCGTCATTAAAGCACAGAAGTGAGAGATGCCGCGGGCAGGGAGGCTCGGCGGCCGGGTGGTTTTCGGTTTTCGGAGTTCGGTGTTCCGGACGATACAAAACAGCAGCTTTGAACGCCAGACCCCAAAAATCGAAAACCATCCCAGCAGGGAGGTGAGTCCATGTCGCCGGAAAATGTCGGACTGGATCGTCTTCCGCCGCAAAACCTCGACGCTGAGCGTTCTGTGCTCGGCAGCATGTTGCGCGACAACGATGTCATCGATGTGGTGACGCAAATCCTCAGCGCCGAAAGTTTCTATCTCGATGCCCACCGCAAAATCTTTCAGGCCATCTCGGACCTGCGCAACAAGGGCGGTCAGCCCGTCGATTTGGTCCTTCTGCACGAGGAACTGAACAAGCGCGGCCAACTGGAAGATGTGGGCCGCGCTGCCTATTTGGCCTTGCTCTGGGACGCCGCACCCACGGCGGCCAACGCTGAGTATTACGCCAAGATCGTCCGCGACAAAGGCATCGTCCGCAGTCTCATCCACGCCAGCACCGAAATCCTGCGCGATGCCTACGAACAGAACCAGCCCGCCGAGGAGTTGTTGGAAGAGGCCGAACGCAAAATCCTCGATGTCGCTCAGATGGGTGTGGCCGGCCAAACCATCACGCTGGAAGAGGCGATCACGGAAACTTATCGTCGCATCGACGACCGTGCCAGCGGCAAGCAGAAGGCCGGCGGCCTTTCGACCGGTTTTATCGATTTGAACGAAATCACCGCCGGCCTGCACGACGGTGAATTGATTATCATTGCGGCCCGGCCCAGCGTCGGCAAAACTTCTTTTGCGCTCGGAATAGTCCGTAATGTGATTATCGACGAGAAGGCGCCGGTTTTCTTCGTCAGTCTGGAGCAATCGCGCATCGAATTGGCCGAACGCTTGTTATGTTGTCAGGCCCGCGTGGACAGTCATCGGCTGCGCAAGGGCACGCTCAGTTCCGACGACATGGACCGCCTCATCGATGCGGGCGGCGTGCTCCGCAACGCCAAGTTGTTCATCGACGATTCGCCGGTGCAAAGTATGCTCCGCATCGCCGCCAATGCCCGACGGTTGAAGTTGCGCCACGGCATCAAGCTCATCGTCGTCGATTACTTGCAATTGATCGAGCCGGACAATCGCCGCGATCCCCGTCAGGAACAGGTCGCGCAGATTAGCCGTCGTCTCAAGGCGCTGGCCAAAGAATTGCAAATTCCGGTTGTGGCCCTGGCCCAGGTCAATCGCGCCGCAGAGGACCGGCAGGACCATCGACCGCGCCTGGCAGACTTAAGAGAGTCGGGAAGCATCGAAGCGGATGCCGACACGGTCATGCTCTTGCACCGTCCCGATCGTTATGAACCGGGCCAGCACGAAGGCATTATTGAAGTGATTATCGCCAAGCAGCGCAACGGCCCCACCGGCGAAATCACACTCGCTTACCTCAAGCAATTCATGCGTTACGAAGATTACGCTCCCGGTACGCCGTTTGATAGTTAGTTTCGCCGTGAACTGTAGAGTGCTTTACGCGCTTGGCAAGGGGTTGTAAATCTTTGACTGCGGTAGGATCGCCATGATAGGATAAGAAGAGCTTAACGGAAGCAACGTTTCCGCTCTCTCGCCTGATGCATCACAAACGGATCCGCGAAGGTTGACCTGCCGTGAACACACTTTTCTGTCCTGGCCCGCTTTCTCGACGTGATTTCCTGCGTCTCGGCGCATTCGCGCTGGGAGGAGTAGGGATTGGCAATCTCCTTGGCCTGCGTGCTGCGGCCAAGGCGGCCGGCCGGTCTACGCCGGACACGGCGGTGATCTTCCTCTGGCTGCCAGGCGGGCCGTCCCACCTGGAAACGTATGATCCCAAACCGGATGCTCCCGCCGAGTATCGCGGCGAGTTCCGCCCTATAAAAAGCAACGTCCCCGGCATCGAGATTTGCGAACTGCTGCCGCTTCATGCCAAGATTGCCGACAAATTTGCCCTGATTCGCTCGATTGCCCATACCTTCGCCGATCATGGCGGCGGCCACAAACGCTTCCTCACTGGCTATGAGCCGCGCGAAGCAACCGGCTTCGTCAACGATCATCCCATGGTCGGCTCCGTGGTAGCCAAGTGCCGGGAGCGCCTCCACCCGGGTATTCCCAATTACATCGCCGTCACCGATCCTGGCCGGCAGGGGATTGACGTGTTCAGCTTCGGCTCGGCTTACCTCGGTCCTTCCACGCACCCCTTCATCTTCGCGGGCGATCCGAGTGATCCTAAGTTTCAGGTTCCTAATCTTCTGCCCAATCCGAATGTCGCCCCCTGTCTGTCCGAGCGTCTGAAACTGCGCGCGGAACTGGACGCCGTCTCCCCGCAAATCGATGCCGGGACGACCATGACCGCCCTGGATGCATCACGGGAAAGGGCTGTGGAACTGCTGCGCAGCAGCGTGGCCAACAAAGCGTTCGACCTGAGGCAAGAACCCCAGAAGCTGCGCGACCGCTATGGTATGCATGCCTGGGGCCAACGCTGTCTGTTGGCCCGCCGCCTCGTCGAACACGGTGCCAGCTTCGTGACGATGGTGTTGGAAAACCCGTATCAGTCGGGCGTACCTCGGCTCAAGGCCGGCGTCTACAACTGGGACTCCCATGCCGTCAACTGCCATCTCTTCGAGGACGCCAAGGTACGTCTGCCGATCTTCGATCGCTGCGTATCCGCTTTGATCGAAGACCTGTACGCTCGCGGCCTGGACAAGAAAGTCATGCTGATCGTGACGGGCGAGTTCGGCCGCACGCCGCGCATCGAATACAACAAAGGCACGGAGACCGGCGTGCGCCAACCTGGCCGCGATCATTGGCCTCATGCGATGTCGGTGTTGGTAGCCGGTGGGGGGCTGCGCGTCGGGCAGGTAGTCGGCTCCACCAACCGTAAGGGGGAACATCCCAAAGACCGGCCCTTGACGCCTAACGACCTGTGGGCCACCATGTTCCACCACCTCGGCATTGACTGGCACAACACCAGCTTCCTCGATCACACCGGCCGCCCATTGGCCATCCTTCCGTACGGCGAACCCATCCGGGAATTGGTGTAAACGAAAACCTGTTATACCGGATACGGACCCAGACACAGGCGAGCGGAGTCGCATCAGCGCTGGCGAGCGGGGGGTGTTAACCCCCCGGTAGAACTCTGGCGAGCGGGGGGTGTTAACCCCCCGGTTGTGCTACCGGGGGGGTATACTGGGCACGAGAAGGGTTGGGGTGGGGGGAAAGAGAAAAAATGTCCAATCTCCCCGTGCCCAGTATAGAATCGACGGCAGCACTATTTTTTCCTTTTCCTCTCGCAGGCGATAATTTCTCTCGTCAAGGAGGCCTGCAAGCGTTAAGATCTCCTGAATAGATGGGGCTTTTGGTCCGTCTGACACCAGGGAGAGCGCGCGACGCCATGGCCACCCTCACTGCACCGTGCCCGCACAGCGCCAGCGACGAGCAATTGCTCGCCTGCTTTGCCGCAGGACATCGGCAGGCGCTGGACGAGTTGTTTCGCCGCTATCGGCAACCGGCGTATCGGGTGGCCTATCGCTTGCTCGGGCACGAAGCCGATGCTCTGGATGCCGTCCAGGAAGGCTTCATCAAGGCGCTGACCCATCTGCACAGCTTCCAAGGGCGCAGTTCGTTCAAGACTTGGTTGCTGCGCGTGGTCAGCAATGCCGCCCTCGACTTGGGGCGTCAACGCCATCGCCGCGATGCCGTCAGCCTCGATGCGTCGCCCCACAAAGATTTGCCCGATGCACGCTTGCTCACGGCCGACGAAACGGGACGCCAGCTCGAACGCGACGATTTGCGACGCCAGTTGGACAGGGCCCTGGATTGTCTCTCAGAGGTGCAACGGCAGACGTTCGTGCTCTTCGCCGATGGGGGATTGAGTTACCGTGAAATTGCGGAGGTCATGCATACCTCGGTTGGTACGGTGATGAGCCGGCTGTTTTACGCTCGGCGGAAATTGCGGAATTATTTGAACGAACGAGGTTCGTTATGAGCGCAGATCGGGAGAGTCTGGAAGCCTGGCTGCGGGAACATCCCGAGGCCCGCGACGACCTTGCTGATTTGCTGCGCTTGCGCGAGTTGTATCAATCCGCTTGTCCGCCGGAACCGGACGAGGCCGCTTGGAACGCCGTGCGTTTGCACCTCGGCGAAGCGCTGGGGCGCGGTCGTTCGCCGCGCCGGTGGTGGGCGCTGGCCGCGGGGACTGCGGCCGCCGCACTCCTGGCCGTGCTGTTGATGCGCTCGGCGTGGTCTCCCTTCCGCTTGTCCCCTCCCTTGCAAGGAGGGGGAAAGGCGGAAGGGGAAACGGTTCAGGGCGTTGAGAGACCGTTTCCCGTGGCTGAGCCGGAGGACGTGACAATTGTCAGCATGGATGCGCGCGATGTCGCCGCCCTGGTAGTGGGCGAACCGCCCGTGGGAGGCGATCTCCAATTCGCCCGGCCGGAAGACATCCGTGTTATTCGCTGCGAGCGCTGCCCCCACAGCGGCCGCTCGGCCCGGCTTGAACAAGGAGACGAAGTGCTCATGTTTGTGACGGCTGCTGCCATCGCGCCGCCGGAGGACGATTAATGGGGCCACGCTCCCATGCTCCGCATGGGAACGGGCTGAGAGGGTATCATGTCGCCGCGTCCACATGTTCTCGTTTTCATGTTCTGCATGGGAATGGCCTTGGTCCTCTTGGCGCCGTTGGCTGCTGCGCCGCCCAAGGGGGCAAAAAAAGATACTGTAGAGGTCGCTGTTATCGCCATCTTGGCCACCGATCGTCATAACCAAATCAATCCAAAATTAGACTGCATCGCCCGCCAAGTACGCAAAACGCGCAAGGAGTTGACCGGCTTCCAATTGGCCACCATGACCAGCCAACCGTTACCTATCGGTGTCTCACACGTCTTCGAGGTCGTCGGCAACCAGAAAGTCGGCGTCACCGTGCTGCGGGGGGCCGACGAGAAAGACCGTGTGCAAGTGAAAGTGGCGCCGCCGGGGATGGGCGAAATCACCTACGACACCTGCTGCGGCAAATTCCTGCCCATCGTCACGGAATTCCGCACCAAGGACAAGGAACTGCTCATCATCGCCGTGTGCGTTCGCCCCTGTCATGAGAAATAAACGACCGGCAGGGACCGAGTACAGCAATTTAAGAGGAGCGGTCTAACGGTCCTTTCCCCGCGGTACAGCAGGCGGCAGGTATGGTGTTGGGATGTACTGTACAGCGGGCTGGCGCTGCATGGGCTGCGGGAAAAGGGCCATAAGCTGATAAAACTCCACAGGCATGTCAGCCCGCACCGGCAAACCCAGTTCGCGGGCCTCCTGGAAACTGATCGGGTGATCGTGGGTCCAGGTTCCCTGAGATAACTTGTCGGCCAACGCTTCCGCTCGGTCGGTCGGCATTTTGTCGGCCAGGAGTTCCAGCACCTCCGTTCGGATCTGGTGCAGCGCTTTTTCGGCCATGTCCGCCAGGATTAGTGTCTTGTCCTCCACCTCGTTGACGTTCTTGGTCTTGATAACCTTGACCAAGGAAGCCGCCGGATATTCGCCCAGTTGCGGATCGACCGGCCCCAGAACGGCATGGCAGTCCATGACGATTTCGTCGGCGGCCAGGGCGATCAAGGTGCCGCCAGACATAGCATAGTGCGGCACGTGAACGGTCGTCTTGGCCTTGTGCGCCCGGATGGCGCGGGCAATTTGCAGGCTGGCCAGCACAAGGCCGCCGGGCGTGTGCAACACCAAGTCAATGGGGACATTGTCGTCGGTCAAGTGGATGGCACGGATCACCTCCTCGGCGTCGTTGATGTCGATGAACCGCATCAGAGGAAAGCCGAGGAAGCTCATCGTTTCTTGGCGATGGACTAGCAGGATGACGCGGCTGCCGCGCTGGCGCTCGATTTTGTGCAACAGCCGCAGGCGAGCACTGTCCAGCAGCTTTTGCCGCAGCCACGGCTGTAGCATGGAAAGCATCAGAAAAATCCAGAAAATGTCGCCAATCCCTCCACCCATGCTCACACTCCTCTGGTTACCACGGCCAATACTCGTCTGCGTAATAGCGCCGGTATTGTTGGGACGGCTTCTTGAAGACGGGCAGAAGGACCAGACCCGCAACAAAGCCGCCGACATGGCCCCACCACGCTATCCCTTGATAGTTGTCCGCAGCGACTAACGATAAGGCGCCGCTGAATAGCTGGCTAAGGAACCACAAGCCAAGATAGAAAACGGCCGGGACTTCGACCACGAACGGTATAAATAGAATAGGAATGAGAGTAAGGATACGAGCCGTAGGGAAGAGAACAAAATAGGCGCCGAGGACGCCGGCAATGGCGGCCGAGGCGCCGATAGTGGGAACGGTGCTCGTGGGATTGGTCAAGCAATGCGTCAGGTTTCCTGCCACGCCGCAGAGCAGGTAAAAGACCAGATAGCGAGCCGGCCCCATGCGGTCCTCGACGTTATCGCCGAACAGGTAAAGGGTCCACATATTGCCGAGAAAATGCATCCAGCCGCCGTGCAGAAACATGCAAGTCACCAGGGGCCACCAGCCTTGGGCCTCGCTGCCGAGTTGGGCCGGGACCACACCCAGCTGGGCGATGAGCTGTTCCAGGTACTTCGGCGGCAGGGCCAGCTCCTGAAAGAAAACCAGACCGTTTATCAGGATCAATCCCCAAGTCGCCAAGGGAACGCTTCGGGATGGAACCGTGTCCTGAATAGGGAACATGCGCTAATCTTCTGAGCCAGGCTTTCAGCAGGTCCGTGCTCCCGCAGGCGTGGCCCACGTCTGCATATTCGGTGTAGCGCGGACTGGCCCCGGCGGCCCGCAACGCCGCAATCGCGCGTCGCGATTGCTTCACCTCGATGACGTTATACATACGGGCCATGAAAACGCCAGCAGGGAATGTATTGGATGACCTCGGTGCTGTACGGATCGCTGCCTAGCTCCACACACTGAAGCCGCCTGCCGACGTGCCCGTCGGATGAATGGGCGATGGCCCTATGCGCGGTATAAATTGTGGTATCGGATGAGGCGCTAGAGAGCACCGCCAGGGCCTTCCATCATGCTGCGCAAGGGGCCCCTATCTGGCTGGCAGCACTCTGGTCATCGGCACGTTTATTTCTCCTCTGTGCTTGCCGATTTCTCCTGAGCGATGAACGGATCGATCACGCGTATCTTGGCCTCGTAGCCGGCATAACCAGCGGCGGCAAAGAGTAGCACTAGAATCAGCCAGCCTTTGACGCGAAACAGATTGAACAAGCTGAGGACGATGTGCAGTAATAATCCGACGGCAACCCCAGCACCGCTATAGACGATGCAGCGGGCAAACATTGGCCCCTGGGGTTCGGGAAGGCGCGCCAGCCACCAGAAACTAATGTCCACGACTTGCGCCAAGAGCGGCAGCGGACACAAGACGGTTCGCACCCACCGCGGATAATTGCTGAAGGCGAGTATCAAACCAGTCAGGCCGTACAACATCGAGAAGCTGAGCAGATGCACATGCGTCGTTTGGGCCAATTTTTCCAGCGACATGCCCGCGGAGGTCTTTACAGAAGCATATTTCTTGATTTCAGCGAAGTTGGTGAGGGGGAAATGTTGCGCTTCTCCGCCGTCCTGATGGCAGGTAGCGCAGCGTTCTCGAAACAGTGTTTGAATTTTGACGGCACGCGGCTCGACCGGTTGACCGTTCTGTTCCACCAGCATCTTCCGCGTGATGGGCAGATGGGCAAGATCGGGCGGCAGAGGGAAATTGTCTTCCGTGTACTCCTCTTCCTTGGCGCCGTTGCGCACCCAGGCGATCATGGCCAAGCGCTCGCCGTTGCGCTCCTGATCGATTTCGGCCTTGGCCGCTTCTTTGATAGCTTTGTCCGGCTTCTTGAGGCCCTGTTTCTGCGCCAGCTGACGCGCTCTCTCGGCGATGGCGTTGTTGTAGTCCTCCGAGCGCTTGAAGAAGGCGGCCGTCATCTGCCCTTGGCCGTTCATCTTTTTGCCTTGATAATCTTCCGGCAACAGTTGCTCGATTTTGCTTTGCGGCTTCTCACCGACCGCGCCATGAAAAACGCGGACCACATCTTCCGGGCTGGGCAGCAGAGCACCGGGCGAGGCGTGCTGGAAGTGCAGTTGCACCAGCGCCGAAATATAGCCGAGGCCAACCGACAGTAAAAACAGGGCCAATGTCAGGCGCACAGGTAGAGGCAGCTCAGCTAAGGTAGGGACAGGCGAAGGAGAAGGAGGAGCAGGTGCGTTCATCCGGTGGGACTCCTAGGTTGCCTCAGTAATTATCGAGCGCTTCAGCGACGGCGTCCAGAATGCGGCGGCGGGCATCGTCGAGGGAGGTTTGCAAGACGGCTCCGGAGGCCAGGCGGTGGCCGCCGCCGCCGAAGCGCTCGGCCAGCCGGGCCACATCGACACGCCGCGAGCGGAAACTGACTTTGACACCGCCGTGTGGCTGCTCCATAAATAGCAAACCGACTTCGACTCCTGCCAGGCTGCGCGTGTAATTAATCAAGTCTTCGCTGTCTTGCGGCGTAGCGCCGGTAGTTGCGTAATCATCGCGGTGGATTTCGGTGTGCGCCACGCGACCGCCGTGCGTCACCTGCAAACGCGATAGGACCAGGCCCATCAGTTTCAAACGCTCCGGGGTATTTTGCTCGAACAGACATTCATAAGCCTCGCTAGCCCGCGCGCCCGCGCGGACCAGGTCGGCCGCCAGGGTGAAGGTGGCGGGCGTGGTATTGTTATGGCGGAACCAGCCGGTATCCATCGCCAGGGCGACGAACAAACTATGGGCCGCTGAGGCAGGGATCGGCCCCCCCAGAGCGAGGATAGCTTCGTAAACGAGCCGGCCGGTTGCCTCGGCCGCGGCGTCCACCATCCGCAGCGCGCCCAGATCGTCTTGGGTCAAATGATGATCGATGACAACCTTGGCAAGGGGCAGCGAACGCAAGAACGGGCCCAAGTCACCCAGTTGGTCCCAGGTGCCGGTATCGAGAATGATGACGGCGTCGGCATCGCGGTAGAGATCGCCCGGCGGCTCAAAGCGGCGGATGCGCCGCCCTGGATCAAGGAAATCGTAGCGCGGCGGCAGCACGCTGGCCACGGTCATCCGCACAGTCTTGGACAGCGGGGGCGCTTCGAGCACGTCGGCCAACGCTAACATTGAGCCGAGGCCATCGCCGTCGGGTCGGACGTGGGTGGTCAAGAGGAAATGTTGGTGGCGGCGCACCCAATGGACAAAGGGAGACCAATCCAGGGGCATGGGGAACCTTTCATAAGCCTGCGGTTGTGTCGGCGCTACTTCGTCGCAGCCTCGTTAACTCCTTAATACGGGAACGCCTCATCGATCGGCGCTGCGGCCAAGTCGATGAGGAAATCGCCCAAGCGCTCGACCAATACATCCATCAAGCGCCGCCCTTTCTCAGCCGTGGCAGCCCTTGGATCGCCCAATCCGGTATTGGTGCTGACCAGGTGCCAGGGCCGTGTGATGCTGATCCAGCCGCGATTGATGGCGTCGAAGCGCGACGGTTTGGCTGCCCCCTCATCGGCCCATTCTAAATGTAACAGCTCTGGAAAAAAGGCTAATCCCAGGCTGGTCTCGATCTCGTCGGCGTGTTCACCGGGCGCCTCAAACAACCCCGGATAGATATCCTGGGCCATCCGGAACCAATCGCACAGGCATAAAAACACCGAACTCCTATGGTGCAGCTCGCGCATCAACGGTTTCAGTTCGTTACCGCCGTGGCCGTTGAGCAACACGAGCTTGCGCACGCCTTGACGCTCCAGCGAATCGACGAGGTCGGTCAGCAGGTGCAGCAATGTCGTCGGGGTAACGCTGCATGCCAAGGCGCCGGGGATGCGCAGATGATTGGTGTTGACGCCGTAGGGGATGGTCGGCAGCAGGACGACGCGGGCGCCGGCCTGATAAGCGCGTTCGCACGCCCGCTGCCCCAACAACTCAACCTGAAAGGTGTCCGTGCCGTAAGGCATGTGCAGGTTGTGCGGTTCGGTGGCGCCGAAGGGCAGCACGGCCGCTTGCCAAGGCTTCTCACGGACCAAAGCATGCGTCTGTTCCGCTAAAATGTACTCGCGCATTCCTTCTTCCTGTTCAAAAGTTCACCGAATCTTGAACAATCGGCTCGCGGCGAAACGCTCCCGTTGCTATAATGTACTTCTCCCAGACAGGAGGTATGGTATGCAACGGCCTGCTGCGCCGCCAGTGACGACTCTGGATGATCCTTCCCTGTATTTCAACCGGGAATTGAGTTGGTTAGAGTTCAATCGTCGCGTCCTGGAGGAAGCGCAGGATGCAAACGTGCCGCTCTTGGAGCGCTTGAAGTTCCTGGCCATCTTCGAGTCCAACCTCGATGAGTTTTTCATGGTCCGCGTCGGCGGTCTTCTGCAAAAGATGCAATCCGGCATCAGCTATGGCTCTGGCGCCGACCGTATGCCGGTCAAAGAACAGCTCGAACGCATCGGGCAGACCGTCCGTGAGATGACCGACCAGACCTACCACTGCCTCATGAAAGAGGTCTTGCCAGGGCTAGAGCGGGAGGGCATTGTCCTTTTGGCGCCGAAAGACCTGACCGAGTTGCATCGCAAACACCTCTCGGAGTTGTTTCGCCGGGAGATCTTCCCTGTGTTGACCCCCTTGGCTGTTGATCCCGGCCATCCGTTTCCCCTGTTATTGAATAAATCGCTCAACCTCGCCATCGTCCTCCAGCGGCCGAGCAACTCTGAAAAGTTGTTTGCCGTCGTGCAGGTGCCAAGCGTCCTGCCGCGCTTCGTAGCTTTGCCTCTTCCGGGAGCGGGAGGAGACGGAGGCGGGGGTGCGGCGGTGCGGCACGTCTTCACGCCGTTGGAAAACGTTATTCGCATGCACCTGCCGGAATTGTTCCCCGGAATGCAGATTGAGAGCGCCACGGTTTTCCGCGTGACACGCTACAGCGACATCGAGATTGACACCGACGATGTCGAAGACCTGCTCAAAGAAATCGAAGAAGAGGTACGGCGGCGACGGCGGGGTGCAGCCGTGCGGCTGCAAATCGAGGCGGACGCCCCGCCTGAAGTGGAACAGTTCCTCACGACCGCCCTCGACCTCGATCCGACCGATGTGTATCGCCATCCGGGCTTGCTTGATTTGACTGGGCTGTTTCAGATTCACAGTCTGCCGGGTTATCCGCACCTGCGTGATCCGCAATTCGTGCCGCAACTGGTGCCGGAATTCGTCCAGGCGACTAACCTGTGGTCGGCCATCCGCAACCGCGACATCCTCATTCACCATCCCTACGAGTCTTTCAGCCATGTGGTCGATTTCGTCGAGGCGGCGGCCAACGACGAGCGCGTGCTGGCCGTCAAGTTGACGTTGTACCGCACTAGCAGCGATTCGCCAGTAGTACGGGCACTGGCCCGGGCCGCGGACAACGGCAAACAAGTGACAGCGGTCATCGAGTTGAAAGCGCGGCTGGACGAGGAACGCAACATCGTGTGGGCGCACGAACTGGAGAAGGCCGGGGTCCACGTGGTCTACGGTTTCCCCGACTTGAAAACCCATTGTAAGGTCGCCTTGGTGGTCCGCCGCGAGGACGACGGCATTCGCCGCTACGTTCATCTATCTACCGGCAATTACAATCCGCAGACGGCCCGTATCTACACCGATATCGGTTTTTTCACGTGCAATCCGGACTTCTGCGAGGACGCCTCGGCGCTGTTCAACTATCTGACCGGCTATTGCGAATTGCCGCAGTGGCGCAAGTTGGTAGTGGCGCCCAGCCGTATGCAAGCGTTCATGATCGAGAAGATCAGCCGGGAAACCGCCTTGCAGCAGAGCGGTCGGGAAGGCCGCATCATCGCCAAGATCAATGGCATCCTGGAGCCAGCCATCGTGCAAGCCCTGTATCGGGCGAGCCAGGCCGGGGTGCGTATCGACCTGATTTGCCGCGGCATCTGTTCCTTGCGGCCCGGTATTCCCGGCATTAGTGACAACATTCGTGTCATCTCCATTGTGGATCGCTTTCTGGAACATAGCCGAATCTATTATTTCGGTAACGACGGCGATCCGCAGGTTTACATCGGTTCGGCCGATTGGATGGATCGCAATTTGAGCCGCCGCGTCGAAGTGGTTTTTCCCATTGAGACGCCGGAGTTGAAACAGCGGCTGATCCGTGAGATCTTGGCCACTTCGCTGGCCGACAATACCAAGGCCCGTCTGCTCCTTCCGGACGGCCGTTACGAACGTCTCCAGCCGCTCGACGGCCAACGGCCCATCCGCAGTCAGGCCTGTTTCTTGGAAATGGCCCTCCAGAACGCTTCGCGCGCGATCGCGGAACCGCCGCCTTCCCCGCCTCTCCCGTTCATCGAGCAGCGCCCCAGCACCCGCCGCTATCGCAAACGCCAAACCAGCTGACGCTTGGCTTCGCCACCGCCCATGAGCCACCGCCGGGGTGAACCCGGCGGCTCGCCCATAGTCTGTGAGCCGCCGGGTTCACCCCGGCGGCGGCTCGCCATGTTGGCACTTTCCGCCTCTGGGGCGAGGGAATTCGCGTTTCCTCTATTCAAGGGCAGGTTCCCAGTGCTCGGTCGGCTCCTCATGTAGGTGGTAGCGTTCGATGAGACGAACGCAGGTGTTCCAGCGCAGCAGGGCGTCGTCGTTGCCGTGCGGCCGAATGGTTTCGGCCTTATCGTAAAACTCCATCGCTTTGCATAGCCAGGGATAAGCGACGCGGCTGCTTTCCGGCGCTGCCTGGCTCAGCCGGGCGCTGGCGCGGCGCTCCCAGATCAAGCCGGCATAGTAGTAGCGATCGTACTCGTGATGCAGGCGCGGCAGGATTTCCCGCGCGTGATGAAAAGGACCAGCGTCGCCCTGATGGAACTGATCCGTCAGGGCCAGCAACAGGGTGATAAGGGCCGGCTGATTATCGGGATCGATCGCCAGCACGTCCTCGCAGATACTCTCCGCTGCCTCCGGCTGATTGAGCAGCCGGTAACGCTCGGCTTTTTCCAGAGCGGCCGGGATCGCTTCCGGCCCGATGCGCTTTAACTCGAACATGGCTGCAACCTCTCATGGGATTCGCCACAGCAGATAAACTGTCCAGACCGACCCGACAATCGCACCGCCGTAGCACAACACGTTAATCACCTCATTGAGATGTTTGATCTGCAATCCATCGTACAGGGTGTAGCGAAAACGATGCGCGCTGTGAAACAGTGCCAAGGTGCAGAGGACAAAGAAGTATCCCTGCGTTGCTGGATGCCGCAACAGGGAGAGCAAATGCTCATAACTGGGATGCGCCCAGCCCAGGGGCACGGCCAGCCCAAATAGAAATAGGTGTATGGGAATCAATAGCGCCGCCAGCACGCCGCCAGCGCTAAAGAGCGTCCACAGAAACGGCTCCAGGGATTTCTTGGCCATTTGGCGGCTCCTTCTCGGTTGACCGCGAGCCGCGGGCGAGCGCGGCGCCCTCGCCTTCGGCTCGCGGCTAAACTTTATCCTCCCAAAATGATCCAGGCCACCAGTGCGGAGGCCAAGGCCCAGACGACGTAATTCGACCCAGCGATCCAGGCGGCGGGGACGCGCTTGCCGTGCAGCCGTATCACCATCGCCTGCGGCGCCAACTTGAACCAGGTGATTGCATGGAAGACCACAAAAAACAGGGCGATGAGATTCACGATCAGGACGACAGGTTGTTTCGACCAGTCTTGGAAACGTTGATAGCCCTCCGCGCCTTGGCTGAGGGCCTGGATCTGCACCAGAGTGAAGATGACGAACCAGGCGACAAACAGACTGCTCAGCTCGCGCAGGATGAAAGCAAGATACGACGGGCGACGCAGCCACCAGTAGGTGGAGGTGCGGCGGCGATACCAGCGCGAATGAAATTCGGTGTAGATCGGCGTCTGGTTCATGAGGTTCCTCGCGGCATCAGGAAGGACTTGAACCACTCCAGCGCCGCTTTGAGCTTGTAGCGCTGGATGGCGGCAGCGGGATCGACACTCTTGGGGCAAGCCTTGGTGCATTCGCCCACAAACGTGCAGCCCCAGATGCCCGTGTGATCAGAAAGCAGCTCCATGCGTTCGCGCCCGCCCTGATCGCGCGAATCCAGGTTGTAGCGCTGGGCCAAAGCGAGGGCGGCCGGCCCGATAAAGTGCGGCTCCAGGCCGTAAACCGGACAAGCAGCGTAGCAGAGCATGCAGTTGATGCACATGCTGAACTGCTTGTACTCGTCCAATTCCTCCGGCGTTTGTAGATATTCTCCCTCGGATAGAGGCTTTTCCTCAGCGCGAATGAGCCACGGCTTGACCTGGACCAGTTTGCGCATGAAGTCGCTCATTTCGATGACGAGATCGCGCACGATGGGAAAGTTGCGCAACGGCTCGACGCGAACAGGCCCGGGAGCATAGTCGGTCAAGAAGGCGGCGCAGGTCAGTTTCGGTTCGCCGTTGACCGTCATGCCGCAGCTGCCGCAAATGCCCATGCGGCACGACCAGCGATAAGACAATGTGCCATCCACTTTGTCCTTGATGTAATTGAGGGCGTCCAGGACCACCCAATCCTTGCGACAGGGAGTTTGATATTCCTGGAAAGTTGGCTCGGTTTCGATTTCGGGGCGATAGCGCGCCACGTGCAAGATGATGGTGTCGGACATAGGCGTTTACTTTCCGTAAACCCGTTCGCCAGGGGGCCAACGGGTGATGGTCACGGGCAAATACTCAATGCGGCATGAGCCGTCGGCGTTGCGATAAGCCAACGAATGGGCGAGGTAACGTTGATCGTCACGGGCCGGGAAGTCGGTGCGCTGATGGGCGCCGCGCGATTCTTCGCGGCGCAGTGCGGACTGAACGATGGTCTCGGCCACGTCCAGCATGTAGGACAGTTCCAGGGCAGCAGTCCATTCGGTGTTGAACGTTCGGCTGTGGTCATGCAAGGCGACGTGACGAAAGCGTTCTTGTAATTGGCGCAGCTTGCCGGCGGCTTCAGTCAAAGCGGCGCCCGAACGGTAAATGCCGGCGCTGTTCTCCATGATGCGCTGCATCTCCTCCCGGAGGACGGCAATGCGTTCGCGGCCCTCGGTCTTGTGAAGCAGCTCGCGTTCGAGCCGCCGCTGTTCCTCGGCTGCCTGGGCGAGAACGCTTGGCGATGCTTCGGGCTGATTGGCGGCGAAGGCGGCGGCGGCCCGGCCGGCGCGGGCGCCGAACACCAGGCACTCCGGCAGTGAGTTGGAACCCAGCCGATTGGCCCCGTTGATGCTCACGCACGCCGCTTCACCGGCCGCAAACAGGCCGGGCAGCGGCGTTGCCCCGTTGATGTCGGTATGGACGCCGCCCATCATGTAATGCACCACCGGACGCACCGGGATCAGTTCCGTGATCGGGTCAATGTTCTGATATTTCAGGCATAATTCGCGGACGAACGGCAGCTTGGTCGTGATGACCTTCTCGCCCAGATGGCGGAGATCGAGATGCACGACCGGCCCATACGGTCCTGAGAGGGTGCGGCCTTTCTCCATCTCTTTGACGAAGGCTTGCGACAAGCGGTCGCGGGGGCCCAGCTCCATGCTGCGCAGCACCGGGTACGGCTGCGGCGTACCCAGGTTGTAGTCTTGCAAGTAGCGGTAGCCGTCTTTATTGAGCAGCCAGCCGCCTTCGGCCCGCGCCGCCTCGGTGATGAGGATGCCGGTAAACGGCAAGCCCGTGGGATGATACTGGACGAACTCCATGTCTTTGAGCGGAACCCCGGCCCGATAGGCCAAGGCCATGCCGTCGCCGTTCTTGATGTTGGCGTTGGTGGTAAAGGGAAAGACCCGGCCGCAGCCGCCGGTGCAGAGGATGACGGCTTTGGCGGTGATGGCTCGTACTTGGCCCGACATCAATTCGATGGCCGTCACGCCCTGAACACGACCGTCTTCGACCAGCAGCTTGGTCACGAAGCACTCGTCATAGCGGACGACGCGGGTGTATTGGAGCGAGGTCTGAAAGAGCGTGTGCAGCAGATGAAAGCCGGTCTTGTCGGCCGCGAACCAGGTGCGCATCTTCTTCATGCCGCCGAATGGCCGAACGGCAATGCGGCCATCCGCCTCACGGCTCCAGGGGCAGCCCCAATGCTCCAGCCGCAGCATCTCTTCGGGCGCTTCTTTGACGAACGCTTCCACAGCGTCTTGGTCGCACAGCCAATCGCCGCCGGAGATGGTGTCGTAAGCATGTTCGTCGAGACTATCATCGGGGCGCACTACGGCCGCTGCTCCCCCCTCGGCAGAGACCGTGTGACTGCGCATGGGATAGACCTTGGAGACAACGGCAATGCTTAACCGCGGATCGCTCTGAGCAACAGCGATGGCCGCGCGCAGCCCCGCCGCCCCGCCGCCGACCAGAACAACATCGTGAGACGACGTAATCACGGCAGCACCCAACTATTCGGAGCAGAGTGGAAAGACCGGGAAACGTTGGGTGGTTGGGTGGTCTGCTATGACTGCACCCATCCTTCCCCGAACATAATCGTGCTCGGAGCGCTTTGCAAGAGGGGAGTGCATGAAAAAAGCTGGCGAGCCGCCGGGTTCAACCCGGCGGCTCCCTGGTCCGTAGAGCGCCTCAACCAACCAAACATTCGTAAGCGCGTTTCTTGAATTCCTGCCGCAGCGGGATGTCGCCGATCGCGAACAACTGGACCATCAATACGCCGATCAGATCTTTCTTGGGATCGACCCAAAAATAGGTTTGGAAGATGCCGCCCCAGGAGTAGCTGCCCGTCGAGGAAACGTCCAGGCCCATGCCATCCACCGTGTGTATACCGAACCCGTAGCCGTAGCCGTCGCCGTACTTGAGGATGTAATTTTTCAAATAACCGATCTGGTTAGACGTCATCTGTTGGACCGTCTCTGGCCGCAGCAGGCGCACGCCGTCCAGTTCGCCGCCGTTTAGCATCATTTGCAAGAACCGGGCGTAATCGGGCGCCGTCGAAACCAGGCCCGCGCCGCCGGAGAAATATTGGCCGTTCTTTTCACACGGGTATGTCACCGAAAATTCGATCTCCCCTACAGATACCAATCCCAACTCTTCGCGGATGCGCTGCACGCGCCCGTGACGATCCGGCATATAAAGGGCGGACAAGCGGCCCTGCTTTTCTTGGGGAACGTAGAAACAGGTATCGTGCATTTTCAGCGGCCCAAAAATGCGTTCGCGGAAGAACGTCTCCAGGTCTTGACCGGAGATTATTTCGACGACAACGCCTAGCACGTCGTCGGACAGGCCGTATCCCCAGAAGGTGCCAGGTTGAAACATTAACGGCAGCCGGGCCAGGCGGCGGACATTATTGAGGCTGGTGCCGGGGGCGTGGTTCAGGCCGTCGCTGACGCCGGCATTGCGGTACAGTGTCGTCCACGGCTGAAGGTCCCAATAGCGATAAGTGAGGCCGGATGTGTGATTCAGGAGATCGCGGATAGTGATTTCGCGCCCGGCCGGTCTTACGTACAAACTGCGGCTGAACAAGTTCGGCACGCCGACGGTCGGGTTTTTGAACTCGGGAAGGAACTTCGAGACCGGATCATCCAGGCGCAACTTGCCTTCCTCGACGAGCATCATGACGGCCACGCTGGTGATCGGCTTGGTCATGGAGCCGAGGCGGAAGAGGGTGTCGGTGGTCATGGGGGCCTGGGCTTCGAGGTCGCGCCAGCCGATCGCTTTGAGATGGCCGATGCGGCCGTGTCGCGCCAGCAGGACCACAGCACCGGCGATCTGTTTGCCTTCAACGGCCTCGTGTACCAAGGCATCGAGGCGTTCCAGCTTGGCCGTGTCCAGACCCGTGGCCACGGCCTCAGGTGAAGGCGGAGGGTCCTTCAGGAAAAGGACACATCCGACCACGGAGGCGACCAGCACACAGGCCAGCATCAGACAACGACGAAATGACGGCATGGCTCAACCTCCATCCCTCTTATCCATGTACAGGGAAGAAAAGTCAATCCGGTCTCCCCACCCCGCATCAATCCTGGTTCCCCTACTCCGCGTAGGGCCCGATTTTGCAATCGACATTCTATTTCCCCTACTTGATGCTTAATCCGCACGCATTGCCACGCCCGCCGTCTTGGGGTATACTTCACCACAATCGCTAACTTACCCATGGGGCCTACGACAGCCCCCGGCGCGCGAATGCGCCCCGCGCGTTGGGGGTTTTTGTTTGCTTTTCTTAGACCTGCTGGCCGCGCCAGGAAGGCGCCTCTCTTGGGACGGCGCAGACAGGTCAAAAAAATAGGAGACGCCCTTATGCCAGTCCTTCAAGAACCTGCCTCGAACACTTTCGACGCTACCGTACTGCTGTCCGCTTTGACAGCCCTGAAAAGAGGAGATTTCACCGTCCGTATGCCGCTGCATTGGACCGGCCTGGCCGGCAAGGTGGCCGACACGTTCAACGAGGTCGTCGAACTGAACCAGCGCATGGCCCGTGAGTTGGATCGCCTCAGCCGCGTCGTGGGCAAAGAAGGACGCATTTCCCAGCGGGCCTCGCTGGGCGACGTGAGCGGTTCCTGGGCCGACGCTATCAACTCCGTCAACGATCTCATTAGTGATCTCATCCACCCTACCAGCGAGACGGCCCGCGTCATTGGCGCCGTCGCCCAGGGCGACCTGTCCCAGACGATGGCCCTGGAAATCGATGGTCGGCCGCTCCAGGGCGAGTTCCTGCGCACCGCCAAGACCATCAACAAAATGGTCACTCAGCTTGGCTCGTTTGCGGCGGAGGTGACACGCGTGGCCCGCGAAGTCGGCACCGAAGGCAAACTCGGCGGACAAGCCCAAGTCAAAGGCGTGTCCGGCACCTGGAAAGATCTCACCGACAGCGTCAACTTCATGGCCGGAAACTTGACTAACCAGGTCCGTAATATCGCCGAAGTGACGACGGCGGTAGCCAACGGCGATCTGTCCAAGAAAATCACCGTCGATGTCAAAGGCGAGTTTCTGGAGTTGAAAAACACTATCAACACCATGGTCGATCAGTTGCGATCGTTCGCCTCGGAGGTGACGCGGGTGGCCCGCGAAGTCGGCACCGAAGGCAAACTCGGCGGACAGGCGCGCGTCGAAGGCGTATCCGGCACCTGGAAGGACTTGACCGATAGCGTCAACTTCATGGCCGGAAACCTGACGGCCCAGGTGCGTAACATCGCCGCGGTGACGACGGCCGTGGCCAACGGCGACTTGTCCAAGAAGATCACCGTCGATGTCAAAGGCGAAATCCTGGAACTGAAAAACACCGTGAACACGATGGTCGATCAGCTCAGTTCGTTTGCGGCAGAGGTGACGCGCGTGGCCCGCGAGGTTGGCACCGAAGGCATCCTCGGTGGGCAGGCTCAAGTCAAGGGCGTGGCCGGGACTTGGAAAGATCTCACCGACAGCGTCAATTTCATGGCCAGCAACCTGACGGCCCAGGTGCGCAACATCGCCGAAGTGACGACGGCGGTAGCCAACGGCGACCTGTCCAAGAAGATCACCGTCGATGTCAAAGGCGAAATCCTGGAACTGAAAAACACCATCAACACCATGGTCGATCAACTGCGATCATTTGCGGCGGAGGTGACGCGGGTGGCCCGCGAAGTCGGCACCGAAGGCAAACTCGGCGGACAGGCCGAGGTCAAGGGCGTGGCCGGCACCTGGAAAGACCTCACCGACAGCGTCAACTTCATGGCCAGCAATTTGACGGCCCAGGTGCGTAACATCGCCGCCGTAACCACCGCCGTGGCCAACGGCGACCTGTCCAAGAAGATTACCGTCGATGTCAAAGGCGAGATTTTGGAGCTGAAAAACACCATCAACAC
>JAJPIY010000258.1 GCA_021324515.1 Planctomycetota bacterium
AACAGGGCGAGGTCCACGTTTTTTTCTCGGCCAAGACACACAATGGACGCGAGTTCCTCACCGACTGCGACGCTCTCTTCGAGTTTCACCCCGAATACGGGTGGCAATTGAAGAGTTTTCGACTCCTCAAACCGCAGACGAATGAGGAATGGAGTTGGCAGATTTAACTTCTCCCCGCCTGCCGCGCCAGCCAGGACGAACGGCCCCTGGCTTGCACTGCGGGTGGATCACTTGCACGGTAGGATGATGAGGGAATGGAGGAGTTAGGCACACCGTCCAGCGAAGGGGTCCGTAAGGGTGGGTGGCCGAACAACGTCCGAAACTCGGTCTCTAAATTTGCAAGCAAGGGCTGAGCTTTTTCGGGCGGCCAAGAAGCAACTTCATTGCCCACCCAGGCGAGGACCTGGAGACCCACGCCTTCTGAATCGGTCGGCAGCCGATATACCGGGACCAACTCCAGATGGACATTCTCGATCATATCATTGGCCTTGTGGAATAGATCGATCGCTTCGCGCAGGTGCAGACGGCCGGCAACAACCTGGGCGATAATGTCGCGTTTGATGGCCAGAGAGTGTGTAACCATCTCTGCGCGTGCGCGCAGCGCTTGGTTACGGCTCGCCTCGAACACAAGCTTACGACCGACTTCTACCACAGTTGTCTCCTCGCCGAGCCATGCATCGGCGAAATAGAACAAAACAGCAGACATCACCATCGCCGTCGCCGCACATCCCATCATTCGTGTGAATATTTTCATTCGATTACTCGCTTTCGCTCTCCCGTAAGCATTCTTTGGTTCTGCCACCCTTGGCTGAAACGGAAACCATGTCCCCCCCAAGGCGAGAGGGAGAAAAAGGACCGCAACTACTTGTGTCTAGTATAATCATATGTAAATTCCATAGCAGAGGAAGTTGTTCTTGGCGAGCGGGGGGTGTTAACCCCCCGCTCGCCAGAGTTACGCATTCCCACTCGCTTCAGCCGAGTAGCTCCGCGATAGGCGTGGCCCCCTTGTCCACGATGCGGATGGGCCGACCAATGGGCGTGTTGTTTTGCTTCTTCCAGTTGATGCCGAGCAATTCGCAGATGGTGGCCAAAAAGTCTAGTGCGGAGATAGGTCGTTCGACAACGGTGGCTCCTTCCTTGTCAGTCTTGCCGATGACCTGGCCGCCCTTGATGCCGCCGCCGATTAGGACGCTGCTCCAGGCGCGCGGGTAGTGATCGCGTCCGGGTTTGGCCCCGCGCTGATTGATGCGCGGCGTGCGGCCGAACTCGCCCATCCACACAATCAGCGTGCTATCGAGCAGGCCGCGCTGTTTCAAGTCGTTGACCAAAGCAGCCATAGCGGGATCACATTGCTGCGACAGCTGTTTGACGCGCTCAAAGTTGTTCTGATGCGTGTCCCAGCCGCCCAGCGTCACCTCGACGAAAGAAACGCCGGCTTCGACCAATCGGCGTGCCAACAAGCAGCCGTCGCCGAAACGGCTGGAGCCATAGGCTTGACGCACCGAGGAAGGCTCCAGCGATAGATCAAACGCCTTGGCCTCTTTCGATTGCATCAGCGTGACAGCGCGCTGATAAGTCGTCCAGTGATCGGCGCTGGCTTCGGCTTTGTATTCCCGGTAAAAGGCTGATTCCATCTCGTGCAAAAGTCCCAGGCGATCGTCGAAATGGCTGCCGTTGACCAGCGGCTTGAGGTTTTCAACGCCGCGCGCCGGATCAGCGACAAGGAGCGGGGCATGGTGTATACCCAGAAAGCCGGCCCCATAGCTGCGTGCGCCAATGGAGACATAGTTGGGCATGGGTCCGTCGGGCTTGCCGATTTCCGCGGACACCAGTGAGCCGAGGCTAGGATAATTCAGGCCGCCCTGCCCTTCCTTGTAGCCGGTGTGCAGGTAATACTTGGCCCGCGGATGTGCCCCTTCACTGGTGCTCATGCCGCGCAGGATAGCGGCGTGATTCATCACCTGGGCAAACTTGGGCAAATGTTCGCTGATCTGAATGCCGGGCACCGCCGTCGAGATCGGCTTGAACTCGCCGCCGTCTTTAGTGCCAGGCTTCAAATCGAAGGTGTCCTTGTGGCTGGGACCGCCATCCATCCATAGGAGGATGCAAGATTTGTGCTTGGTCGGCGTCTGGGCAGCGCGGCTGGCCAACACCTGGAGCCAGCCCGACAACGAGACTGCCGAGACTCCGGCTGCCGACAGTTTCAACCAATCGCGGCGCGAGAGATTCAAAAGCGTCATAATGTTTTCTCCAAGGCTTGCGCTCCGAACCGCGCTGGTAAGGAACCGGTGTCCTTAGCCTTATCTCTTTTACGGTGCGGCCCGGATACAAACGGCAGGTTAGTGATTCAACGTAAATTCACTACTGTTGAGCAACACCCAGAGGATGTCGCCGTAGGCTTGGCGGGGTTCATCTGCATGTTTGTGGACCAGCGCCAGGGTGCGCTGCATTTCCGGGGCCGTCGGCCGGCGCGATAGCGTGGCCAGGTACAGGTATTCAATAATTTGCTCCGGCGTTTTGCCGGACTTGAGGAGCGGCGCGAGCATCGTCGTATTGTTAAGCTGCGGCGAATTCATCAGCCGCAGCACCTGAGGGATGCCGGCTTGATACTCGGTTGGTTCGGCATTGTCCTCGCCCTTGAAAAAGGCAACGAATACCATGCGCGGGGTGATATTGCGCAAGCGTACCGCAGCGGCAGCGGCCACGCCTTGACGACGCCGGAAATTCTCCGGATTGGGAGCACCAAGGACCTGGACGAGTGAATCGTACAGTTGCTCCGGCGTCAGCACCTTGACGGCCATGCGGCTGAACAGCTCCGGGGCAGCGTCGCGGTTGCTGGTATTGGGCTTGCTCGTTCGCTGATACGCCTCGCTGTTGCACAGGGCGCGGATGAACTGCTTCACGTCGAAACCACTGGCCGTAAACTGGGCCGACAGATCGGCGAGCAATTGCGGATGCGACGGCGGATTGCCCTCGTGCATGTCGTCAATCGGATTGACCAGACCGCGGCCGAAAAACTGCGCCCACAGACGATTGACCATCGCCCGACTGAAATACGGGTTCTGCGGGCTGGTCATCCACTTGGCCAACACCGGACGATACGC
Organism: Planctomycetota bacterium; assembly: GCA_021324515.1. Taxonomy (GTDB): domain Bacteria; phylum Planctomycetota; class Planctomycetia; order Gemmatales; family Gemmataceae; genus JAJPHU01. Next base: position 3,105 of record JAJPIY010000258.1, read on the forward strand.
GTCGCTGGAAGCCAGTTGGGGCTGCTCGCCTTGCAGGAACTTCGGCGGCACACGCTTGGCCGAGATGGGCAACGGCAGAGGCCGGCCCTTGCCGTTTTCGCTGACGACGAGCGTGCCGCCCTGCCGGGCGATCTGCCGCGGATTGCCATTGATGCGCACCTTGGTGAAAAAGGCAGCCATGCCCCAGTATTCGTCCTGCTTCCATTTGGTGAAGGGATGATTATGGCATTGGGCACATTGCAGCTGCACGCCCAGAAAGACACGCGTGGCATTATCAGTCAGCTTGTCGGGCGTGAGGTGGGCCAAGAAGTACGTGACGGCGCCGTTGTCGTCCATATCGCCCTGGGCGGTGAGGATGTCGCGGACCATTTGGTCCCACGGCTTGTTGTCGTTGAAGGCTTTTTCCAGCCATTGCGTCATCTTGTCGAAAGAGATGAAGCGGTTGTCGGACGTGCGCTGTAGCAAAAGCGCCTGCCAAATGTCGGCTTGATGCTTGCCGTATTCGTTGCTAGCAAGTAAGTCCTCGATCAGTTGAGCGCGTTTGTTCGGCTCGCGGCTGTCGAGAAAAGCGGCGGCTTTTTCGGCGGGGGGAATGTGCCCGACGATATCGAGATAGACGCGGCGGACAAATTCGGCGTCTTCGCAGCGCGGCGAAGGCGCGACTTTCTCGACGCGTAAGCAAGCGTCGATGGCCTCATCGATGTGCCGCGCTAGGGCCGGAGCGTCCAGCGGAGCACCGAAAACGTTCGGCGCCTTTGCCAAAAGCAACAGGGCAAGCGGCAGGGCCAAAATCGTCCGTCGCATCACGTTGCTGCCTCGTGTCATGTCTGCTCTCCGATAACGACATTCCCGCTTTTCGCCTTTGGCGGATCCTTCACCCGCCTTGTCATTCAACCCCATCGCTATGCCGAAGTTTCGCCGTCCTGCCGACCTTTATCGCGCTTTTGGGGCAGCCGCACCCCTTCGAGACGTGTGTTCCCGTTCCCTTTCGACTCATCATGGAAGGGGCAACGGACGTTGGCCGCGTTGCTTGTCGCTGTGGGCGTACAGCGGCTCCGCCTCCGCCAGCCAACGTTTCAGGTCGCGGATGCGATGCTCGTGGCTGGGGTGTGTGGACGTGAATTCCAGCCGTTGGTTGCCGCTTATTCGCTCCATGCGCTGCCAGAAATGGATCGCCTGGCGCGGATCATAGCCTGCCGCGGCCATGAGCAGCAGGCCGATGTGGTCCGCTTCGGATTCGTGCTTGCGGCTGAACGGCAGCAGGATACCGAACTGCGAGCCAGCGCCGAGCAAGGCCATCACTTGCCGTTGTTGGCGGGGGTCCAGGTCGCCGAGCGAGGAAGCGACGGCGAGTTGGCCCAGCTGTACCAGTTGTTGCTGAGCCATGCGTTCGGCACCGTGGTGCGCCAGGGCGTGGCCGATTTCGTGACCGAGCACCGTCGCCAATCCATCTTCGGTTTCGGCTACCGGTAGGATGCCCGTGTAAACGACCACTTTGCCGCCGGGCAGACAAAAAGCGTTGACTTGCCGACTGCGGACGACACGGTAGGCCCACTGAAAATGTTGCGGCTTCAATTGCAAACGAGCTAACACATCTTTATGGTTCGATGCATCGGCCAGACGGCTGCCGAGACGACGAACGACGGCGACGATTGGCCCTTCGCGCACCACCTCGGATTCGTGCAGCACTTGTTGGAACGCTTGCGCACCTAACTGGGCTTCTTGTTCGGGACTGAGGGCCACGATCTGATGCCGCCCAAACGGCCCCGTTTGCCAGCCCTTGGCGATGAGGAGGCCGGCGACGATAAGGGCGATCAGGATCGGCAGCAGTCGGATAGGGATGTTGCGTGTCGGTTGATCGGAAGACATATGTACAACCTTTTGAACAGATTCGTGTTGTGGCCTGGCCGCCGACCACACGCTCCTCTGGCATTTTCGCCCGCTGGCCTCGATGCGTCCATTCACGAAGGAATATTTGGCAATTTTTTTCATTTTTTTCATTTGTAGGGCTGCGTGGCAGCAGTATAAGAGCTACCGGACAAACCCCCTTGCCGGCAGCTGACGAAAACCTATATGCAGCTGGGACCCCCGGAGGTTCCAGCTATGCAACGGACCGACTTCGTCAAAGACGTCCCGGACGATGTTTGGGCTGTTTTCGAGCCGATCCTGCCCCCCGTCGTCTGGAAGGGCAACGGCCGCAAACCCAAGGGCAACCGCCAATGCTTCCACGCCTTGCTCTAATTGTTGATCGCAGGCGTCGGCTGGGAGCTACTGCCCAAATGCTTCCCCAGTTACAAAACCGTCCAACGCCGTCTCAAGCGCTGGTTGCTCTTGGACTGCTTCCCTACGGCCTGGCAACAACTGGCCCAACGCTATGTGCAGTTGCATGGCATCAACTGGGATCAAGTCCTCCTCGACGGTTCCCAGAAGCCATCAAAAAAGGGGTAAAGACACCGGGCCATCGCCGGTGGATCGCCGTAAGTCCGGTACGGCCATCCCCATAGCGAGCGACGCTTATGGGATGCCGCTGGGGGCCGTCCTTACCGGAGCCCATGCCAAGGATGGCGTGCAAACCCAGGCGGTGCTGGAGTCGCTGGTCGTCCAGCCGCCGCCGGCCGAGACGCCCGTCTGTCCCACGGACGTGCGGGACCTGCCGCGGTCGCGGGCGGACGGGACGTATGGCAATCGGCCGACCCAGGCCCGCGTTAACGCAGCCGGCTTCCGAATGGAAGCCCCCAAGCGTGGCAAGGGGCGGCAAGCTGGGGTAGGTCGGATTCGTTGTGCGGTGGAGCGTTGCCATGCATTTTTGTCCCCATTCGGGCGGATGGCTCGCCGGTTCGATCGCGTTGTCAAGCGTTATCTGGGCTGGGTTCAACTCGCCGCTTGTGTAATCTTCATCCGGCACGACGCCAATGGTTTTGTCCGGTAGCTCTCGTACAACGTTCAAGCCACGGGATCAACCATTGTCAAGATCACGCCCGACGGCCAGCAATCGACTTTCTTCCAAGGACCGACGGGCCTCGGCTTGACCACCGCCCTGGGAATACTGCCGCAAGGGTTCGTCCTCGTCGGTAGCGCTCCCGCTACCACGATCAATGGTGTCAATACGGTGAGCAACGGCGGATTGCTCATTTTGGACAGCAACGGCAACGAAGTGATGGAACTCAGCGATTCCGCTCTACTCCAAGGTCCGTGGGACTTGACGATTCATAACGTAGACGCCACGCACGCTCAGGTATTTGTCAGCAACGTGCTGAGCGGCACAGTGACGCGGATCGACCTGACCATTCCCGAAGGAGGCGCACCGCAAGTGGAGAGTGAAACGCAAATCGCCTCCGGTTACACTCATCGAACCGATCCCGCCGCGCTGGTGGTTGGGCCGACAGGACTGGCCTTCGACGCGAAGACTGATACGCTCTACGTCGCTGCCACCGGCGACAACGTTATCTACGCCATTGCCCACGCGGCCCACACGACCACCGATCAAGGAAAAGGCAAAGCGGTGGTGCAAGATCCCCAACACCTGCATGGACCGCTGGCTTTGCTGTTGGCGCCCAACGGCGACCTGATCGCTGCCAACGGCGACGCCGTCAACGCCGATCCCAATCAAGCCAACGAACTAGTCGAGTATACCAAGCACGGGCAATTCGTGGGCCAGTTCCAACTCGACAGCGGCCCTCCCGGGGCAGCGTTTGGCCTGGCTGTACAGAAGGTCGGCGATCAAGTGCGCTTCGCCGCCGTGGACGACAATACCAATACGCTTCAGGTGTGGACGTTCCAGACAAAGTCGTCCTCCCAGGAAGGCTGCGACCACAAGGACGGCGGCAATCCAGCGCCCTCGTCTGTACAGATGTCGTCTTCTGGCAATTCGACAACGCCGTCTCCGGACGATCCGATCATTCAACAGATAGACACTCTTTTCCAGGCGTTCAACGCGGAGATACAGTCCTTGGAGGCCATTGTCCTCGCCATGCATCCGCAACTATCTGATTTCTTCCACATGTTAAATGCTGATCTGGATGCGCTGGAAGCGCAGATCA
>JAJPIY010000159.1 GCA_021324515.1 Planctomycetota bacterium
GGAGTTGTATTTGTTCCCTCCCCCCTGTGGGGGAGGGAGTTGTATTTGTTCCCTCCCCCCTGTGGGGGAGGGAGTTGTATTTGTTCCCTCCCCCCTGTGGGGGAGGGTTAGGGTGGGGGGGTTAGAACTCCTTGTCTGCATTGTACTTCCCCCCCCACCCCAACCCTCCCCCACAAGGGGGGAGGGAGCTTTTTTCTCCCTCCCCCACAAGGGGGGAGGGAGTTTTGTCCGTTAGCCCTAAGAAAGGTGGCATAGTGATGAAGCGATACCGAATCGAACTGATCGTTGTGGGATGTTTTGCGGCGGGAGTGCTAGCCGGAGCTTGGTTTCAGCGTTCGACGCCGATGGTCGTGAAGGCGGATGAAGGGCGGGGGCAGCCGCCTACCCGCCGTGCAGCTCCGCCCGAGGATGGCAAGCTGCGCATCCTCTGTTTCGGAGCCCACCCGGACGATTGCGAGTTGCAGGCCGGGGGCGTAGCGGCGCTGTGGGCGGCGCAAGGCCATCATGTCAAGTTCGTCTCGGTGACTAACGGCGACATCGGCCACTGGCGCGAAGCTGGCGGTCCGCTGGCGCGACGACGCACCGCTGAAGTCGAACGTGCCGCCCACATCCTCGGCATCACCACCGAGGTGCTCGACATCCATGACGGCGAGTTGCTGCCGACCCTGGAAAATCGCCGCACCATCACGCGCCTCATCCGCCAATGGAAGGCCGACATCGTCATGAGCCATCGGCCCAACGATTACCACCCCGATCATCGCTACACGGGCATCCTCGTGCAGGATTCGGCGTACATGGTCACGGTACCGTTCTTCTGTCCCGATACGCCGATCCTGCCGAACAATCCCGTGTTCCTCTTCTATCCCGACCGCTTTCAGAAACCCAATCCGTTCCAACCCGACATCGCGGTGTCTATCGATTCGGTGATCGATCGCAAGCTCGATGCCCTGGACGCGCTGGTATCGCAGTTTTACGAGGGCGGGGCCAATGGTTCGGCGGACTTGCTGCCGAGCGATCCCGAAAAGCAGGCCGCGCGCCGCCGCCAGGTGCGCGAGAACTTCGCCCAGCGCAACCGCGCTATCGCTCAGCGCTATCGTGCCCAATTGGCCGACTGGTACGGCAAGGAGAAAGCGGACAAAGTGCAGTACGCCGAAGCGTTCGAGATCTGCGAATATGGCCGACAGCCGCAAAAAGAGGAGCTGGCTCGCCTGTTTCCGTTCTTGGCGAAGTGAAGCAGGCAAACCAATCCGCACCACACCCTAGGGAACAGCGGTTGGCGGCTCCCTAGGGCGTAGCTTGGCTAACTGCCTCACAGAATGCCTGCACCGAAGCCCTCGGCGCGCTTGTCTTCGCGGGCGCCGACGGAACTGGACGCTTCCTTGCGATTACCGCCCGTGCGATAGCCACGCGAACCGCTCATTTCACTGACGATCTGCGTGTAGCTGGCGGCGCCGTCGTAATCGCTGTCGTAATCGTCGTAGGTGCAGACATAGCCAGGCAGCTTGGCCTTTTCCTTTTCGGCATGGAACGCCTTCAAGACGGCCGTTTGAATGACTTCGCGACAGGCCGAATTAATCGGATGCGCGATGTCGGCGTGCAGCTTGACGCGGCCGTCCGCGTCGCGGGTGGCGCGGTCCTCGTCGAGCTTGCTGCCGCATTGGTTGCAGAAGCGGGCACGCAAATGGTTTTTGCAGCCGCACGCGGGACAACGATCCGTCAGCTTGCGGCTGGGCATGGCCACGAACGAGCCTTTGGTGCCTTCGATGATCTTTAAGTCGCGGATGACGAAAGCATCATCGAACGTCACCGAACAGAACGCCTGCAAGCGTTCGTTCTCATTGCTGTCTTCCATGAGCTTAATACGGACTTCGGTGATGACCACAGTTGTTCTCCTTTTTTTCTGTGGCACACTCAATGGCAACTCCGAACCACAAAAACACGCGCGCCGCCCAGCTCTTCCCGTGCTGAATTCAGGGCGCGTGCGAGCCTCAGGGCCTCGCCGGGGTCGCGGCAGAGAGCGAACACGGTGCTGCCGCTGCCGGTCATCAGCTGGCCTGCCGGCCCCAGGCCGGCCAGTCGGGCGGACAGGTCGGCCACAGCAGGACACAGCTGCTCGGCCACAGGCTGCAAACGATTGTGCAGCTGCCGGCCAAGTTCATTTACATCTCCTTCCGCCGCAGCCTGGCGAATGGCTGCGCCGGATCGCGGCGAGCGGGGGACCGTCACGCCGCGAAACACCGCCGCCGTGGACAAACCTAGCGGCGGCGCAATCAGTACCAAATCGAGCGCCCGGCCCAACCGCAGCGGCTCGACTTGTTCGCCGCGTCCGGTACACCAAGCTGCCGGCGCAGCGAAAAAAAACGACACATCACTTCCTAGCTCGGCGCCCAGCCGGATCAGTTTGTCCCGGTCCCAGCCCAGACGCCATAGGCGATTCAGTCCGGCAAGAGTAGCGGCGGCATCGCTGGAACCGCCGGCCAATCCCGCCGCCATCGGAATGCGCTTCCACAGGCGAATGCCTACACTCTCCCTTCGCCCCGCCTCGCGCCGCACCCGTTCGACGGCGCGGCAAATGAGATTGTCCGGTCCGGTCGAGAGAGAAGGGTGATCGCAGCGAAGCGTCGTTACTCCTTCCTCGTTCCCAGACCCGGTCTGGGAACGCTCCGTGAACTCCAGAGTGTCATACAGGCTGACGGCCACCATCAGGGTCGCCAGCTCGTGGTATCCATCGGGTCGCCGCGCCAGCACTTCCAAAAACAGGTTTACCTTGGCCGGCGCCCACACACGGACGGCCGACGCCGAGCGTTGCATCATCATGAGGTTTGCTGCACGAGAGGCGTCCGTCCATGGATAATTGACGAGTCCAGCGGCACTGCCCTATGTTTGTCCTTTTCCGCGATTTGAAGGAGGAGACAAGCGATCCGCTTTTGCTCACCGTGCCCGCCTCCACCAAACCGGGATTGATGATAGCGGCCCTCCCGCGCAGCGTCAAGCCGGCTCTTGGGCGGCAGACCGGGATTCACACGCGCCAGAGTGCTGGCAATTCGTGCAGCAGGAAATGTTCCAGTCCGCGCATGACGATGCGGCTCTTGGCGGCGCGATGGGGTTGGCGGCGCAGGCGCCGCCAGGCATAGCGCACGGCATGGCCAACCCAGCGCAGCGGCGCGTCCAGCGTCAGGGCCAGCTTGTAGAACAACAAGCCGGCCGGCGAGCAGCCATGCTTGCGTAAGAAGCGCGTGATGCCGATGACCGTGTGCGAATAGGAAAAACCGATGTGCTGGCGGCTGCTGACACGGTTGAAATGCACAATTTCCAGGCTCGGATGATAGATCACGCGGTAGCGCCGGCCGACCCGGATGCACAAGTCGATGTCCTCGCCGCCGAAGGTATATCCCTCGTCCCAGGCGCCGCAGGCGCGGAAGACAGCCCGCGGCATGAACAAAGCGGCGCCCATGAGGATTTCGACGGGCCGTGGCTCAGCGTCCGTCCCGCTCCCCTTTAGGGAGGGGTAAGGAGGGACGCTGTCTCGGCCCCGGTAGCGGCGATACGCTTGGCGAAACAGGCCGAGCCAGCGCAGCCAAGTGATGCGGTGCAACAGCGCCGGCAACGTTGGCCGGGTACGGTACGAGAGCTGCGGCCGACCTTGCTCATCGCGTAGCTGCGGCCCCAGGATACCCGCTTCCGGATGCGCTCGTGCATAATCCAGCAGACCACGCAGAGTACCGGCCGGTACGATGGTATCATTGTTCAAAAAAAACAGATAACGGCCCCGCGCCAACTCGGCCGCCTGATTGTTGCCCCGCGCGAAGCCGGCGTTCTCGGCGTTGCGGATCAGCACCACCTCAGGAAACAGTTCGGCTACCATGTCCGCCGCCCCGTCGCGAGAACCGTTGTCCACGACCAGCACTTCCAGCGACACCTCCAGCGCCGCCTCCCGCAGCGATTGCAAACAGGCTTGCAAATAATCGCGGCAGTTCCAGTTGACGATGCAGACTGAAACCTCGATCGCCGAATCGGAGGCCCGCACTCCGCAATCCGCAATCGGAGCCTTAAGCGGCAACGTGGACATGTCTCTCCTTCCTTGGTTCGTTTCGGATTTCGGATTGCAGACGTGGGACGTCGCGGTTGAGGCATTTATTCCCCAGGTGTTCGCGTTGCAGGTAGGGAGCGAAATGTCCAGGACCGAACAACCAGCGTCCGAGCTGCAAGCGCAGGTAACGCCCCAGGGGCAACGGCATACGGGCGTGCTGGTGCAAGCGCATCTGGTACAAATGGAACTCTTCGGTGCGGATGGCCGCACGCCCTTCGCGGAAGGCCAGTCCCCATACGTTAGCCGGCCGTGCGGGTGGGCCGTGATAGCCGATGATCTTGCTCGGATACGGTGCCAACAACATTTCCAGTGCCTCTGGAGTGAAGCGCCAATAGTCGCTGGGGTGTGGGTGATGATGAAAATAAAACGGACAAGCGACAAGCAAAGCGCCGTCCGGCCGAAGGACGCGGTACATCTCGTCGAAGGCGCGCCAAAAGTGCGGCACATGCTCCAAGGTGCTGATGGCCAAAATAGTGCCGATCGAGCCAGCAGCATAGGGCAACGCCTCGACGTTGGCCAGCAGGTCTACACCGCGCCCGGCACGAATGTCCACGCCCAGATACGAACGGCCGGAGAACAACGTCCGCAGGTCGGCGACGCCTTCCTGCCCCCCCACCTGATAGGAGCCAATCTCCAGAATGGGGCCGGGCAGCGTGAAAGTCTCGGACACGGCTCGCACCAGACCGCGCAAGATGGCGTTCATTGCCTCGATCCTTTAAAAAAAAGGCCCCAGAGGCACAGAGACACAGCAAAAACGCGGAAAAAATGAGGCTTTTTCAAATTATAAACTCTACGATAATACTCCTCTTATGCTCTCTTCGTAATTTTTCTCTCTGTCTTTTCTTCATCTGTGTCTCTGTGCTTCTGTGGTCCCTTGCTTATTCCAAATAGAAATCGTGCTCGCCGTTTCTGCCGGGTCGGACCTCACGAAGCAAACCGGACTGTTCGGGATCCCGATACTTGCGGGGCAATTCGACGGCAGGCGGCGGGACGGCCTGTCCGGGCGTGACGGCGAGGGTGGGGGGAGCGATGGTGACACGGTGCCAGCCAGGGACGGCACCGAGCTTGTCGCCACTGTGCAACGAGTAGCGCCCCTCGGCGTCAATTTCGCCTGTGGCCAAAGGACCGTGGCCGCCACGCTCCGCATCGGGCGTGAAGACGATCGTGCCGCCGGGCAGAGGTCGGCCACGAAAGAAAACCCGCCCGTGAACGGGGGTCAAAGCGTCGTCATGGCCGCAGCCGAAGACGCTCAGCGCCGCAAACACCAGGCCGCCGCGAAGCAGCGTGTGTGGCGTTCCTACAGCCATCCCTCAATCCTGTCCTCGCCTTCCAACGCCGAGCGTGGTCTCAAGGATAACGCGTGTATTTCCGATCTGTCCGCGGGACAACTCGCAACACCTCTGGTCCCTCGGCCCGACACGGGGACGCAGTATAACAGGCCAGGCCGTTTCCGTGCAATGCACAAGAGTTTGGCCCTGCCTCCTGAAGGCCATACTGGGCCCGAACAGTTGTAACCTTACAAAAAAGTAACAGAATTACTGTGGCGTAATCTGGAAGTGCATCGTAAGATTACAAATCGGTTAGGTCGGCAGTTCGAGATGGTAGGCCGCAAGCAAGGTCCATGACGCGCTCGCCGTCGGCACGCATAACTCTCCCTCCCCAAGCGACCGTGCGGACCTCGTTCGAAAGGAATTTTCGGAATGTGGTTAATCAAGGCGTCGCTGCGTAACCCCTACATGGTGGCTACCATCGTCTTCATGATCCTCTTTTTGGGGGTCCTCTCGCTGGAAAACATCCCCAAAGACATTTTGCCCGTGTTCAAGGCGCCTGCGGTGCAGGTCATCACCTACTATCAGGGCATGCCGGCTTCCTCCATCGAAAAGACCATCACCAATCGCATCGAACGCTGGGTCAACCAATCGCCCGGCGCCATGCGCCTGACCTCGAAATCGGTCCCTGGCGTCAGCATCGTCCGTGTCTACTTCCGCGATGACATCGATCCCAACGGCGCCTTGACCATGACTGGACAGTTGGCCTTGGGCACACTGCCGACCCTGCCGCCCAACACCCTGCCGCCGGTGGTCTTGCCGTTTGATCCTACGGCCACCATTCCCTTGGGCGTGCTGACCGTCAGCAATCCCACGATGGATGAGGCCAACGTCAAGGA
>JAJPIY010000008.1 GCA_021324515.1 Planctomycetota bacterium
GGCCAACACCGCACCGCCGCAGGCCAGCATCTCCACCGGTGGCAGGCCGAACCCCTCGTACAACGAGGGATACACCAAGGCCCGCGCCCCGTTGTACAACGCCGATAGGGCCCCTTCCGGAACGTAGCCGAGATGAATCACCTCCGCCGCTGCTTCTTTGGATTGGAGCAAGCGAGCGACCTCGCCAGCGTTCCAGCCCCAGTTGCCCACGAGGACGAGTGGATAAGCGCGGCGGACCCGCTCATCGAGGGCGCGATAGGCGCGGAGCAGTGTGGTAAGGTTCTTGCGCGGCTCAATGGTGCCGACGTAGAGCAGATAGCGCGAAGGCAAATTCAACTGCCGCAACGTCTGCTGGATCTTGTGTGGGGGCAACGGCATCAAGCCCGGCCGTATGCCCATATAAGTGCGCGTTACTTGCTCCGGCCGCAGGTGTAAGGTGCGCAGGATCTCCTGTCGCGCGGATTCCGAGATGGCCAAGACATGGCGGCACTGCTGGAGGCCGTAACGAAAGTGGCGCTCAAAATAGGCAACCCGGTCGGCAGGATGCCATTCGGGGTGGAGCAATACCGATAAATCGTGGACGGTAGCTACAGTCGGCAAGTCGCTGGGCAAGGGGATGTAGTTAGGTTCGTGATAAAGGTCGAAGCCGCTGCGACAAGCTGCCTGGAAGTTGCGGGTCAGCAGCCATTGCCCCGAAGCCCGCAGAGCACGCAAGGTTCGGCCATGCCATGTCGCCCGGGGCGCTGACGCGGCCCTCCTCGTCGCGGTGGCTGGCTTGGCCGCGCCGGGAGCCTGTTGACTGGTTTTTTCCAACCGCGAACGCAGATGGACCCACAGGGAGCGAGCCTGCCGCAGCCAGCCATTGGGAAAGACGTAGATGTCTTCCTTATCTGCTTGCGCGCGCAAACAACGCAACAGCTGCGTTGTATAATGGCCGATTCCTGTCATGGGACCGGCCGCGGCCAGGCCATTCACCAGGACCCGCATGAAATGGTTCGCCTCTCTTTGCGCACAGCGGTTGCCTTCGCTTACCGTGTGCCTCTGTTCCGAACCGGACGCCGCCGTCCGGCAGTTAAGTTTCCCCACCAGCGTTAGCTGCTGAGGAAAATTACGTTACGCCGCTACGCACTTGGTCCCTTCAAACTCAAAGCGGAAACGCACTTCGCGCAGCTTCGTTTGCGCCAAGGCGCGGCGCAGGCGGGCCTTGTCCTCTGCGTAGAACATAAGAAAAGTGCCGCCGCCAACGAGTTTGCCACCCAACGCGCCGTTCGCGCGCGCGAGCTGATACCAGCGCTCGATTTCTTTATTGATCGTGCTGCCGTGGCATTTCTTTTTGTGTTCCCAATCGACATTCATCAGTTGGGCAAAACGGACCAAATCACCTTCCTCAAGGGCTTCTTTGATCTGATAACCCAATTCCTTTATAAAGTGCAAACTATCTACCATGCCCTGTTCGCATGGTTTTCTGCGTTCGTTTTTCTTCTTGAGATTGGCCGATCTTGCACGGCTGGGGGCGGTGAAAAACAATAGTAAGTTATCTTCAAGGTTGTACAAGGTCTCCGAACTGATACGCAGCGGCCAAGCTTCAACGCGCCCATCCGGCTGGAATTGAAAACAAGTCAATCCGCCGTAAGCAGCAATGTATTGGTCTTGCTTGCCGATCGGCCCTTGGAGCCGCTCGATTTCAATGTAACAGGCTTGTTCCGCCAGATCTTGAGGAGAGATAAGGTCCTTTTTATAGGTGTGTAGCGCTTTGAGCAGGGCTGTGGTAAAACTGCCGGACGAACCCAGACCCGCGCGGGCAGGGATGTCAGCCATACTGATAATTTCTAGCCCAGCAATGTCCACGTCCACCAGACGTAACGATTCGCGTATGATAGGATGATGGATTTCCTCGACATGGGTGACCCGTTCAAGTTTGGAATGCTTGATGATAAGTTCGGGTACGAAGGTATGATGCAAGGTGACACAGACATATTTATCAATGGCGGCGGCAATCAAAAAGCCAGTGTGCTTTTCATAGTAAGCAGGTAAGTCCGTGCCGCCGCCGCCCAAAGACAACCGCAGCGGACTGCGTGTGATAATCATATCTCCTACCTTAACACCGTTTAACAACGCTTTGTCGCAGCGCCTTTCCCCGTAGCGCTTCGACCAGGTTGAGCAAAACGAACGGCAGGCTATAGCATGGCCAGGGATTCAGATCCAGAGGAAAACCGGCGTGCTTGACGGACCAGGGCAGTTCAATGTTTCAAGATAGGGAAAATGGGACAGGGCCTGGCGACCATCGCTATTGAACTTATGGCAAGTTCCCTTACCCAGTTTGAAACATTGAACTGCCCTGGGGATACGGGCCAGTTCTTCCAACAGGCTCAGGGGGGCAGGCATGGGACAAGCCTCCTTGATGACGGGCGACCTACCTCCCTTACGCAATTCTCCTCTGCCTGCCAAGATCAAATTGAGAACAGCCCTGGTCCTTCCGCCTTACCGAGCGGCGCGCCGTTGACACTCGCCGGCTTTCCGGCTAGATTTCCCTGTGGCGATGGGGTTCGCCGTAAACCGCCGCGGCTCATGTCAGCCGCCGCTGATGACCCCTACCGTGGAGATTCTCCGCTGGTAGGGTCGATCTACAATAGAATCAGGCCCCGCCAGGAGAACCGCGTTCCTGGTGGGGCCTTTTTTTATGCCCTTCTCCGGAGCGTTTCATCATGAAC
>JAJPIY010000098.1 GCA_021324515.1 Planctomycetota bacterium
CAAGCGGGGAGAGGGCCTCTTTCTCTCTCTCCCCTTGCGGAGGAAGGCGGAGGGAGAGGCGAGTTGCCGCCGCGATTTTTGTTGTGGATCGACGGCGTTGGTGGTTATCTGGTGTGTATGGGAGCGCGGGTGACGTTTGGGCAAGCGCTCCACGATGGCCACGTGGACATTCCGCTGGTGGCCGACGTGTCCCGTTTGCATGCCAGCCTGACACGCGATGCGGAAGGCTATATTCTGGAGGCAGTTCGTTCCATTCAGGTGAATGGACGTGAAGTGACGCGGGCACTGCTGCAAACCAGCGACCGTATCACGCTGGGTGCTTCGTGTCAGTTGCAGTTTCGTCTGCCGGCGCCGATCAGCACCAGCGCTCGACTCGATCTGGTCAGCGGGCATCGCTTGCCGCTGTCGGTCGATGCCATCCTGTTGATGGCCGATACGCTGATTTTGGGCGAGGGGCCGCAAGCGCATGTGAATGTACCGGACCTGAAACAGCCGCTCGTGTTGTTTCGCCATAAAGATACGCTGGGCATTCGGCATGGCGGCAAACTATGCATCAATGGGCGCACCAGCGGCGAGCGTCTATTGCTGAGCGATCCCCATGCCACGGTCCACGGCGAAAATATTTCGTTCGCAATTGAACCTGTGGGGGTGCGATTGGGGTAATATCTTTACCAGCCCGAAGCATCCGCGTCAGCGGGGGCCGGACAGATAGCAACCCTTGCTGGCACTGCGGGCTGATAAAATCCACGTAGGGGGCTGGCCATGAAGTTCACCTACAGTTCGGGACAACGACCCCTGGATGGGTTCACGCTGAAGCGCGGCATCGGCCGCGGCGGCTTTGGCGAAGTTTATTTCGCTGTCAGCGACGGTGGTAAGGAAGTCGCGCTCAAGTTGGTGCGCGGCGACACACAGATCGAGCTGCGCGGCGTGGCGCAGTGTCTCAACTTGAAACACCCCAACCTCGTCAATCTCTACGACCTGCGCACCGACCACCACGGGGATCGTTGGGTGGTCATGGAATACATTGCCGGCGAGCCGCTCAATGTGATCCTCAACCGGCACCCGAACGGCTTGCCGCGCGAGTTGGCCCGTGAATGGTTTCTCGGCTTGGCCCGCGCCGTCGCTTATCTGCACGATCACGGCATCGTTCACCGCGACCTCAAGCCGGCCAACATCTTTCTGGAAAACGGCATGGTCAAGGTCGGGGATTACGGTCTGTCCAAAGCGATCGGTTCTAGTCAGCGTACCGCCCAGACACACAGCGTCGGCACCGTACATTACATGGCCCCGGAGATCTCCACCGGCAACTACGGCAAACAGATCGATACCTACGCCGCCGGCATCATCCTCTACGAAATGCTGACTGGCCGGGTGCCGTTCGACGGCGAAAGCTCCGGGGAAATTTTGATGAAACATCTGACCACGCCGCCGGACCTGAGCCAAATTCCGACCGAATACCTCCCAGTTCTCTCAAAAGCGCTGGCCAAGAACCCGTCGCAGCGCTATGCCAGCATGACCGAGATGGCCCGCGCCGTCGAGGCAATCGAGGCGGGCGGAGCTGCGTCGGTGCCTCGAGCGCCCTCCCGCGTGCCGGCCGCGGCGCCCCCCCCACCCCCAAGGGGCGCCGCCGTGCCGGTGCGTCCGCCGCGCCCACCGGAGCCGGTCCTCGTCGCCCTGCCCGCTGTTTCGCGCCGCGCTCAGGTGATGGAACTGTGCGGCTCGATGCTCCTGGTCGTGTTGTTCACTGCCCTGGGCAGCATCTTATGGACGGCGATTCGCCAACCGAAAGCCGACGACCTGCTTGTGGAGATGGGCCGTGTCTTCTTTCCGACAGTGGCCGCCTGCTGGGCCATCCTGGTTCCCTCCAAGTTCTGGACCGAACGCCGCGGCGATTCGTGGCTACGTCGCTTCGCTCTGCTGGCGATCGGCGGACTGGTTGGTGTGGCCTGCTGGTGGATGGACGGCGGCTCGTTCGCTTTTCTTTCCATACAAGGGGCTGCGGGAATGTCGTATTTCAGCTTTTATGCTCTGGCCTTTTTCGCCATGCGTTGGTGGCGCCTGACGGCCCGCCGCCGTGCGCATCGCTTCAGCTTCGCCCCTATCCTGGGCGCCGGCTTCTGGGGCTTGGTGCTGATGCTGCTGCTGATTCGACCGTTGAGCATCATCCCCAATCCAGGACTCCTCATCCTGGTATTGGCGATGACGGCCGCGATTGTGCAATTGGTGAGTCCTTGGGAGCAACCGCCGGCGCCCATTGCCAAGCGCCTGCGCCTGCGCTACGCTTGACACCACCGGGCGAGCGGGGTGTGTGAACACCCCGGTGACACATACCGGGGCGTTCACACGCCCCGCTCGCCGGAAGAATGAGGAGGAACTTCGATGCGGATCACCAACTGGCTGTGTCTGGCCGTCCTGTGCCTGGTTGTTGGCAACTTGCCGCCGCTCGCTGCTGGACACGACCACCGCCGGCCAGCGGCAGGGCCCAAAAAAACTCCTGTCCAGGAGGAGAAAACTCTTATCCACGAGGAGTTCACCGGCTACGGCAAGAGCGAATTCGCTGCGCGAAAAGACGCTTTGAATAATGCTTGCACTTGGCTGAAGCAGTACAAGTACGGCGAGCTTAACTGGTCCCCCGATGCGGATTATCTGCTCGAGCACAAGATGGTCCAGTTCTATGAATGGGAAGACAAGAAATTCGACGAGCCGATGGGCGTTATGAAGGTCGTCAAGATGCAGCTGGCCATCACCGACAGCCAGGACCGCGATATTCACAAACAAGCCCAGCACCAACGCATGAAAGAACGGCACAAGCAAGCGTTTCTTGTCCTCCTCGGCGCGATGGGCTTACTCAGCGTGGTGGGCGGCTATCTACGTCTGGAAGAAGCGACCAAAGGTTATTACACGCGCTTGCTGCGCATCGCGGCCATCAGCATCCTCGTGGTCCTCGTTGCGGGTCTGTGCGTGGCGGGATAACGCCTATGCCCTCCGAGAGCGACCGTCTGTTGATTCAGCAAATTCGCGGCGGCGATCCGCGCGCCTGGGAGACGCTCATTGCGCGCTACGAAGGTCGGCTGCTGGCTTTCGTCCAGCGCCGCCTCCACGACCGCTGCGCCAGCGAAGACGTGGTGCAGGAGACCTTCGTCGGCTTCCTCAACAGTCTGCCCAATTTCGACGACCGCCGCGAACTGCAAACCTATCTTTTCACTATCGCCGCACACAAGCTGACCGACCACCTTCGCCGCAGCGGCCGGCACCCCTTGCGTCCGCTCCGCGATAGCTCTTCGGACCTGCTCAATCAGCAAATCGACGACCAGCCGGGAGCGTCGAGCGTGGCCCGCAGCGAAGAGCGCCGCGAACTGGAAAACGCCGCTATCGCCCGCTGTCTGGGCCAGATTTTGCGCGGCCTGCAAGAAAAAGGCGATTGGATACGGCTGAAAGTCCTGGAGCTGTTGTGGGTCAAGGGCTGGGCCAACCGCGAGGTTGCTGCTTTCCTCAAAATCAGCGAGCAGCAGGTGGCCAACTATCGCTTCGCAGCAGTGAAAAAACTGAGCGAGTTGGTCCGCGACGCCGGTTTGTCTGCCGATGTGTTCCCAGAGTTGCACCACCTCGCGTGAACTTCCGGCCGCGCCCAGGCCGCATGGATGTTCCGCGTCCCAACTCTAATTTCAGCCGAGACGGCTGTCCTCCCGCTTGGAAATCTCTGCTGCGTCAGAATTGGCGCTGCCTCTGGAGCAGATATTCCAGCAACGCCTTGTCGAAACTCACGCTTGTATCGATAGGGACGTAATCGATATTGGCCTTGGCGCACTCACGGCGATAGTGCGCCTGAAACTCCGTTACTGCTTGCAGATAATCGCTGCGCATGCCCTTGGCGTCGAGCACCAGCTTGTCCGGCGATTCCACGTCCTCGAATTCGATTAGCCCTTCAAAGGGGAAATGCACCTCGGCTTCATCGAGAATGTGGAACAGGATGATCTCGTTGCCGCGGTGACGCAAGTGGTGTAGGCTTTGCAGCACCGGTCCTGGGTCGGTCAAGAAGTCGCTGAAGATCATGACCAGGCTTTTGCTGCGGATCATGCTGGCGAGTTGGTGCAACGCCGGAGCCACAGCCGTCTCGCCGGACGGTTTCAAATTGGCCAGCACCGACAGGATCGTGCCCAGATGCGCCCGTTTACTGCGTGGCGGCAGGCTGGTTTGGATGCGCGTGTCAAACGTCACCAGACCGACCGGGTCTTGTTGGCGGATCATCAGATAACCCAACGCCGCCGCCAAGCAAATGGCGTACTCGAACTTGGTCAGCTCTTGGCGGTATGTCCAGGCCATCGAGGCGCTGAGATCCATGACCAGGTAGCCGGTCACGTTCGTCTCAGCCTGGAACTTTTTGATGTAATATTTGTCCGTTTTGGCATAGACGTTCCAATCGAGGTCTTTCAGGTCGTCGCCGGGGACATATTTGCGGTGCTCCGAGAATTCAACGCTAAAGCCCTGAAAGGGACTGGCGTGCAGACCGGAGAGAAAACCTTCGACGATGAATTTCGCCCGCAGGTCGAGACGCGCGACCTGACGGATGACGCGCGGTTGCAAATATTTCTCGGCATTGCTCATGACGGGATTATAACGCCGTTTGCCGTTTTCCGTTAACCATGAGGCCCCGCGACCGGGAAAAACCCTAAACGACTCCTTGTTGTCGTAATTTTCTTACTTGCTCCTCGTCCAGACCGAGTAGCTGGGTCAAGACCTGGTCCGTATGCTGCCCCAACGCCGGCGGCGCTGTTGCTGATGTGGTTGTTCCGCTGATATGAAAGGGTGAAGCAATCAAGTCCACCGGCTGCCCCGCGGGATCGTGAACCGTAACACGCAGGCGCTGGGCCATCTCTGGCTGTGCGAACAGCTCGGCATACGTCCATACCGGTGCATGCGGCACTTCGGCATGGCGCAGCAGCTCTTCCCAGGCGGCCGTAGTGCGGCTGCGCAGGAGCGTTTCCAGGAGGGGCACAAGGACGCTGCGGTGGCGTACGCGCAGCGGATTGGTCCGGAAACGTTCGTCGGCCGCCAGGTCCAGGCGCTGGGCGGCATGACAAAATCGTTGCCACTGTCCGTCGTTGCCGACGGCAAGCACCAGCCAGCTATCAGCCGTGGCGAACAGCTGATAAGGGACGATTTGCAGATGGGCGTTGCCTTGTCGCGGCGGCAGGGCGCCGCTGGTCAGATACGCTTGGGCCACGTTGACCTGGGCGGCGACGGCGCAATCAAGCAGGGCCAGATCGATAGCGTAGCCGTGGCCGCTCTGGTGCCGTGCGTGCAGACAGGCTAACACGGCTACGGCGGCATACAGGCCGGTCAACACGTCCGTCACGGCCACGCCGACTTTGCAGGGCGGCCCCTCCACCGGCCCTGTGATACTCATAAGGCCACTCAGCGCCTGGATGGCGAAATCATAGCCCGGCGCATCGCGCAGGGAGCTGGTTCGACCGAATCCCGAAATGGAACAGATAATCAAATGGGGATGTTTACTGAGCAGCTGAGGCGGGCTCAGCCCCAAGCGTTCGGCGCTGTCGGCGCGAAAATTTTCCAGCAGCACATCGCTGCGGCGGGCCAACTCGTCAAACAACCGCTGTCCTTCGGGATGGGCAAGGTCCAGAGTCAGGCCGCGCTTGTTGCGGTTGCAAGAAAGAAAGTACGCACTCAGGGTGCCGGCGAAAGGCGGTCCCCAGCCGCGCGTCTCATCGCCGCTGCCGGGGCGTTCAACTTTCAGGACTTCCGCGCCGAGGTCGCCGAGGATTTGCCCACAGAACGGACCAGCCAACACCCGGGAAGCGTCTAATACGCGAACTCCTGCCAGCGGTCCTTGCCTCTCGATCGCCATGCGCGCCCCCAAACTCGGTCATTCGTGCTCGATTGTATCGTGTCTGCTATCATGGGTACAAGCTGTTGTCGCCCCTGTGAAGATTGTTTACCGTAGCAGAGAGAGCATTCGTCGAGGCCGCCGCCATCTGTAGGAGGTCCCCGTGAGTATGCAAGAAACAACGGAAGTCGCCACATTGGGCGGCGGCTGTTTCTGGTGTCTGGAAGCCGTGTTCGAGCAATTGCGCGGCGTGGAGCGCGTTGAATCCGGCTACGCCGGCGGCAGCGTGGCCCATCCAACCTATCAACAAGTTTGCGCCGGCAACACCGGCCATGCCGAGGTCGTGCAAATCACTTTCGACCCCCGCGCGATTTCTTTTGCAGAATTGCTCGATGTCTTTTTCGATATTCACGATCCGACAACGCTGAACCGCCAGGGTGCCGATGTGGGCACGCAGTATCGCTCGGTGATTTTTTATCATTCGCCCGAACAAAAGCGTGTTGCCGAGGAAAAGATCGCGGCCTTGAATGCATCGGGTGTTTATGGGAGGCCCGTGGTAACGCAGCTGGCCCCCTTCCAGACGTTCTACCGGGCCGAGGACTATCATCAGGGCTACTTCCGTCGCAATCCCTATCAGGGCTATTGCCAAGTGGTCATCGCCCCGAAGGTCGCCAAGTTCCGCGCGCATTTTGCGGCTAAAATCAAAGTTTAACTGCGCGACGATGTATATCCCCTCACCCCAAACGGTTTGCTGTCATGGCAATTCCACCTCCGCCGGCGCCAGCACGAAGGGGTCTTGGCCTTCGGGCAGCGTCGGCAGCGTATAGCTTTTGACACGCCAGCCGTGGTGGTGTAGGATGCCCCGGAAAGGCGGTTGGCCCGTTACGTTGCCGGTCAGCCGGATGGCCGAGGGATCGAACTTCGCTGGTATTTCTACGGTTTCGCCCTCGTTTTTGGCAATTACCGGCTCCAGAACGAGATGTTCTTTGATGACGGCCTGGGCCTGACGGTGCAGTTCGCGGACGCCGGCGCCAACCTGTTCGTCCGTAGCAGCCTGGATGTCTTCCAAGAGAAAATCGAGCAAGCGTCCTTCGCGTTGCAAAAGCGCCAAGAAACGCAGCGGCTCCGGTGACAAACGGGACGGTTCGACTTCCTCTGTAGGAGAGGGCCCCAACAACGAGCGGATGCGTTCGGCCAACGCCGCATCGCGGAGGACGTGGAAATAGGTTTTCAGGGCGAGGCCAAAGCGAGCGAAGCTCCCTCCACTGACCAGAAGTAAGAGGAGGACTTCGGCAGCCGCGATTGCGGCCAAGGTCAACAACACGATCTGATACGGTTCCATGAGCGTTGCTTTCTCCGGCAGATGTTCCCAGGCTTGGCCTGGCTTCCGCGTTGTTATACAGGACGCGGGAGAAAGAGACACA
>JAJPIY010000392.1 GCA_021324515.1 Planctomycetota bacterium
CACCTGGAAGAAGCCATCCGCCTGCGGCCGAATCACGCCGATTCGTATAACCGTCTGGGCATTGTGGCGCGCGAGCAGGGCCGCCTCGAGGAAGCCGTCGCCCATTATCGTAAGGCCATCCAACTGGCGCCTGACCTGGCCGCCGCCTATCACAACCTCGGCCTGGCCTTGGCGGAGCTGGGACGTTACGACGAAGCCTTGGCCTGCTACGAGCAAGCAGCCCAGCTCAACCCCGGTCATAGCGAGGCCCGTTTTGCCCGCGCCATGACCTGGCTTCTCTTGGGCGATTTTGAACGTGGCTGGCGCGATTACGAGTATCGCTGGCAGTATCGGCCGGCCCCCAAACCGGCCGGCCCTCAGTCGCTTTGGGACGGCGCGCCGCTGAATGGACAAACCATTCTCCTCTGGGCCGAACAAGGCCTCGGCGATACCATCATGTTCATTCGCTACGCCGCCCTGGTCAAGCAACAAGGCGGCATGGTCTTGGTGCAATGCCCCGCCAAGTTGACCCGTCTTTTGTCAAGCTGTCCAGGCATCGACCGTTTGGTGCCGCACAATGCGCCGTTGCCGTCTTACGATGTGCAGGCACCGCTGTTGAGCTTGCCGCGCATCCTCGGCACTACGCTGGAAACAGTGCCGGCCCACGTCCCCTATCTCTTCGCCGATCGCGACCTCATCGAAAGCTGGCGCCGCGAACTGAGCCCCTGGGAGGGGTTCCGCGTCGGCATCGCCTGGCAGGGCGATCCGGCTTATCGCGGCGATCGTGATCGTTCCATCCCGCTACGTTATTTTGCTCCCTTGGCGCGCGTTGCAGGGGTGCGGCTGATTAGTCTGCAAAAAGGGTCAGGCACGGAGCAACTGGACGAAGTGGCAAGCCAGTTCCCTGTGATCGATCTAGGAGGCCGGCTGGATGAAACCGGCGATGCCTTTGTAGACACCGCAGCGGTGATGAAGAACCTCGATCTCGTGGTCACTTCCGATACAGCCGTGGCCCATTTAGCTGGGGCGCTCGGCGTGCCGGTTTGGCTGGCGTTAACATTCGCTCCAGAATGGCGCTGGCTGCTGGAACGCCAAGACAGTCCGTGGTATCCCACCATGCGTCTGTTCCGTCAAGTCCGCCGCGGCGATTGGGAATCGCTCTTCACGCGCATGGCCGACGAACTGCGGCAGAAGATTGGACAGGCCGCGCCTGTAGCCGAAATACTTGTGCCCATCGCTCCGGGGGAGTTGATCGACAAAATTACTATTCTGGAGATCAAAATGGAACATATCCGCGATACTGCCAAGTTGGCCAATGTGCGTACCGAACTGGCGGAACTGACGGCCATACGCAATCGCTGTCTGCCTTACTCGGCCGAAGTGGCGCGACTAACAGAGGCCCTCAAAGCGGTCAACGAAACGCTGTGGCAGATCGAAGACGCCCTCCGTACCTGCGAACGGATGCAGGAGTTCGGGCCGCGCTTCATTCAGTTGGCCCGCTCGGTTTATCAGCAAAACGACCGGCGGGCGCTCCTCAAGCGACAGATCAACGAGCGACTCGGCTCGCGGCTGATCGAGGAAAAGTCCTACGCGGCGTATTAGCTGTCTATCCACCCAACGGCTTCCTCTCGTACCAGCGTGGTCATGGCTGCAATCCAGGCCGGATGATCGTTCAGGCACGGACAACGGTGCAATTGCTCGCCGCCGGCGCGCTCAAAGGCTTCCCGCGCCTCGCGGCCGATTTCATCAATGGTCTCCAGGCAATCGCTGGTGAACCCTGGCGTGGCCACAAAAACGCGGCGGATGCCCTGTTTGGCCAACCGTACCAACGTCGGTTCGGTGTACGGCTTGAGCCATTCCTCGCGGCCAAAGAGCGATTGAAAGGTCTGCGTCCACCGGCCGCGCGGCCAGCCAAGACGTTGGATTAGCCCCGCCGTGGTCCGCTTGACGTGGGTGGCATAAGGATCGCCCTTCTGAGCGTAACGGATGGGGATGCCGTGAAAGCTCAGCAAATAGTGCTCCGGCTGCCAAGCCAGATGAGCCAGCTCGTCGCGGATGACCGTAGCCATCGCGTCGAGATAGGCAGGATGGTCGTAATAGGGCGGCACGATCCGCAAGGCCGGTACACGTCGCTCTTGCATTAATGCGCGGAACAGCACATCGGCGGCAGAGGCCGTCGTGGTGGCCGAATATTGCGGATACAGCGGCAACACTACGAGCCGATCAACACCCCGCTCGATCAGCTCATGCACAGTCTGGGCCAACGGCGGATTGCCCACTTGCATACCGAACGCCACGGGCACGCTGGGCAGGGCTTTTTGCAGCTCCTCGGTTTGCCGGCGTGTCCAGTGCAAGAGCGGCGAGCCGGTAACGGCGTCCCAGATGCGTTGATATTTGGCGGCGGATTGTCTTGGCCGAAACGGAAGGACGAACAAGTTGAGGACGAACCACCAACGTAGGCGCGGCGCCTCAATGACACGCGGGTCGCTGAGAAATTGGCGAAGATAACGGCGCAGCGCCAGTTCGGTAGGAGCGTCAGGCGTGCCGAGCTGGATGAGGAGAACGCCGGTGGCTGGCATATTCAACGGCCCCTACCCCCCTACTACGCTCGCAAAGAATGCCTTTGCGAGCGCGGCAGGGGGGTGAGGAGGTCAGCCTTTCTTCTGGCACTCGGGGCCTTCCTGGGGATCTTGCTTCTCCGTAATATGGCCGGTGCCACTCTCTTTCAGGGCGGCGGAACGTTCGGCATTGAGCGCTGTGAAGCTGGTCCACTGGGCGGGAACGTTGGCCTCGGCAAAAATGGCCTCCACCGGACATTCGGGAACGCACGCTTCGCAATCGATGCAGTCGGCAGGATCGATGTAAAGCATCTTCTCGTCTTGGTAGAAGCACTCCACCGGGCAGACAGCTACGCAGTCGGTGTACTTGCAATCGTAACACGGCTGGCAAACAACGTGAGTCATCGCAATCGGTCCTTTCTATTGGTTTCGATCCCCAGCCGGCCCTCGTGCCAAACGAGCGCGCGAGATCGAGTAACAACCAGGTGGCTCCTCGTCGGAGCAGGCTTTGCCTTCTTCGTATCCATACCAAGTGAAAGGGCTTCTGTCCAGAATATTGCGGACATCGAAGTCTGCTTCTCGATGGGGGCGAGCGGGATGGCCCAAGCGCCTCGCGTTTGGCCTCTCGGAGCACTAACGCCATACCGCCCGCCCCCATCCAAGCGGCGCCCCCGATGTAACAGTTGCTCTTGACTTGCCATGAGCTTTCCGTCACTCTAGAGACACGTCTCACACCCAGACCAAGGAGGGTCAAACCCATGTTCTATCAGACGGAAGCCAAGCCCCAGGGATGGCGCGCCGTAGCTGTGTTCGATGACCGTGCCGATCTGCTTATCTGTCTCGGACGTTCCTCAACCCAGGTTCGCGCCAACTTCGCTCAGGCTTTCTTTGAAGTCTTGGACGATGAAGAGCGCGATCACGTCCGTTCGATCTCCTTGCAGCGTTGGCATGGCGCCCCAGACTCCGGCCGTTGGATTCACCAGACCAACCTCACCATTCCCGTCAAGGCCAAGCTGGTCCGCAGTGCGTGATGCTCTCGCTCCCCGCGAACGGGGACGAGGAAGGAGCAAGAGGGGGTTGCGTTCGCGTTCCGAGGGGCTGCACTCAGGGCGCTGACGCAACCCCGCTGGCTTTTTCTGCCCGCCTCCGGCTGCCCAGACCGCAATCAAAAAATCGTCGGAACGAACCTTGCATCTGTGCGAAAAAAACGAACAATGAATAAAGAGGAGGCCCTCTTGGGAGGCTTCAATCTCCCGCTCGCGCCCCCGTGAGCCGTGCAGGTTGATTTTCCTCCGAAGAAAGCTCCATCAGGAGGCGGCGTCGCCACGATCGGTTCGCATCTGCAAACGAACCTGAGGGACCCACATGAATCCTTACAACTCGCTCTGCGATGACTTTGGGGTCTACATTTATCTCAATACCAAGATGGCCCTCCCGTCCGGCCGGGAGACGGTCTTGCACTTTTTTGACCGGCTGCGTAAGACCTACCCACAGATGATGGACTTCGATTGTCGCGAGAGCGGCGAGTTTGTGTTGGAGGAAGACCGCGAGCAAGGGAGTTATCGCTGGGTGACGCTGGAAGTACGCCGCCTGTGCGCCGGCTATGTTAATCCGCCGGACCTGGAAGCTGCTGACGCCCTGCACGAGCAGCTGCTGGACACGGCCCCCTATCACCTCGATTTCAATCCGCTGGACTGTGAGGCGCTGGATGTATTATTTGCTTTTGATTTCATGTACATCGGCAATCATGACGAAGTGGTCGCCGAGGCGCTGGGCTTGAACACGACGCTGGAAGGACTACTGCAAATGCCCGGCAGCCGTGTCCTCAACTACGAGCCGTCGCTGATGTTGGCGTTAGACGATTCATGCCGCTTGCAGTGTCGGTTGAGTATCGAGACGCGCACCAATTTTTATCAGGTCCGCACGGGCCAATTTCCAGAGGCGCCGATCAGTGTCTACTTCACCGTGCGCCAGTATTGGGGCCGCCAGCCGTTCAAGGACTTTACCGAGTCGTATCGCAACCAACGGCGAATCTGTCAAGAACTGGTAGATTCGCACATCATTCCTGCGGTAGTGCGTCCGCTTGCTCAGACCATCGCCGCCAAACAATAATAATAAGGGGCAGGAAGGGCAAGGGCGAGAAGAACACGTCCCGCGTCCTCGGCCCCTCGTTTCGCACTCCTATTTATGACTATCACGCTCAGCACATTCGCACGGGGTCTCAAGGCCGAAACCGCCTTTGACGTTCTTGCTGTCGCCAAGCGTTTGCAGGCCGCCGGCAAGGACGTGATCGAGTTGCACATCGGCGATAGTCCGTTTCCGAGCACACGACATGCTATCGCTGCCGGCTTGCGCGCCATCGAAACGGGCGCGACGCACTACTGCCCTTCGCCAGGTTTACCGGAGTTTCGCGATGCCATTGCTCGCAATTATCAGCGTGAGTTCGGCGTCCGCATTGGTCCGGAAAACGTGGTCGTTGGACCGGGAGCCAAGGTGTTCGAGCAGTTTTTCTGCGAGGCCTTTCTCGATCCGGGCGATGCTGTGCTCGTCTTCACGCCACACTTTCCGACCTACGAGCCGAACATCGTCCGCCGTGGGGCCCGAGCCGTCTTCAGTCCCTTGCGCGCTCATAATCAGTTCCGGCCCGATCTGAACGCGGTCGAGCACTTTGTCCGCCATGAAGCGCATGCCAGAGCGATTTTCCTCAATTTCCCACACAATCCGACGGGTGGCATAGCCACAGCCGAGGACCTGCGCGACCTGGCCCGATTGATTGCTGACCGCAACATTGCCGTGTTCAGCGACGAACCATACTGCCACATGGTCTGGCAGGGTCGGCATGAAACGCCGCTGGCGCAGCCGGGCCTGCTCGATTGCACCGTGGCAGCGTACACCTTCAGCAAGTCGTATAGCATGAGCGGCTGGCGCATCGGCTACGCGATCAGCAGCGCTGCCATCGTCGAAGCTATCGGCAAGATGATTAATACATCGCTCTCGTGCGTCCCGCCATTGGCCCAAGCTGCCGGTCAAGCCGCCCTGGAGCACGACGCCGCCGAGCGCGACGAAGCAATGGGCCGTTTCCGTCACAAAGTCGAGCTATTGGTCGAAGAATTACGGCGGGTGGACGGCGTGAAAGTGTTTATGCCTGCCGGCACGTTCTACGTCTTCCCGGATGTGTCCGCCCTCTGTCAGCGGCTGGGCATTCGCTCGCACGGCTTAGCCATGTACTTGCTGGAAGGGGCGGATGACCACCTTGGCGTCGCTTGCCTGGGCGGTGAATGTTTCGGCGTCGCCGGCCAGGGTTTCTTGCGTTTCAGCTGCGCCGCGGCGGATGATCGACTGCGTCAGGCCGTGGCCTTTTTCGCGGAGGCGGTCACCCGCACCGAGCGCGTCGAGCAATATCTCCGGGCCAACCCACACTATCGGTTGGGATGATGGGGAAGACTGCGGGACCGATTCTTGACCTCGTTGTGTTTTTCACATTGCTGATTTTGGCTTATAGTTTGCGTAGGTAAAGAGCCGATATACTTCCCAACCCAATCTCAAAAGAGGAACGGCCGATGACTCACAAAATTCACGAGGACCATAAGCATGTCCACAGTGAACACTGTGGACACACCCGCATCCGGCATGACGGCCACATCGATTATCTGCACGATGGCTGCCTGCACAATGCCCACGAAGGTCATTACGAGGAGCACGTCCTGGCGGTAAATGCGACCAACCCCGATCACTGCGCCCCGATCGCGTGCCCATGCCGACATGAGGGTTGCGGTCACGAGAAAGTGCCGCATGGCGATCATTTTGATTACCTGGTCAACGGCCGCCTGCACCACCTGCACGGCGACCATTGCGACGACCACGGCCCTGTTACCGTGATCTGAACCCAGCGGATCGCCAAGACGCCCCTGGCGTTTTGGCGATCCATTTATTTTGACTTCCGGGCTGCCAGCGCCTTGGTCACGTCCGCTAACGACTGGGTGTTAAATACGTCGCTTTTCTCCAGCCAGCCGCGGCGGGCCACGTCCACGCCATAGTGGTACAGCGCAATCTCGCTGCTGCTGTGGGCGTCGGGATTAATGACGAGTTTCACGCCCAGCGCTTTGGCCCGTTTGCAGTGAATCCAATCGAGATCGAGCCGTTGCGGGTTCGCGTTGATTTCGATCATCGTTCCGCACTCTGCCGCTGCCTGCAATACGGCTTCGAGATCCACTGGATAGCCCTCGCGCTTCAGCAGCAGTCGGCCGGTGGCGTGGCCGAGCATGGTGACGTAGGGATTGCGAATGGCCTTGATGATCCGTGCCGTCATCTCTTCGCGCGATTGCTTGAAGTGGCTGTGGACGCTGGCCACAACGTAATCGAAAGTCGCCAGCACATCGTCGCTGTAATCGAGCCGACCGTCGGCGAGGATGTCACACTCGGTCCCCTTCAGGATTTTAAGTCCCTTCAGTCGCTTATTGACCTGCTCGATTTCCATCTGCTGCTGCCGGATACGGTCCGGGGTGAGGCCGTTGGCGATGGTCAGCGATTGCGAATGATCAGCCAGACCAAGATATTTCAGGCCCAGCGCCTGGGCCGCGCGCGCCATCTCCTCGACGCTGTTATGGCCGTCGCTGTAGGTAGTATGGCAGTGGAAAACTCCTTTGAGGTCGTCTGCCTCGATGAGCTTGGGCAACGTGCCCTTGGCGGCGGCATCGATTTCGCCAGTGTTCTCGCGCAGCTCCGGTGGGATGTAGGCCAGATCGAGGGCTCGGAAGAGGTCGGCTTCATGGCGGCAGCGGATTCGGCGATCCGGCCCGGCCAGTTCGTATTCATTCAGTTTTAGCCCATATTGTTGCGCGCGCTGGCGCATGGCGATGTTGTGTCCCTTGCTGCCGGTGAAGTAGTGCAAGGCAAAGGGGAATTGCTCGTCGCGGACGATGCGCAGATCGGCGTTCATGGAGAGCCGGCCGTCGCCTTGGACGACAACGCTTGATTTCGTGGCCCCGTGGGCGATCACCTGTGTTACGCCAGGCAACCCTACAAAGCGCTCCATGATGGGCCCGGGCGTATCCGAACTGATAAGGATATCGATGTCCTTGATGGTTTCGCGCCGCCGCCGCAAGCTACCGCACAGCTCCATGCGGATGATGCCGGGGGCCGTCCGCAACCCGTCGATCAATCGGCTCGCCAGGGCTAATGCTTGGTCGAGACGCACACGCGAACCCATCTGACGCAGCGATTGAATGCCTTCCAGGATCTTCTGCTGCATCTTCTCGCCCATCCCCTTCAACTTGGCCACTTGGCCACTCTCACAGGCTTGGGCCAATTTATCGAGCGTGTCGATGCCAAGTCGATCGTATAGCAGCTTGACGCGCTTCGGTCCCAAGCCCGGGATACGCAGAAGATCGAAGAGGCCGGGTGGTGTCTTTTTGCGCAGCTCCTCGTAAAAAGGCAGGTGACCGGTAGTGACCAGAGTTGTAATTTTTTCACGCAGCGTAGCGCCGATGTGGGGCACTTCGCCGAGTCGGTCCTCGCGGACGACGGTGGCAAGATCTTCTTCAAGCTGCTCGATGGCACGGGCGCCGTTGTGATAGGCGTTGCAGCGAAAGGCGTCCTCGCCCTGAAGTTCCAGGAGCGTGCCGATTTCGTCGAGAATGGCGGCGACCTGATGTTTGTCCATAGGAAACGACCTGTTGTGAGACCAAAGCAGACCAACAAGAGAGAGAATACAAACCCGTCTGCTGCGCCAGCAAGGGCATCCTTTACTGGTACAGCAGACGGGCAAGAGGCGTCATGCGGCAATTGCGGCAGCGCTCTGAACATGCCGCGAAGGGTGTAGGAGTAACTCCAGGGCCGTGACTAAACGATCTGGCCCGCGGCCATCGATCAGCTTGCGGCCACAACGGGCCATGGCTTGGCGCTCCAAAGCGTCGCCGAGCACGTCGGCGACGGCTTGGCGGATGGTTTGTGTCGAGACATTGGCCTGCCAACCGAGACAGGTGGCTGCTCCTTCTTCTTCGAGCCGTTGGGCAGTCGGCCAATGCGTCTCCGACTGAACGATGACGATCTGCGGTACGCCGACACAGGCCAATTCCAATGACCAAGCGTTGCCGGCACTGACAGCGAAGTGACAGCGCGCGATGCGGAAGGGGATTTCGCCTGGCTCCTGGACGATCTCCAGCCGCTCGGGACAGGCTTCCGCTAGCCCTTTCAGTTTCTCTAAATCGCGATGATACGGCCGAACCAGTACATCAACCCGATCGACCTTGGGACAGTTGAGCAAGCTCTTGGCCAAGACGCCGGACTGATTGTGCGGATCATCATCCCCCAGTGCGACAATGGCGCGAAACGGTTGAGCGGGTTCTTGGGCCCGTGCCGGCCGCTGGCGGCGGATCTCCGGCCGCACCAGGGCATAGCGTGCTCCCAGCAACAATTGGGTGCCGCGGGTGAACTCATAAGATTCTCGCCCTGGACCCAAGAGCGGATTGACGACCAAATGCGCGGAGAAAACGGTGTGCGCCAGGCTGTCCAGCGATACCACCAATACACCCGTACCGCGCAGAACGCTCAGGTATTCCTCCTTCACGTCCGGCGAATCGACGACGACGGCGGCAGGCCGCAGCCGACGCACTTCTTGTATCACTTCGTCCAGATCGTTGGTCGTGCCCGCTGGACTGCCTGCTTCCAGCCATTCGTTGCCGCCCCGCTTAATGGCCAGACCCAATGAGCTGGGTTCAAGTTGGGAGAGAAAATACGCCGGCCGACGCCGTCGCTGGATCGCCGCCGCCAAGGTCAGGCAGCGCGACAAGTGTTCCCAGCCAAGGCGCGGCGCGGCATCGACGCGAAAGAGAATGGGAGCGCGTATCATCTTTTCTGTTCCGTGAGAAAAGGCCCCTTATAGAGGGCCGGGCTGGCATCCTTCGGACGGAGCTAGTTGCGGCGGAAATGTCTTGAGTATGGAGCAGAACTCCTCTTCTCCGTTGGCCTTCCTGGCCCGACGCGGACGGTTCCGAAGCGCCCGCGTCCCGAGTCCTTTCGTTGGCGACAAGACGCCAACGAGGGCGAATCTTACTCCAGGACCGTGTTTTCTGAAAAGAGCAATCCTCCAGGGGGTGGAGCTGCGCAAGCGGCCGTCTCAAAAGGAACCTTTGCTGGTGCGCTATCAGAGGAGAGGGAAGAAAAGTGCCACAACTCCCCCCCCACCCCAACCCTCCCCCACCAGGGGGGAGGGGGCCTTGTTTCTCCCTCCCCCCTGGTGGGGGAGGGTTGAGGTGGGGGGGAATGGTTCTCCCTCCCCCCTGGTGGGGGGTCTTGTTTCTCCCTCCTCCCTGGTGGGGGAGGGTTGGGGTGGGGGGGAATGGTTCTCCCTCCCCCCTGGTGGGGGGCCTTGTTTCTCCCTCCCCCCTAGTGGGGGAGGGTTGGGGTGGGGGGGAATGGTTCTCCCTCCCCCCTGGTGGGGGTCTTGTTTCTCCCTCCCCCCTGGTGGGGGAGGGTTGGGGTGGGGGGGAATGGTTCTCCCTCCCCCCTGGTGGGGGAGGGTTGGGGTGGGGGAAAGGGGAAAAAAGTCAAATCTCCTCATGCCACGTATAATACGGCGGAGGTCCATTGGCTATGCCGCTGGATTGGGACAAGCGGGGTTGCGAAAGCACCCTGAGGAGGCTTTGCCACTCCCTCCCTTCACAAGGGGGAGGGAAAAGCCGTTGGCACGGAAACCTCCACGCTTGCCCTAATCCAGCGACACACCCGGTTTATTCGTAAACACGCTCTTGTTCAGGTTTAACTGCGGGGCGGAGGCGCGGCTAAGCGCGAAAGAATAGTCATGGCATTGCGCGTCACGTTGATTCAGGGCGGCGGGGCAGGATTGGATCAGGCGCGGGCTGTCAAAGCCATCCTCAATGCTGCTGGCGCGGCTATCGATTGGGACGAACATTTGGCCGGCTGGGCATCGCTGGAGCGCGGCGGCGAAGCCATCCCGCAGAGTTTGTTGCGCTCGGTACGCGATTCTGGTCTGGCCTTGAAAACCATGCTGCTGCCGCCGCCGGGATCCGCCGCTGGACCGCGGCCAGAGAACGTCAATTTCAACGTCCAGCTCCGCCGCGAGCTGGGCCTGTTCGCCTCGCTGCGGCCGTTGAAAAACCTGGCGGGATTGCCCGCGCGCTTCCAGGGCGTGGACATGCTTGTCTTCCGCGAGTTGACCGAAGACCTTTACGCCGCCATCGAGCATGAGATCGTGCCCGGCGTGGTGCAAAGCATCAAGGTAGTGACGGC
>JAJPIY010000022.1 GCA_021324515.1 Planctomycetota bacterium
CAATCTCGGGTAGCGTGCTTAACTCGCCGAAGGACTTCTTGGCCATGTAGGCCAGGGCATGAGTGGCGTAACCGAACCGCTGGGAAAAGAGTTGGCCGAGGGCCATGAGGGCTCCTAGGAATGGAAACTGAACCAAGTTTAATGTCTTTATAAACCACGCCTGGTACAAGTTCAATAGCTTCAGGGAACTGGTGGAGGATGTTCCTCCGGATTGCTGTGGCATCGCCGTGCAACGCGTTGGAGGATTTGTTGTCGTTGGTCTGTCGCATCTGTGGTATGTAGTTCTTGGCAGGTTTGCTCAGTGTGCACGGAAACTGAAGCTACACGTTGATGAGTCGGAGAGCGGAAAGCGGACGAACCGTCGCCACCTTGTGAGCAAGGAGTCCTGGACATGAGCATCATCGGAACGGTGGACAGTCTTTGGCGCTACCCCGTCAAGAGCATGCGCGGCGAGGAGCTGAACGAAGCCTTCGTCGGCTTCTCTGGGGTCTATGGCGACCGCCTCTTCGCCCTCAAGAGTTCGGCGGCCCCCAAAGGTTTTCCCTATCTGACGGCCCGGGAACAGCGCAAGCTCTTGCAATACCGCCCGCACTTTCGGCACCCCGACAAGGCGGCACGGCCGGTCAACCTGGCTGAGGCCGAGGGCCTCGCGCCGGGCGTGACCCCCCTGTTCGCCGACGCGGTGGAGCTGATGGTGGACGTCAAGGCGCCGACCGGGGAAACCTTCGCCATCGACGACCCGGCACTGCTTCGCCTGCTCCGCAAAGACGTCCCGGGGGCGCCGGACTTGACGCTTCTCCGCTCGGAACGTGCCCTGACGGATTGTCGTCCGGTGTCGCTCTTTTCCTTGCAATCCGCACGCCAGCTAGGCGAGGAGATCGGGACTGCCGTGGACCCGCGGCGCTTCCGGGCGAACATTTACCTCGACCTCCACGCCGCTAACGGCTACGCGGAGAACGGCTTTGTCGGCCGGTCCCTGCGCCTCGGATCCAAGGTCGTGGTTTCGATCCTGGAGCGCGACCCGCGTTGCGTGATGATCACTCTCGACCCCGACACGAGCGAAGCGAAGCCAGAATTGTTACGGCAAGTCGCCAAGGCCCACGAGGGCACGGCAGGCGTTTATGGCGCCGTCCTCGTGGAAGGCATGCTGCGCAAGGGCGATACGGTGCAATTGCTGGACTAACGCCGCTGCTGGATAGTAATACCGAAACAACGGGTGACGGATGATGGGTGGCGGGAAAAGAACTCTCCTCCCGCCACCCATCACCCGCCACTCACTCTGAATCGCATCAGGGGGTCTCATGAGAGTCGGTATCGTCGCATTGATGCACGAGTCGAACACATTCATTCCCGAAACCACTACCTGGCATGATTTCGAGGCCGATCTATTGCTAGAAGGTGCGGCCATGCAAGAACGTATGGCCGCCGCTCACCATGAAGTGGGCGGATTCTTCGAGCAGCTGGCGGCGGATCGAATCGAGGCCGTACCGGTGTTCGCTGCCCGGGCGTTACCCTTTGGCCCCATTGCGGCGAGCACAGTGGCCCGACTGGTGAAGCGGCTGCTGTCCGCCCTCGGCCGGGCTGGACCGCTCGACGGTCTGCTTGCCGCACCGCATGGAGCAGCGGTGGCCGAGAGCGAGCCTGACTTCGACGGTCACTGGCTCACGGCAGTCCGCCAGCAGCTGGGGCCTGCCGTTCCGCTGATCGGAACTCTCGACCTGCACGCCAATGTCTCGCCACGGATGGTGGCCGCCTGTGATGCGCTGATCGCCTATCGCCAGAACCCGCACCTGGACCAGCGCGAGCGCGGCCGCGAGGCGGCTGTCCTGATGGCCCGAACCCTGCGAGGGGAAGTGCAGCCGGTAATGGCCGCAGCCTACCCGCCGTTGGCCGTGAATATCGCCCAGCAGGCGACGGCAGAGTCGCCGTGCCGGGAGTTGTACGCCCTGGCCGACAAAGCCCGCAATCAGCCTGGCGTATTGGCAGTGAGCCTGGTTCTCGGCTTTCCCTATGCAGACGTGGCGGAGATGGGGGCGTCCGTGCTGGTCGTTGCCGATCGGGACCAGACCGTCGCTGCCCGCTGCGCGACAGAGTTGGCCCAGGTGTGGTGGACCCGGCGCGCGGAGTTCGACACGACGTTGCCCAGCGCGGCCGAGGCCGTGGAGCGGGCGGCTCAGCTCGACGGCCCGGTGTGCCTGCTGGATACCGGAGACAATATCGGTGGCGGCGCGCCGGGAGACGGCACCGTGTTGGCTCATGAGCTGCACCGGCGTAAGCTGGGCCCGGCATTCGTTTGCCTGGTCGATCCGGAAGCCGTTCAGGCCTCGGCTGCTGCGGGCCGCGGCACCCGGGTTGGGATACGCGTGGGGGGCAAACACGATCACTTCCATGGCCCACCGCTGGAGGCGGACTTTACCGTGCGTGGTTTTTTCGAGGGGCGCTTCAGCGAGTCCGAGCCCCGACATGGCGGCATGATGGAATTTGATCGAGGCCCAACCGCCCTGGTCGAGACGGACGATGGCTTGATGATCATGCTCACCACTCGCCGAACGTTTCCAGTCAGTCTAAACCAGTTGACCAGCTGCGGATTGGAACCCCGAAGTTTCCACATCTTGGTAGCCAAGGGAGTACATGCTCCGGTAGCAGCGTACGCTCCGGTCTGCCGCCATCATCTGCGTGTCAGCACCTCCGGAGTGACCGCCGCTGACCTGAACACGTTCACCTACCATCAACGCCGTCGCCCCATGTTTCCCTTTGAGCCGGAGACCCGTTGGTTACCGCAGGCGGTTTCCTAGCTGGCGAGCATGTTCTCAGGCTAAATGCTCCCGACACGAGTGCCACCTTACTTCTTCCCCACATAGAGCGTGGCAATTCCGAACGTTAATGGATACCACCTCACGTCCGTCAAGCCGTGGCTGCGCAGCTTCTCGGCCAACGCCTCCCCATCGGGAAATTCCATCACGCTGGCGGGCAGATAGTTGTAGGCATGGTCACGGCTGCGCGAGACGAACTGACCGATCGCCGGCAGGATGGCTCGGAAGTAGAAACGATACAACCGGCCAAACAGCCAGTGGCGCGGCCTGGAAAATTCCAGAATCACCACACGACCGCCCGGTTGTGTCACGCGCACCATCTCGGCAAGTCCCTTGTCGGTGTCCGTCACATTCCGCAATCCGAACGCCACACTCGTCAGCTGAAACGTGTTTGCAGGAAAGGGCAGGCGCTGCGTGTCAGCCTCGATGTAGCGAATGCGCTCCGCGGCTTGTCGGCGTCGCGTCTTGTCCTGGGCAGGCAGCAGCATCGGCAGGCAAAAATCGCTGCCGACGATCGGCACACGATGCCGTGCTGCCTTGTCGTACGCCAGGGCCAGGTCACCCGTGCCGGTACAGACATCAAGAATCGGAGCATCGCCCAAAGGAGGAGCCAGCCGCGTGGTCCGCCAGCGCCAGTAGCGATCGATGTTCAGGCTCAACAAATGGTTGAGCAGATCGTAATGGGATGCGATGTTGCCAAACATCGTGCGAATGCGTGTCTCGCGCTTGTCAAGCGGCATACTGGACACCGATGCCTCCTCCTCGCAACCATGGATCGGATCCCGAGTGGGCGGACCAATCGTTGCCTTCATCCTATCGCGCCCCTTGGGCGCGACCCGCCCGGATGCTTTCTTGATAACTGTTTCTCGCGCCGTCCCTTAACTGCGCCAGCGCGACCGATTGTCGTCCGGCCGGGCCATCGAGTAGAGTGTTTTCTGGATGGGCAAAATATCGGGGTAAGCGAAGAAGGCGGGGGTGAGCTATTCGCGTCTTGCTGGCGGCTTCTGAAGTGGTGGGTTTCGCCAAGACGGGGGGATTGGCCGACGTGGCCGGCTCGCTCCCGCTGGCGCTGGCGCGGCGTGGCCAAGAGTGTGCCGTGATCCTGCCCTTATATCGCTGTGTCCGCAAGGGCAAAGCGCCCCTGGGGCCGACGCCGCATGTCCTCCGCATTCCCGTCGGCAGTCAGATTGTTACTGGCCGATTGTGGCGCTCCACGTTGCCGGGCTCGGAGGTTCCTGTCTTCCTCGTCGAACAGAACGACTTCTATGACCGCGATGATCCGGCCGTCGGCCGCGGGCTGTACCAGTTTGCCGCGACGAGCGGCAGCCGGAAGGACTATCCCGATAACTGCGCCCGCTTCGTCTTTTTCTGTCGAGCGGTGCTAGAAGCGATGCGGCTGCTCGATTTCTGGCCCGACGTGCTGCACGCCAACGACTGGCAAACCGGCCTCATCCCTGTTTACCTCCGCGAGGAATACAATCACTTTCCCGATGCCGCGGCTCGCTCGCGCTACCAGCGCATTCGCACGCTTTTCACCATCCACAATATTGCCTATCAGGGCATTTTCTGGCAGTGGGACATGGCGCTGGCCGGGCTCGACTGGCGACTGTTCAATTACCAACAGCTGGAGTTCCACGGTCATCTCAACTTCCTCAAGGCTGGCATTGTTTTCAGCGATCTGATCAACACGGTCAGCCCCACCTACGCCCGGGAGATCCAGACGCCGTATTACGGCTGCGGTTTGCAAGGCGTGCTGATGGAGCGCAGCAATCGACTATTCGGC
>JAJPIY010000359.1 GCA_021324515.1 Planctomycetota bacterium
CCGGCCGCGATCTGGCGACGCAGCATCATCTGAGCTTGACACCAGCCCAGCAACGGCAGATGCTGACCGAAGGCAGCATTCAGGCGGTGGGATCGGCCCTGATGCTATATGGCGGCGTTCGCAGTTTCCTGCGGGGCCGCGTGCCAGTTGCTCCACAGACAGCACAAGGACCACCCGTCAGGGTTTTCACTACGACGGACGCCCCTGTTGATTTGGGGCGTGCTGGAACAGGGGCGACTGGTCCGGGTGGTGTTCCTACACCACGAGGCGTGGGCGGAACATTCGTCACCACCACAGACATCACCAACCCCCGCGCCTTGGAGTTGCATCTACAGCGAAATGTCCCGCCTGGGTCAATGCCCCGCTATGTGACCGAGGTTGAAGTGCCGCCGCAGGGTGTTCGCATCGATCCAACCGAACCGCGCATCATCTTACAGAACGGCTGGGTTGCCCCGAACACCCCCGGCGCGAGAGTTGTCCGGGTGTGGGAAATCAGGTGGGTTCAAGATCCGAGGGGGTTTGACGTACCCACGCTCGTTGAAGTTCCTCTCACGGGACGGTGATATGCTTACTGAACAAGCCCTGGAACTCTACCATGACCACGACCCGCACTGGTCTGCCGATTTGGTAGTAGCGTTGGAGCGGGTTCGTCCGGGCCTCGCGCTGGAGTGGGCGACTGAATGTGCCAAGGCGCTCGTGGACAACGTCACCCTATCGGGGGAGAAGAAGAAGCAGTTGAATTGGCTGGATGAACTGGCCCACTCGAAAACCGCCACCGACTGGTCGAGTTTGATGGACAAGAGTAACCAGATCTGGCATGAAGAAAGAGATTTGATTCATACTGCAATCGCCCACCTGTATGCGGCTTTGGCCCATCTGCTTCAAAACAACAGCCCCCGGTATCGGATGTTCGTCATGTGGGCCGTGAATGTCATGGGAGATCATGATTTTTATCGCCAGACTTCGTTGGCGATCCCGCTCGCTCTGTTTGAGAGGTTCGTGACCGCCTCGACAACGGCGACTTGATCCGTTGAAGACGTCATCTCGCCGGGTTGGTAGGGCGGAACGGAAAAAGAGTCCCGCCGCTCGTCCTGACCTCTCTTACCGGCAAGGCGGATCAAGCGACAGAGGCTTTCGCCGGGAAGTTTCGCAGTTGCGATTTTTGTAACCACGTCGCCGCCTGCACAGGGAACAACCTGCCGCGTCTGTCCTCTGTGTCGTACTCCACAGCTTGACTAATCCACCGCTACGGGCCGGTTTAGTTTGGCGGTCGTTGCCCGTCCTGGCCCGCTCCTGCCCCGTAGCCGCGTCCTGTCGCCCGCAATGGCCCAATGGCCTACTGTGGGCGTCCGGGCGGCTGTGTGGGCCGACGTGGCCTTTGGCGGGCCTCTACTGCGGTCACGGTCTGGATCACGACCAGCACGGCGCAGATCGCCGCCACGCCGCCGACCTGCGCACCATGAACGCGCTGATGCCGAGCAGGACCGCGACCGGGGCGACTTGCCCGGCATGAACGGGCTGATGCCGAGCAGCCCGACGTGGGTCGCACGCCGTTGCGGTTGGGTGACGGTGAGTGTAGGTGGTGACGGTCGAATGCGCCCGCTCTTTCTCTCCCTCTCTTCTCTTCCTTCTCTTTTTCTGAAAGGGTAAGAGAGACCGGGCCGCTTTTTATCGTCACCACCGCCACCCACCGTCACCTGTGATGAAGGGAGGGCGGCAAAAGACCGCGTGGGACGCCCCAAAGAGGGCTACGCTGCCACGCCTGGGATACGGTTCTCGCTCGAAGCCATGCGCAGACGGTGCATCTCTTCGACGGTGTGGAATGCGTCCCACCAATGGCCGCCGTAGAGGACATACCCCTTCGTCTCCAGTTTCTCGCGGTCCAACGAAATCCTCTTCCGGTCGTTTGGGTGTGTGAGCCACACCCGCTTCGCCGTCACCTTCTCAACCGGAACGCTGTACCAATGGGTCGTACAGTCGTAATCGTCCTGCCAGTTACGCCATAACTCGTTCATCATGTTTATCTCGTAATTCGATGTCTGAAATGTTGGAAGATGCCGCCGTCCAACCGGGACGGCGGCTCAATTGGGGCAAGAACAACCTGCCCGTGTTCGTCGTCAAGCCGACAACGCCGTGCGGCGAGGCAGCGTGAAGCAGTTCCATCCATCCTTGCGGACGGCGAGGAGCGAGCCGGTGTTGCGGTCCAACTGGGCTTCCTCTGCTTCCGTCAAGCGGTCGAAGATGACCGACCGCAAACCACTCGACGACACATGGACCTGGTAAGGTCGGTCGAAGGGAATGCAGCCATCCGTGATAGCCGACAAGGTGGGCTTCCTGTCCGACGAGGCCGCGTCGGTGACTGGCTCTGCGGGCGGTAACGTCCGCTCAATCCTGATACGGCTGCCGAACTTCGTCCGCGACAGCTCCACCGTGACGCCGACGCGCCGCAGAGCGGGTGCGATCCGTCGCAGTTCGCCGGACAACCTGTTCGGCGCTTTCGGGAAGGAGTTACCGGACAGCACGACTCCATGAACCTGACTGGTCAGGACCGCGAGGAGTTCCGTGGCTGACCCCTCCCACGCCACCTCGGTCCAAGTATTCATCCACGACAACAGGGCCGTTGCCGCCGTGCAATGGTCAATCGCCAGCGTGGTTGTCTCCGCGCGAGTGCGGTCGTAGGCCGCCAGGAACGCGCCCCGTTGCCCTGGTAAACCCGCTTCGCAAGCGGCAATCCACCGCGCCGAACGGGCCATCCTCGGCAGCGTCTCCGGTTTCGTGTCGTCGTAGTTCCTCAAGCCCGCGCTGACGGCATCCAGCAGTGCGCCCAGCAGCTTCGGTCTTGCCGCCTCGAACTGCGGCTCAAGCTCATCCTCGGTCTTGCGCTGGTTGTCGGGGATGGGCGGGAGCGTAACCTTGATGGCGCGGTCGAGCAGGTCGCAACTCTCCGCGAAGTCGGGTATGCCGTTGAAGCAGACCGGACGTGCCGTGCCGTAGACCGTCTCGTCCTCTTGGCTGTAGAGTGTCCGCACCGCGAACCCCGATCCAGTGGCGAGGCTGGCGATGGCGTCCGACAACCATTGCGGCAGCGAGGAGACGTTGTCGAAGACCAGCATCGCGTTCTGCTGGGCGGCAATCGCCAGTTCGTACTCGTCGCGCTGTAACCGGCGGGCGGGCGCTTTGTGGACCGGATCGAGCAGGCTGCGCAAGAACTTCGAGCCGGTGGACTTGGCTGAACCCTGCTCGCCGTTGATGAGCAGGACCATGTACGGGCCGACGCCCTTCAAGCAGTCGAGCAGGAAGCCGCGCAGCAGTGGGAACTCGACGTCCGTGACGTTGATGAAGCGCCGCAGGTCGTCGAAGTTGCCGCCGCGCTCCGGTCGCGGCAGCGCCGCCATGTTCGCGGGCCGGACGAAGGCGACGGGACTGTCCGTCGTCACCTGCCAGCCGTCCCCCGTGACCGCCACGACCTCGCCCTCCTCATTCGCCAGGTCGAGGTAAATCGTGTCGTCCATGCGGGCGAACCGCAGGTGGACTTGGCGGATGTCGCCAGTGTCAAATGTCGCCGCCTCCAGGGCAACCGCCGCATCCGCGAGTGTCTTGCTGCCTGCGAGGAAGCCCGCGTCATCTGCGAGCCGCGTCAGCCAACGACGGAACGGCAACGATAACACCTTGACCGTCTCCCGACGTCCGTCCGCGATGGTGGCGTAGGCGATGCCGTCCGGCGTCGTGAACAACCGGCACTGCTGCCGGGCCGTTTCCACCAGCCGCATCGCCGCCGACTTGGGCCTCTTCTCGATGGTCTGCCGGTCGGCGCGGTCGGGTTCGTAATGGTCGCGGACGTCCTGCCAGGTCTTGCGCGGGTCGCGGGTGCAACGGTCGTGCTGGCAGCGAAAACCGAACGCGCCATCCTGGTTCAACGTGATGGCGGCGGCGCTGTCCTCGGACCGGCAGAACGGACACCGCTCCAGAACCCAGCGCCGACGCCACTTGCCGTTCTCCTCCTTGACCTGGCGGACGCCGACGTCATGGCGGGCCAGGAATGCCTCCATCCAGGCGACACCGTCGCCGCCGACGGCTTGCGGCAGACCCTTGAGCCGCGTCTGTTCCTGGCGCAGCTCCTTCCGGTCCAGTTGCGGCTTCTGCATCCCCGCGACCTTCTCCAGCAACTCCCTCGGTACTGGCGTCAAGGCCGGTGGCGCTTCCAGTATCCGCGCCAGCCGGTGCGGACGTTCCGGTAGGTTGTCGCCCTTGCACGCCATCGTCCCGTAGAGTTTGCTGATGCGGGCGGCGTTGAAGACGGACGTATCCACCTTCACGGCGGCGTCCCCGAAGCGGTCGGCAACCGCCTTGAGGACGTTCTCGACGAGCAGGCGAGCCCCGTCGTCATTCGGCAGGTCGATGGCGTAGACCAGATGCCCGCCGTTGCCACTGTCCGCCAGGACCGGCAACGGGAAGCCTAACGACGTCAGCCAGTCCCGGCACATCCGCGTCCGGTCCAGGGCGGCAGCGTGTTCTTCGTCCGTGCTGCTGATACCGGCGGGCCGTGCGGCGTCGAAGTCGAGCAGCAGGCGGCAACGGCGGACGATGTCATGGTCGGCGGTCGTGAAAGCCGCCTTGCGCTCGATGCGGTTGGCGGCTCGTGCCAGCAGGTCTGGCAGGACGGGGTTGATGGTGACGTAGACCGCAGGACTTGTGCAACGGCGGCGTTGTAACAAACAGGGTGGTACGAAGGCGCTCACCGGGGCCGGCTGATGGGACCGGCCCCAGGCTTTTTGCAGCCGAGTTTCCAGCCATCAAACTCTGCAGCGCCTTCATCCTCATGCCCGCCGCAGCACGTCGTACACCGTTTGCCTGGACAGGTTCAACTCTCTGGCGATGAGGGTGGTCTTCTTCTTCTCGGCCTTCATCTTGAGGATCATGGTCTGCACCGTGGGCGTGACCTTGGTGGGGATGCCCCTCGGCCTGCCGCCCTTGTTGATGACCGGCGGCGTGCCGCCCGCCTTGATGATCGCTTCGATCTTCCCCGCCTTCGCCGCTTTGCCGGCGGCGATCCTTTCGGCCCGTACCTCGGTCTCGTAAGCCGCCACGGAGGCCAGCACGTTCGCAATCAGACGGCCCGCCGGGGTGCCGAGGTCAATGCCGTCCTTGAGCGAGACGAAGTTCACTCTCAGGACCACCAGTTCGTCGAAGAGGGCGGTCAGGCCCTTGGCGGTCCTGCCCAGGCGGTCCAGCCGCCAGACGAC
>JAJPIY010000206.1 GCA_021324515.1 Planctomycetota bacterium
GCATGTCGCGCTTCCAACTACCGGACAAGAACCGAGACGATGATTTGCTGAAACGCCCCCCGCAAAGGCTCAAAACCTAATTATTAGACGGCCTCTTAAGGATCCAGCCGCGGCATGCCGCCTTCAAGCGGCCCAGGGATTGGAGCAAGCAGGCCGTGCAGCAAAGAGCGCCGCGTTTGCGGCATTGTTGCAAGCTTTGCGCGACAACGCGAAGGAAGTCCAGCAGGCCGCCCTCAAGGCCCTTTTCGCCCTCGGCCCTCCCGAGGAAGCCGATCTGCCTTTGCTGGACGAATGCTTCACGGATCCCTCTGCCCTCGTTCGGTGGTTCGCGATCTGGGCGTTGGAATCGCTGGGACCAAAGGCGGCCTCGCGGATAGATGTGTTGGGAAACGGCTTGAGAGACGCGGATCCGGAGGTCCGCCACATGGCCGCAGAGGTATTGGGCAATCTTGGCCCCCATGCCAAAGCAGCTTTGCCTGCCTTGGTCCATGCTCTGCAAGATCCAGAATCGGCGAGCTTGCGTCGGCTCGCCGCGCTGGCACTCGGCCGTCTCGGTCATGAAAAGGGTGTGCTGGCCGCGCTAACAAGCGCATTGGATGACAAAGATGGCGAGGTCCGTTCCGCTGTTGAGGCCGCTTTGAAAAACTTGGCACCTTTTGACAAACGCGATGTAGACGACCTGATCGTTGCCTTGCAGAACACGTCGGAGCGGACGCGGGCATTCGCCTTGGAGACCTTGGCTCAAATTGGGGCCGATGCAGGTGCAGCCGTGCCCCAGCTGCAATTACTCCTCAAAGCCCCCAGTCTACGCGAGCGCTTACGAACAGTGGACGTCCTCGCCGCTATCGGGCCGGATGCCCGAGAAGCCGTTACTGCTCTGGCTGAGGCTTTGAACGATAAGGAGATCCCGCCTGCTGAGAAAGGGCCGAACATGGTGCAGGATGCCGTAGACAGCAAACGTGTGTTCCGCGACCTGCTTAAGAGCACCGTTTGGATAAGGTGGTCTTTGGGACATGGCGGCGGCAGCGGTTGGGTTGTAGACGTGCCCCTCCGATTGGTGGTCACCGATGCCTCCGTTGTCGGCGACCAAAAACAGGTGATAGTCTTCTTCCCAAAATACACAGAGAAAGGCGAGTTGATTTCATCCATCCCAGCTTATGAGCAAAAC
Source organism: Planctomycetota bacterium (assembly GCA_021324515.1). Lineage (GTDB taxonomy): Bacteria > Planctomycetota > Planctomycetia > Gemmatales > Gemmataceae > JAJPHU01. Next base: position 1,169 of record JAJPIY010000206.1, read on the forward strand.
GAGCAACAAGGCATTAGGGCGGATGTGCTGCCATTCCGGGATAAAAAGTGCATTCTTGCCTTGCTCAAATTGAAACAGTTACCTTTGGAAGCGCAAGCCCTCGCCTTAGCGCCAAAGAGCGCCGAACCGGGCGAAACCGTGCATGCTGTCGGTACAGAGGCCATCAATCCTCCTTTTTCCGAAGGGAAGCTCTGGCAATACACCTCGGGCAAAGTGAAACAGATTTCCCATGCACGCTATCCCATCTGGCTACCGAGTCCTCAGCTCCGTAGACCGAGCTTCATCACGTCCATGGCTACGGTCTTGGTTACCCACCCCGTGCTCAGCACGGGTGACAGCGGCGGTCCCGTGGTCAATGACCGTCTAGAACTAGTAGCTGTGACATCTTACCTGAAGAAGACCTCTTTGACGCCCTTGGGCGGCAGAAGAGGAATTATCGAGCTAGAACGCGCTTCGACCGATGTGCTTGAGGTACGGGCATTTTTGAAGGAAGCCTTTCGCGCCTTCGGCAAACGCTGGCAGAGTAGCATTGCCACGAATGCGGTGGTGGTACAGATCAACGAATCCAACTATCGTTTGGCCATTGCTCGCGCTCTGGCAAAGATCGGGCCGGATGCCGCTCCTGCGATCCCAGCCTTATGCAAGGCCCTCTATCATCCTAACGTGGATGTGAAAAAGCAAGTCGCTGAAACCCTGGGCGCCATTGGACCAGCAGCCAACACTGCCGTCGGAGACTTGCTCAACGCTTCTGTAGCGACCGATTGTCAGAAGGCCGTCGCAGAAGCCATCGGGAAGATCGGCGTGGCAGCAGTCCCCCGACTAATCAAGGCGTTGGAAGATTTTTCGCCACAAATTCGTCTCACGGCTGTAATGGCTTTGGAGCAGATTGGTCCGGATGCCAAGGAAGCGATCCAGCCTTTGAAGTGGAGATTCGCTAAGGATAGACGCGAGATCCGAGAAGCGGCAGCGAAAGCATTGCGCAAAATCGATCAGAGCGACTGAGGTTCGTGCAGCTAACTAACAGAACGGTTTGCAAGGCTTGCGGCTGGAGACAGTCGAAGACGTGCGCGAACGGGTCGTGCGAGGCGATGCCGTTGGGCCATTCCAGGAAGGGCGTTGTAGCCAGTCTCAGCGTTTGCGGCTGAAAGATTCGATGTCAGGCCAAGGGTTAGCGGCCGGTGGCTGTGGGGCTGCGCGTCTTGGTCCGAATCAAGCAGACGAGGATTGGGCTGGCCGGATCCCACCTTATGCTTCGACGCCTTCCTCCCAAGAGGTCGTTTTCAGACATCCGCTGAGTTGTGGCAGCTTCCGGCCTGGGCGCGCGGTTCGCCCGTTCCCGTCAGCAGATTCGAGGCAAAGGAGCACCCGTAGGTTCATCAAGCACGCGGAGTGCTCCTAGCGGGCCGCGCACCAACACCTGAGGAGGCGTCATGGATGCTATCTCCCCAATGATGGCCGCCTCTCTTCCACAGGCATGTTGTTTTAAACAAGCCAACGCCCGCTCCGCGTCTTTGGAGGCGGTGATAACCACCAGCTTACCCTCGTTGGCTACATAAAGCGGATCAAGCCCCAGCAATTCACAAGCGCCGCGAACCGGCTCAGCCAAAGGCACAGACAATTCGTCCAGCACCACCGACAGGTGCGTGGCATCGCTCAGTTCGTGTAATACCGCAGAAACACCTCCGCGTGTCGGATCACGCAGGAAATGAACGTCGATAGCGGAGTCGAAAAGAGATCGCACTAACTCGTGGAGTGGCGTCGTGTCGCTTTGGAGAGCCGGCCCCAGATCCAATCCTTCACGGGCCGACAGAATGGCAATACCGTGGTCGGCGATCGTGCCGCTTACGAGCACACGATCGCCAGGTTGGACACGGTGAGGCCCCAGGTTGATCCCAGGTCGCATCCGTCCGATGCCGGTGGTGTGGATGAAGATGCCATCGGCCGCCCCCCGGGGCACGACCTTGGTATCACCTGTGACAATTGGGATCGAGCAAAGCCGGGCGGCGTCGCGAATGCTGCAAACCACTTGCCGCAGCACCTCCAAGGGCAAGCCTTCTTCGATAATAAAACCCAAGCTCAGGTACAGCGGCTCGGCTCCGCAAACCACCAAATCGTTCACCGTACCATATACGGCCAACTTGCCGATGTCGCCGCCGGGGAAGAACAATGGACTTACTACGTATCCGTCGGTGGTCATCGCCAGGCGGCCATCGCTGGGGGGGAGCAGCGCCTCGTCGCTGAGGGGCCGGAGGACGTGCTGCCGGGCGACATCGACGCCAACCTCGGTGCGCCGTGGATTCCGGAGGGGGACATCCAGGCCTTCGCCGCCGAGCTGTTCCGCGTCGAGCTAACCTCGGTGCCGGTCGCTCATTTGAGGAAGGATGCGGTGTAGAGCCTGGACGCGGACTACGCCACGAAGCAGTCCGTCGCCGCGACCTCCGAGTACGGCACGCCCCGCGCCAACGGCACCAACCTCTTCGAGCTGGCACTCAACATGAAGACGCCGGTGATCTACGACATCATCAACCACGGCGATCGCGAAGAGCGCGTCGTCAACCAGGAGGCAACGATGGCCGCCCGCGAGAAACACAAGCTCATTAAGGAGCGATTCCGCTCTTGGGTGTTTTCCGATCCCGACCGCACGGAGCGGCTGGTGCGGATTTACAACGATACCTACAACTCGCGACACGAAGTCGCTCCTGATGAGCGGTTGCAGGTGAGTCCCTGCAACCCTGGCTTGTGTCCATGCCAGTCCCCGGTCCGCGCAAGCGCCAGGTAACGAAGCGTGCGAAAGCAGACGGACAAAAGCCCAAGGGAAACCCTGAATCATCCAGGGCTACCGGGCCAGGGGAAGACGGAAAGGATGAACGCAAGTGAACCTCCGATGAGGCCGCATTATGTCGAATTCGTCGCAAGCGGTGATTGACGCGGCGAAAATGGGTCAGGAAACCGAGTCCGTTGTAGCTCGGCTGAACACGCCACTGGGACCTGGCGTGCGGGACACCCAGACCCTGCGGTATAGGAGGCATCCGCCCCCGTCGTCTCTCAGCAGAAGCGGAACGTGGCAACCCCGTTGCGGTCTGGTCCCCTGGGGCC
>JAJPIY010000172.1 GCA_021324515.1 Planctomycetota bacterium
AAGCAGCGTCCGGTCCTCCAGTATCTCCAGCATGGGCCGGAAGAATTTGGACGGCATCGAGCATTTCGCCGCCGTCATACGCTTACGCGCTGCCCGGCGCATCGCCCGATTGCCCAACCAACGCTTCACGAAATGGGGAGCCATGACGGAGTCTCCTTCGTTGAGATAGACCAGATGCCGCGCCCTCCTCTGCTGTCCCGTCTCCTTACGATTTATTTCAGAAAAAACGTCTCTCCGAAGTGCATTTTTCATACCGCCCTTTGCAGAATCTGCGATGTCGTCGTAATTCATAGCTGAGAATAACTTTCGGACGACGTAAGGCGCTAGACATTTGAGACGGCCCGTTAACGTGAGTTAACGAACGTTAATGTTCGTTAACGTTCGTTAAGGCTTCCGTTAACGTGAGTTAACAGGGACACGTGGGTCCGAGCCTCTGGCGTAAGCGAAGGCTCTTCGCTTAGAGCTAGCGGACAGAAATAACGATTTTCCCCAGAAACTTTAGCTACGTCATAGGTTCGTTTATGGGAAATGTGTACTTCCTGCATCCTGTGAACGATTACACCGCAACGGCATTCAGATAGCCCACCGGCGGGTGGCAGACAAGCTGTGCGACAACGAGGGACCGTTGGTCCTGGGACGCGAGGCCTGGGGGGCCGTCTACCAACCAATGACATGCCGCGCTTCTCCATCAGACGAATGGATGAGGTCGTCATTGGGGCGCGCCCTATGTCCGCCGAGGCGATCCAACAACTTTGCGAAGAAAAGGGTGCCTTCTCCGCGGAAAAGTGATAAAAAAGGATAAGATGAAATCAGCAAGGGACTATTTGCCCCGTTCGCATCCCCACCAGAGGATTCAACTTGCCTACTCGATAGCGATGGAGAGATGCTCATGCGCATGCGGTGGATGGGCCTGGTGACGAGTGGTTGGGTGATTCTGGCTGGGTTGAGCGGCTTCGCTGCCGAGCCGGCGCAGCCGCTCAACCCGGAAGGCGTCGCCTTCTATGAACGGAACATTCGCCCCTTGTTGGCGGCGCACTGCTACAAATGCCATTCGCATCAGTCAAAAAGTCCGCGTGGCGGTCTGTTGTTGGACAGTTCCGCCGGCTGGACCAAGGGCGGCGACAGTGGACCAGCCCTCATCCCCGGCGATCCGGACAAAAGTCTTTTAATTCGGGCCGTGCGCGGGAGCGATGACCAACTGCAAATGCCGCCTAAAGGCAAACTGTCCGACAAGGACATCGCCTTGTTGGTGCAGTGGGTCAAGATGGGCGCTCCCTCTCCCCGCGATCTTCCCGCCTCCTCGAAAGACCCCTCGTCCTTATTAGAAGCAGGTCGGAAACACTGGGCGTTTCAGCCGCTGCGCCGTCTCTCCCCTCCCGCCGTTCGCCAAACCCAATGGTGCCGTACACCGATCGATCGCTTCATTCTTGCCAAGTTGGAAGAACAAGGTCTGACGCCCAATCCGCCTGCCGAACGGCGTGTCCTCATTCGCCGGGTTTTTTTCGACTTGATCGGTCTGCCGCCGACGCCGGAAGAGATCGACGCCTTTGTCGCCGATCCATCGCCGGACGCCTACGAACGGTTGATCGATCGACTTCTGGCCAGTCCACACTACGGGGAACGCTGGGCGCGGCATTGGCTGGACGTGGCGCGGTTCGCCGAATCGCACGGCTACGAACAAGACTACGACCGGCCTTACGCTTATCCTTACCGCGACTTTGTCATCCGGGCCTTCAACGCCGACATGCCCTATGATCAATTCGTCCGCTGGCAAATTGCCGGCGACGAACTGGCGCCCAACGATCCGCTCGCGATGGCGGCCACGGGTTTTTTGGGGGCCGGCCCCTTTCCCACGCAGTTGACCGAAGCCGAATTTGAACGCGCCCGCTACGATGAGTTGGACGACATGACCACGACGACCGGGGTGGCTTTCCTGGGGCTGTCGGTCGGCTGCGCCCGCTGCCACGATCACAAGTTTGATCCGATACCATCGCGGGATTACTACCGCTTGGCCGCCGCCTTCACCACCACCATCCGCAGCGACATCGACTTGACGCTGGAAGTAGGCGGCAAGCCCACGCGCGTCCAGGTGACGAGCGAAGGATTGCCCCATCAGAAACATAATGCCGACGATCGCGGTTATCCTCATTTTTACTCCGCGACATACTTCCTGCACCGCGGCGATCCCAGTCAAAAGCGCGGCGTGGCCGCGCCCGGTTTCCTTCAGGTGCTCATGCGCACGGGCAAAGACGAAACCTACTGGCGCGTCCCGCGCCCGCAAGGATGGACGCGCACCAGTTTTCGCCGGTCGGCCCTGGCTCAATGGTTGACGGACGTTGACAACGGCGCGGGTCATTTAGCAGCGCGGGTCATGGTCAATCGACTGTGGCAGCATCACTTCGGACGCGGCTTGGTCGCTACGCCCAATGACTTCGGCACCCAAGGCGAGCACCCCACCCATCCCGAACTCCTCGATTGGTTGGCCGCCGACCTGATCGACCACGGCTGGCGGCTCAAACGGCTGCACAAACGGATCCTGACCAGCGCCGTTTATATGCAAAACAATCAATATGATGAGGCCCGCGCCGCCCGCGATCGCAGCAATGCTTATCTGTGGCGGCGGTCCCCAAGGCGATTGGAAGCCGAACCCATCCGCGATGCCATGCTCGCGGTGTCGGGCTTGTTGGATACACGCATGTATGGAGCGGGTTCCCTCGATCCAGCCATGCGCCGTCGCAGCATCTATTTCTTCATTAAACGAAGCCAGTTGATTCCGCTGATGCTGCTCTTCGATTGGCCGGAACATCTGGTGAGCATCGGCCAACGCAGTCAGACGGTCATTGCACCGCAAGCGTTGGCTTTATTGAACGGCCCGCTGACGCGCCAGTATGCCGAGGGGTTTGCACAACGTTTGTCGGGGCTGCCGCTTGCCAAGGCCGTTGCTCGGGGCTACGTACTGGCTTTCGGCCGCGCTCCTACAGAAGCGGAGCTACAATGCTCTCTGCAGTTTCTGAGCCGGCAAAGCGCGGCGCACCGTCAAGCCGGCCGAACCGACGGCGACCGTCTGGCCCTGGTGGATTTCTGCCAGGCCCTGTTTTGCATGAATGAGTTCATCTATGTGGATTGAGGGGACGCCATGAATCACGACATACTGATGACGCGGCGGGAAATGCTGCGGCGAAGCGGTTGTGGGGCCGGTTTATTGGGCCTGGCCGCTTTGCTGAACGACGAAGGCGCTTTGGCCGCTCCTTCCCCTTTGAGCGACTTGGGCCATCGCACTCTCGATCCGTTGGCCCCGCGACGGACGCACTTTCCCGCTCGTGCCAAGCATGTCATCTGGATCTTCATCAACGGCGGCCCTAGCCACGTGGACACTTGGGACTACAAGCCGGCCCTGGAAAAACATCACGGCAAATCCATCCGCACGTTCGCCCCGGATTTCAAGGACACCACCGGCTTCTTCAAGAACCAGGTCGGCGCCCTCATGCGATCGCCTTTCGCTTTCCGTCCGCGGGGACAATGCGGCAAAAGAGTGGCCGATATCTTTCCCCATTTGGGCGAGCATGTGGACAAAATGGCCTTCATCCATTCCGGATATGCTGAGTCGAACAATCATTCGCCGGCCCTCTTTCAGATGAATACCGGCTATACCCGCACCGGCTTTCCCTGCGTCGGTTCCTGGGTGACCTATGGCTTGGGCAGTCTTAGCCGCAATCTGCCGGGTTTCGTGGTCATGTGCGATCCCAAGGGACGCGGTCTGCCCAAGGGGCAAGCCAGCAACTGGAGCGCGGGTTTCCTGCCGGGTGTTTATCAAGGCACGTTTGTGCAGTCCACCGGACAACCCATCGCTAATTTGACCCGGCCCGCTGCCCTGAATGACGGGCAACAGCGCGCTCAACTCGACCTGATCAAGCAGCTCAACGAACTGCACTATCAGCAGCATGCGGCCGAGGCGGAGTTGACGGCTCGCATCGAGAGTTACGAGTTGGCTTATCGCATGCAAATGGCTGCGCCGGAGGCTTTTGATCTGACGCGGGAACCGGCCTCCATGCGCCGCCTGTATGGGCTAGACGAACCTCGTTGCCGTCATTTTGCCCGCCAGTGTCTGATCGCCCGCCGCTTGATCGAACGGGGGGTGCGTTTCGTGCAGATTTATTCCGGCGGCATGGAGAACCAGCTGTCCTGGGACGGCCACATCGACATTCAGGGCAATCATGCGCAGTTCGCAGCGGAAACCGACCAGCCGGTGGCTGGATTGCTGGCCGATCTGGCGCAGCGCGGTTTGTTGAACGAAACGTTGGTGATTTGGTGCGGCGAATTCGGTCGCCTGCCCATCGCCCAGACGGGTAAAAAGCCCGGACGAGATCACAATCCCCATTGTTTCACCGCCTGGCTGGCCGGCGGCGGCGTCAAAGGCGGCGTTAGCTACGGCGAATCGGATGAGATCGGCTACAAGGCGGCGATCAATCGCGTTAGCATTCCCGATCTGCACGCCACCATCCTGCACCTTCTGGGCATCGATCATACCCGCTTGACCTACCGCTACAACGGCCGCGATTTCCGTCTTACCGACGTCAGCGGCAACGTCCTTCATGACCTCCTCACTTGAAGCGTGGCTTTCATCATCCAGGACCTCTGTGGGAGGGCTGGCCGTGGTAGGGCACCCGCTTGTGGCGCGCTGGTTGACAGACTCGCCTCGGCGCGGGAAACTGCAATTCCCGCCCGGATGAACGTTCCGAACATCCCTTTGGAGGCCTTCCATGCGTCTACGACCTGCCTCGATTTCGCTTGTCTTCGCTGCATCCCTTTTTGGGGTGCTTGGTCGCGTCGTCGTCCTGCCGTGGTTGCCTGCGGCCGAGGACGGTGCGGCGCCAGAATGGGTTGCCGTCCTGAAAGGGCACAGCGAGGCGGTGTATGCGGTCGCCTTCACACCGGACGGCAAATACATCGTCAGCGGCAGCGGCGATCATACGCTCAAGGTGTGGGACAGCACCACCGGCAAGGAGATCAAGGGCCTCGGCGGGCCGGCCGGCCATCAGAATTTGGTGATGAGCGTGTCCATCCATCCCGATGGCAGCCTGATTGCTTCGGGCGGCACGGACAATACGGCCAAATTATGGGACTTTCCCAGCTCCAGCCCGCTGCGCTCTCTGGCCCAGAGCGAAGGAACGAGCATCCTGGCTGTCCGTCCCGATGGCGCGAAGCTGGCCGGCGGCGATAAAAATGGGCATGTGAAGATATGGAACAGTGCCGATGGCAAGGAATTGTTCCATCTCAAAGGGCACAGCGGCCCCATCACCGGCCTGGCTTTCAGTGGCAACGGTCAACTGCTGATCTCGTGTGGCCAGGACAAGACGCTGCGTTTTTGGGATGCGACTAACGGCCAAGGTCTCGGCGTCATCGGAGCGCACACGGGAGAGGTCCGCAGCCTCGCCGTCAGTCCGAATAACAATGCACTTTACAGCGCCGGAGCTGATGGCAGCTTGAAATTCTGGACGCTGCCGCCGGTCGCCTCGAAAACACTAGGAGCGCCGTCCGGTGCCGCAGGGACAACGCTGGCCCTGTCCAACGACGGCAACTCGTTCGTCTGCGCTGGCGCTGATAAGAGCGTGCGCCTGGCCAACACGATGAACGGCCAGCTGATCCGCGAGTTCAAGGAGGCAAGCGCGGGCGTTGAGTCGGTGGCGTGGTCGCCCAACGGAGCATTGATCGCAGCGGGGACGGCGGACAAGCGCTTGCTTGTCTGGCAGACCAACGATGGGAAACTCCTCGCCAATGTAGCCAGTCCGGTAGCGGGCCTCGCTTTCCATCCCGGCTCAAACCAACTTCTGACAGGCGGCAGCGATGGCATGCTCAAACTGTGGGCCATGCCGCCGATGCCGGAGCGAACCTTGGCGCATCCGGATGCGGTGCGGGCGGCGGTCGTCAGTACGGACGGCAAACAGTTGTTCAGCGGCGGGGCGGACAAGATGGTTCGGGCCTGGAACCTGGCCGACACGCGGATGCCCCAACGGCAGTATTCCGGCCACACCGCTGCGGTCAACGCCGTCGCCCTGAGCGAGGACGGCAAGGCCCTTGCTTCGGCCGGCGACGATGAGACGATCCGCTTCTGGGACCAGAGCAATGGCCAGCAAACGGCGCTGATTGGCGCCCATGCCGGCCCGGTGACGAGCGTGACGTTTCACCGCGGCGGACAGGTGTTGTCGGCCTCAGTGGATGGCAGCGTCAAGCTGTGGCAGCAGCCCCGGGGAGGTAAGTTGCTCGCTCATCCCGGTCAGGTCACCAGCGCCGTCCTCAGTCCCAATGGTGCGCATCTGCTGACCGGGTGCAGCGACAAGCTGGTGCGCTTGTGGAATTTGAGCAATGGGCAGGTAGAACGGTCGTTCGTAGGGCCGACACTGGGCGTCTTGTGCGTGACCATGAATCCAGCTGGCAGCCAAATCGCCGCCGGCAGTGCCGATAAGACGCTGTTCGTCTGGAACGCAGCCGACGCCAAGGAGATCAAGAAATTCACCTTGCCCGCCGCCGTCCACAGCGTGGCCTTTTCGCCCGACGGCAAGTTCCTGGCCGGCGGTCTTGCCGATAACAGCATCCACCTGTTCGATGTGGCGCTGGGCAAGGAGGTCAAGACATTTACCGGACATTCCGGAGCGGTCAATGCGCTGATATTCACGGATAAGGGCGATCAACTAGTCTCGGCCAGCGCCGACAAAACGGTGCAGGTCTGGAGCATCGCCGACGGCAAAGGGAAGGTAAAATGGGAGCACGGCGCGGCGGTGCAGGCATTGGCGCTGAGCAAAGACGGCGCCCGTATCGTCTCCGGCGGCGCGGACAAAACGGTCAAGATCTGGACGCCGGCCGGCCAGACGACGCTGCCGATGCCCGCCGCGGTGCTGAGCGTCCGTTTCAGCCCCGATGAGACGCGGCTGGTGGTTGGTTGTGCAGACAACAAGGCGCGGGTCTACGAGATCGATGGCCGACTCGTCGAGTTCTTTCCGCATGAAGGCCCGGTCCAAGCGGTCGCGTTCCACAGCGATGGCCAGCATGTGTTCACGGCCAGCGCCGACAAGACGGCACGGATGTGGCCCCTGTCATTGCTCTGGCAGGCGCGGCATGCGGGGCCGGTACGCCAAGCACGGTTCAATGGCCGTTTCGATCGGGTCGTCTCCTGCGGCGAGGACAAGACCATCCAGATTTGGAACGCCGCCGACGGCAAGCTGGTGAAATCGTTGGAAATCCCCAACGGTCCCGTCGCCGATGTCGCTGTCAACGCTGATGCCACCCGCATCGTCTCCTGCGGCCCCGACAAAACCATCCGGATTTTCCACCTCAGCGAAGGGCATCCGCCTTCCACTCAGCTCATCGCGCTGCCGGCCGCCGCTTCCGCCGTGGCCCTCAGTCCCAACGGCCAGCGCATTGCCGCCGCTGTCTCCGGTGCGCCGACCTCACGAGTCCACGTCTATGACGCCGCCAGCGGCAAGGAGCTGCTCGCTTTCGCCGAACATGCGGGAATGATTTCATCGCTGGGCTTCCTCGCCGATAATCGCACACTCGTCTCGGCCGGCGCGGACAAGATGGTTCGCTTATCGGACATGAACATTCTTGCATTATTGGATGCTCATGCCGGAGGCGTGGCCCGTGTGGCGTTTCACCATAACGGTACGCAGGCGCTTTCGGGCGGGGCGGACAAGACCGTCAAATTGTGGGACATGGCCAAGGGCCAGGTTGTGAAGACGTTTGGCCCGCTGCCGCAGACGGTTCGTGCTGCTGTCTTCAACCGCGCCGGCACGCAGATCGCTGCGGCCGCTGGCAAGACAGCAATCGTGTGGAACCTCTCCGACGGCAAGGAAGTGCGCAAATTCGAGCACCCAGCCGAGGTCGCTGGATTGTCCTTCAGCGCCGACGGTACGCGCTTGGCGACGGCCGCCGACAACGAAGTGCGCGTCTGGGACTTGGCCGCCGGCCATGAGTTGCAGACGTTTTTCCATACCGGCCCTGTCTATGCCGTTGTCTTTCATCCGAGCAACAACGCCCTGCTCTTCTCCGCCGGCGCCGATAAGACGGTCGCTTTGCACACGATAACAGTGACGCGCGTCGTGCCCGTCGGTACGCCGTTGCGGGCCGTGGCCGTCACCGCCAACAGCTCGCATGTCTTGACCGCCGGCGACGATGGCAAGATCAAACTGTGGAACACGGGCAACGGGGCCAACGAACGCACCCTGGAGGGCGGCGGCAAGGGGGTGAATGCCCTGGCCGTGGCGAAAAACAATGTTCTGTTGGCGACCGGTGGCGACGATCGCATCGTGCGCCTCTTCACCCTCAACGACGGCAAGCTGCTCACCGAGATCCAAGCACCCGGCGTCATCCGCAATCTGGCGTTCGCACCGGACAACCAGACGTTGGTCGCCGCCTGCACCGCGGCAGAGGCCGCGGGCGTCCTGCAAACGTGGAACGTCGGTTACAATCCGGGCCAACCGCTACCGGCCGAGTTCGGCAAGCCGGTGCAGACCTACGCCGATCCCGGCGCCGTCAGCAGTGTCGTCTTTGATAACAAAGGAAACTATTTCTACTCGGGAAGTGCCAATAAGGCGATCCAGGTGTGGAAGATGGCCGCCGATACGCCGGTGAAGAATTTCCAGCACCCCAACATCGTCGATGTGGTGGCGTTCGATCCGACCGGCACGCAGCTGGCGACTGGCTGTCACGATGGCCGGGTGCGTCTTTTCGACGTGGCCAAGGGCACGATGGTCCGCGAGATCCAGGCGCACGTCACGCAGCCGCAGCCGTCGGCGGTGTACTGCCTGGCCTGGAGCAGCGATGGCAAACAGCTCGTCTCTGGCAGCTATGATCGCAGCCTGAAGCTGTGGAACGTCGCGGACGGCAAGCTGGTCCGCGAGTTCAAGGGTTACGAGGACAAAAAATTCGAGAAGGGCCATCGCGGCAGCGTGGTGTGCGCTGCCTTGGCGCCGGACGGCAAGACGTTGGCTTCCGGCGATTGGGACCACGCCATCAAAATTTGGAACGTCGCGGACGGCAGCGTCTTGCACGACTTGATTAATCCGCAGCTCAAGGTCAGCGCTGCACCGCAGCCGCCGCCAGCGCATCCGGGCGTGGTCTATGCGTTGCGCTACACGCCAGACGGCAAGCGCCTTATCAGCGTTGGCGCCGCCCCGCGCCTGCGAGGCTATTTGGCGATCTGGAATGTCGCTGATGGCAAGATGCTGTACGGCAGCGAACAGGCGCTGGGCACGCTCTTCTCCCTGGCCGTATCGGCGGATGGCAAGTACTTGGCCGTCGGCGCCGGCGGTCCTAGCGCCGCCGGCGAAGAGGACAATAAGAACAATGTGTATGTGCTGAAGCTGCCGACAAAGTAAAACGTTTAGCCGCGAGCCGTAGGCG
>JAJPIY010000156.1 GCA_021324515.1 Planctomycetota bacterium
CAAAATTTCCACGGCACCTATAATGTACTGCCCATGATCGAGAGTGTGGGACAGCAACAGGGGCTTGCCAATCCCTATTCGACTCAGCCGACGGCCATACCGCCCCTGATCTATAGCCCCACTGGCACTACCGGCACGGTGTTTTACTACCTGCTGCCGTTCATGGAACAACAGCAGCTGAATACCTTGTCCGCAGGTTACTCCTACAACGTCGGCTACTATGTACTGAAGGTGCTCCTTTGCCCCAGCGATCCGTCGCTTCCTAACGCCGCCCGATACGGCGGCTCAGGCGTCATGAACTCGCCGACCATCCAGCGCGACGGCTACGCTTCGTGCAACTATGCGGGCAACGTCATGGTCTTTGAACCGCGCGGCACACAAAACATCGAAGCCGAAATCACCGACGGCACGTCCAACACCGTGATGTTCGCCGAGCGCTACAGAAACTGCTCGCCATCGCCGGCCTACAGCGGCGGCCTCAACAACATAGCCACGCAGCCGGCCTGGGCCTGGAACACCATCACCAACGGCTACGATTGCACTGCCAGCCCTTCTTTTGGGGCGGCCAACGACGCCTTGGCCGCAACCTTCCCCAGCGTACCGGGCAATATGAATTGCGGCCTGGCCCAGTTTTTCTATGGCACTATCGCCTTTCAAGGTGGGCCGTCGGTGCAGCAGTGCAATTTTTACGTGACCCAAGGAGGCCATACCAGCGGCATGGTGGTCGGCATGTGTGACGGCAGTGCCCGCGTCGCCGCCCAAGGCATCTCGGTGCAAAGCTGGTTTGCCGCTTGCACGCCCAACAACGGCGACGTTGCAGGTTCGGATTGGTAGCGGCCCTTTCCGGGCCGTATCACCGGGGCGACGGCTCGTTATCCTGCTCACTCGCCCCGGTGATACGGCCCGGAAAGAAGGTTTTCTTCTGAGGATTGTCATGATGCACAGGCTTATTTCACCACGGGGCGTTGTTATCGTCCTTATCGGTATTGGGTTGGCCCCAGGCTGCGGCAGGCAGAAGGAGGTTCCTTTGGCGCCCGTCACCGGCAAAGTTACGGTAGACGGCAAGCCGCTTACGAGCGGCACCGTGTCCCTGGTCCCCGACGTCCCTCTGGGCGATGAAGGGGCAAAGGAGGCAAGCAAGATGCAGACGGCCGGCCTATCCGGGGGGGAAATCAAGCCAGACGGCACTTACAAGATTTATACCGGCGGCAAGGAGGGCGCGCCTTTGGGAAAATACAAGGTCCGCGTTTTACCCCCGGTGACAGAAACCAAGGAGGACAAAGGAGCCGCCGACATCGGTTTCGATAAGAAATATACCGATGCCAATAAGACCCCTCTACGTTTCGAGGTAGTCGCCAGTCCCGAAGCCGGTCGCTACGACTTGAAATTGACCAAGTAGAGCAGATTTTTGATCGGCCACGCTTCGCAAGGCAGGCGCGAACGCGCCTTCTCTGCGAAGCGCGGCTCATCTTCATTTCTCCTGAACTTGCTTGCCTCCTTCCACCACCTTCCCATTCGAGAACATGACCGTGATGATTTTGTTGCCTATTTCCCACTTTCTCGTCTCGGGTTTAATAGGGCCTTCTGGGCCGCGGCCCTTGTGTTTGGGATTGAGGTCGATCTTCTCGCCCGGTCCCCCCATGATCGCTTGCACTTCCTCTATCGACATGCCTTCTCGGATCTTGTCCGCTTTGCTTAGGATAGTCATGTCGAAAATCATCCGAGCGAAAAACAACCCTACTACCAGTGCCAAGAGGGTAAGCCCCGTGATGCTTTTTTGCGTCGGCGTCAGCGACTCCCAAAAAGTCCGCAGCCGGGCAGCGATTTTTTCTTTTTCTGGCTTCTTTTCCGGCACGCCCAATTCTTCCCGCCAGTGGTGAACGTCGGGCGGCGCAAGAGGGTCTTCGTGCGTAATATGCTGCATTACGGGCTGGAGTTCTCTCTTTCTTCGAGGTTCCACGCGGCGGGACGGTGGAGGAACAATCTTCTCCAGGCGTCGTGGCGGCGGAGGCGTTTCGGGGCGTCGCGGCGGCGGGGGGGCTTCGTGGCGCGGCGAAGGGGGGGCCGGTTCAGGGCGCTGCGGTACGGGAGGACTTTCTTCCGGCGGCGGCAGCACAATGTCGCCTTCCAGGGCCAGCATGGGAAGGTCGTCATCGGCAGACCCAGCCAAGGCCGGGGAAGGAGGGGCCGTCGCCGGCTCGCGGCGCGGCGGCGGGGCCGCCGATTCACGCGGTGCGGCCGGAGAAACAGCAGCGGCCATCGACTCGTGGCGAGGAGGCGGCGCGGCTTCTTCACGCGGAGCAGACCGAGAAAGGGTCGTCGAGACTGTCGGCTCAGGGGAAGACGGCGGCGGAACAGAAACGGGAGGAGGAGACGGCGGCGAAAGCGCGGCGGGTACAGAAACGGGGGCAGGGACGTCGTCCACTTGCGGCTCACCTGGGGGCGGGGGCGCTGTCGCTTCTTCCTCCTCAAACGCGAGCGAATCATCCGTCGGGAGCGTATCATCCGTCATGACCGAAAAAGCGACAAATGGCAGCGGAGTAGGCGCCTTACGGGACGGAGGCGGAGAGAAAGCGGGAGGCGTCGGCTCGCGGCGCGGTCGAATCGGCTCTTGGCGGGGCGGAGGCGCCTCGACAACGCGGGGAGCCGGTACAGGCGGCGCCTCGACAACGCGCAGGGGTGGGGGCGGCAGCGGAGCGGGCGGCGGCAGCGGAGCGGGGCGAACCAGCGCCGGCAGCTCCTCCGAATCATGCGCCGCTTTCATCAGCTCTTTGAGCTTCCGCGACATCTTATTGAACTTGATGTCCTGGGTCATGACGCCGATGTGCGGTCCCGTGGGCAGTCGTTCCGCCCAGTCGGCGTGTTCTTCGTCGAGCAATAACAAAGCAGCGCAGCGCAGACGGCGGCGGGCGGCCTCATCGATAATGTTCTCGAAAACGCGCAACCCTTCTTCGCCGGTCGTCCGTGCATCCACGATCAAACCGTCGAAGGGCTGTTTGTGGAAACGATCCAGCGCCCGCATCGGATCACCGGCCAAAAAGACTCGATAGCCTTGGTCCTTCAAGCCGTCGCGCAAGACTTCTTGCAAACGCTCATCGGGTTCGGCCAGAAATACCGAACGCATGGGCGGCCGGTCGTCGCCATTGCCAGACCTGCCCTCGACCTCACGGCGTACCCTGCGAATGGCATCGAGCATCTGCGAAGGCGTTTGGTAACGCTCCTTCGGATCGAACGCCATCATCGTTTCCACTAGCATCAGCACCGAAGGCGGGCCGTCGATCTCATCGGGGTGAATGGGCCGTACCTGTTCGAAGCGCGCTCGGCGCATGCGGGCGTGTTTGTCTTTGGTCATCTCCAAGGGCGGACGGCCAGTCAGGCATTCATACAGCACGGTGCCGAGGAAATAAATGTCACTGCGAATGTCACCCTGCTTGACTTCGGTGGCCCGTTCCAAGCCGGCGTAATCGACGGTGCGATCGACCTTCTCCTCCTCCGTCCGCGCTGCTGTGGCAAAGAACTGGGCCAAGCCGAAATCGACCAATTTAGCTTCGCCGGTATCGGAGATGAGGATGTTGGTCAGTTTGATGTCGCGGTGCGTCATCCCGCGGGAGTAGGCATAGTATAGCCCGTTGGCACAGTCTTCGATGATGCGCAGCGATTCGGCGACAGTCAATTTCTTGCGGATTTGCAGGATTTCGCGCAGGTTGCCGCCTTCGACGAACTCCATGACGATGTAGTATTGTCCCGAGGCTGGGTCGCGGCTGATGGCCAGCACCTCGACGATGTTAGGGTGCTTGAGCATCAGGCCGACCTTGCCCTCGCGGATGAACATTTCAATGCGCTGCTCGTTCTCGCTCCAGCGACGGCGCAACACCTTGACGGCGACCACCCGGCCGTCGCGCGGATCAACGGCGCGATAGACGCGGCCAAAGCTCCCCGATTGGATCTTGTACAAAAGCTTGTAGCCGCCCAAAATATAGCCGTCGGTATCGCCCTTGAGGACTTTGCCGCGTTGCCATGGCGTTAAATAGCTCTTCCGCTCCAGTGCAGCAATCAATTGCCACAAATCCGGGGCCGGACCGACCTCTTCATGGACCTCCGCCAGCTGAGCCGGAGTCACCAACCCCAGTTTGAGTATCATCTGCTCAAAAGCGTTCGGATCCATTGAATCCATGACGTACCCCATACCGGACATGGCGGCGCAAAGAGAGCGCGGCTGCTTAACAATACTTAGCCTTTTATTTTACCCGTCTTCTTCGTTCTGCCAAGCGAAAGATGGCGCATTTGTTCTACAAAAGGTCGAGGCTGAGCCAGGCAATTGGAAAGGAGCGCTTGTGCAAACTATATCGGCTTCTTGCTCTGCGCGTTGCGAGACATTCCAGAGAGAGGAACCGAATCACATCACACATACCAGTCCGTGCGCGTCAGTGGCAGGCCGCTGACACCGCGATCGGGTTTGACCAGCAGCGTCTGATAGATGTTGCCGCGCGCCGCGCGAAAGCCGTCGGCGGAGCCGGCCATGTACAAGCGCCAGATGCGATAGGTCGTCTCATTGGTCAGCCTTCGCGCTTCGTCGGCGTGCGCCTCCAGCCGCCGTACCCAATTCTGGAGTGTCAGAATGTAATGCTCGCGCAGCGATTCCACGTCACGCACTTCCAGACGGGCTTCTTCTGCTGCTTTCAGGGTGGCGTGGATCGGCTTTAGCTCACCATCGGGGAAGACATAGCGTTGCGAAAACGGTTGGCCGCGCGGTCGGCGTTCCCAACCGCTCAGGGCGATGCCGTGATTGAGAAAGACGCCGCCCGGTCGCAAAAGCGAATAGGCTTTCTGGAAATACACCGGCAACATCTTGCTGCCGACGTGCTCAAACATGCCGACGCTGACGAGCTTGTCGAAGGCGCCGGTCACTTCGCGGTAATCCTGATACTCGACGCGGCAGCGGTCCTGCAAACCAGCTTGGCGGATACGCTCTTGGGCCAGCTCGACTTGCTTGCGGCTCAACGTGATGCCCAAAGCATGCACGCCATATTGCTGGGCCGCATATATCACCAGCCCCCCCCAGCCGCAGCCAATATCGAGCAGACGGTCGCCCGGCAAAAGGCGCAATTTGCGACAGATATAGTCCAGTTTGCGCTCCTGGGCCCGGTCGAGGTCGTCGCTGGGGTCGGCGAAATAGGCGCAGGAATAGATCATGCGGCGATCGAGCCAGAGTTGATAGAACTCGTTGGAAACGTCGTAGTGATAGCTGATGGCTTGGCGATCGCGCTGGGGGGAATGAACGGCGCCGGACAGCTGAGCCGGCAAACGTCCGGAGCGCGGCCGTTCGCCGCCCGGCAGGGCCAACAGCCGCCGCAGCCAACGCAGCCTTTGCCGCAGGCGGGGACGCATCTCGTAGAGATAGCTCAGGACGGCGAAAAAAGCGTGGATGTCGCCTTCAATGTCGATGTCGTCGTAGATGTAGGCTTCGCCCAACGTGTAGGGCCGGGGCGGCCAAAACATCTTGCGAACAGCGCCCGGATGCTGCAAAACCAGCGTAAAACGAGCCGGCAAACCAGCATCCGGTTCCCAGACGGTGCCATCCCAGGCGCGGACGGCGAAATCGCGCGGGCCGTAATCCGCCAGCACTTCGCCCAGAAAAGCGAAACTGGCCCGCACAGCGGGATCGTTGCCCAGCGTGATGGACATAGCCAAGGTTCCTCCTTTAGCTGCAACTGTATTCCGTCGCCGTCGGGTTTCAACTCGTTTGCTTCCCTGGTTCGAGTTGCGCCCGCCACACTCTTCCGAGATTTTTGTCTTGACTAATTTAATAATTAGTCTAACCTAATCTATCGCTTAGTCTGAGCGAATGCGGCCAGGATCGTTCCCTTATTGGAGGAGACACAGAATGCGTTTGTCAACCCGCCGGAATGCTTTCACGTTGATTGAGTTACTGGTGGTGATCGCCATCATCGCCGTGTTGATCGGCCTGCTCTTGCCTGCGGTGCAGAAGGTGCGCGAGGCCGCTGCTCGCATTCAATGCACTAACAACCTCAAGCAGATTGGGGAGGCCTGTCACAATTTCCACAGTGTTTTCGGATACTTTCCCAGCGACAATGCCGCAACCGCTCCTCCCTATCCGTATCCGAACACCTGCTGGATGCTTCAGACGCTCTCTTTTTTGGAAGAACAAAACGTAGTTCTGCCGGGGAATGGCCGAGGAGGTGGACACGACCCTGGAGGCGGCGCCGGCGGCAGCGCCTATCTTGTTCCTGTCAATGACGGCAAGATTGTGCTCAAATTCTTGCTCTGTCCCAGTCGCGGCGTTCGGGGCAATGGGTTGAGCGATTATAACTACGTTCAGATCAACGGCTCCGTCCTCTACGGTGCGCCGTTGGGCGTTTCGCTTAATGCCATCACGAACGCCAACGGCGCCTCAAACACAGCTGCGGTGGGTCACAACGGTTGCAACCCCCACGACTATCCCGACGGACCCACGCCCTGGTACAACTGCAACCAAGTGCAAAATCCGGCCCCAAGCGTGCCGGACAGTCAATTCCCGCAGGGCCAGATGTCGCAGTTCTTTAGTTCGCCGCATCCGGGCGTCAACGTGGTGCTATTTGCGGACGGCCACGTGCAAGCGCTCGACAACGGCTGGCTCACGGCCAATCCCAACGTCTGGAATTGGCAGAACGCTGTCCCTCTCCAGTTGCCCTAACCCATTCTGGCCAGAGGGGAAGAGGACCGTATACTTGCTGGATGGAACACTACCTGAAGGTCCTTCTCCTGGCTCTCATCCAGGGCGCTGCGGAATTGCTGCCGGTGTCCAGCTCGGCTCATGTGATTGTGGCCGAGCGGTTGATGGGACTTGATCCCTCGACGCCGGAGATGGTTTTTCTGCTCATCATGCTGCACACGGGGACCATGTTTGCCGTTCTGGTCTACTTCTGGCAGCGTTGGCGCAGCATCTGGATCTCGACGACGGCGCCGGAAAACAGCGTTTCGGGAGAATCGCGCTATCACTTTCTGAAGATGGTAATCGTAGCGACGGCTGTGACAGGCGTTGTCGGCTACGGTCTGAAGATTTTCCTGGAGCAAATGGTGCTAGGGCGCTGGCTGGGCCGTGCTAAAGGCGAAGTCGAGGACTTGTTCCGCGAAATGCCGCTGGTGGCCGCCGCCCTGTTCGCTGCTGGCGTCCTCATTCTGGTAGCCGGCTGGCGCAAACAGCGGGCCGAGCGAACGACGCTCACGCTGAACGCCACCCTGCTGATCGGGCTGGTGCAGGCCGTGTGCCTGCCGTTTCGTGGTTTCTCGCGCTCCGGAGCAACCATTTCCACTGCTTTGTTGTGTGATGTCGAACGGGCGCGGGCCGAGGATTTCAGCTTCGCCCTGGCCGTGGCCCTGACTCCGCCGGTGATTGGGCGCGGCCTATACAAGCTCCTCAAAGACCGGGCGTTGCAAAGTGCAGAACAACTGCTGGCGCTGCTCCAGCCGGGACTGGTGGGAATGCTCTTCAGCTTTCTCGCCGGCCTGTTGGGCTTGAAACTGCTCTCGGCAGTGCTGGAAAAAGGACACTGGCGCTACTTCGGGTACTACTGCGTCGCCGCCTCTCTACTCATAGCGGCCGGCATCGCTGCTGGCTTTCTGTGACGTTCTTCCCAGAAGAGGTCTGCCCAGCAGGCCAGGAGCGTACAGGCCAATCCTACAGTCCAGCCGCCGAGCACATCGCTGGGATAATGGACCCCCAGGTAAATACGGCTGAGACCGATCAGCAGCGGAAGGCCCAAGCCCAACCCGATCACGAACCAACGCAGGGCGCGCTGTTTCAGACGGCGCGACGCGATTAAGGCGATCGCTCCATAGGCCGCCAGAGAGTTGAGGGCATGGCTGCTGGGAAAACTCTTGTCGGGGGGCAGAGGAATCAAGCGCCAGGCGACATCCGGCCGCTCACGATGAACGAGATACTTGGTGAACTGGCCGATCCCATTTCCCAGGAGGCACGTCAGAAACAAGATCAGCACCGTATGCCGCCGTCCAGCCCACCAAAAGAGGGCCATCGCCGCCCCGACTATGCTGAGCAACGCCGCCGGATCACCAAGGTGGGTGCAGAACTGCATCAGCGCGTTGCCCAGGGGCGAGTGATGGTTCTCAAACCAGTACAGCATGCCCTCGTCAACCGCTTGTAGCTGTTCCATTTAGTTGTCCCTGTAGCGTGCGGCCCGCTGTACTGCGGGGGGCGGCTCCTCGTCTTGGATCAAGCTATCAATCTCGCGCCGCAATTGCCGCAACAGCAGGCCGAGCAAACTTTCTTTGCCGACGACGGCGATCAACATGCTCAGGACGCCGACCACCCACCGGGCATGGGCGAGGTTGAAGAACGAGTCGTCTTCCGAAGACGTATTCTTCCGGATCATACGGGAACCTCCATGTTCCACAGGACCGAGGAATGATAGTCCAAGGGCGGCGGGCGGAGCAAGAGAAATTCTTTGCAGGAGATCGGTGCAGATGAGGGACCGTCGAACGGCCCGCCGGCCGCTGCATTGAGCAACCGACGACGCAAGCACAATAACGACTTGCAAGATATTTTGAGTGGACAGAGTCGGATTCGAACCGACGACCCCAGCCTTTTCAGGGCTGTGCTCTACCGACTGAGCTATCTGTCCAGCGCCCCAGAGCGCTTTATTACCATAGGCGCATCCGCCCTGGCCGTCAACGTGTCCTGCTCCAGCACGGGCGCCGTCGATTGCGGCGAGCGGGGGGTGTGAACCCCCCGCTCGCCCGCAGGGCGCTGACGCAACTCCTGCTCACCGTCCATTCATTCGACGGTGACGCTCTTGGCCAGGTTGCGCGGTTTGTCTACATCGCAGCCGCGCAACAGCGCAATGTGATAGGCCAACAACTGCAACGGCACCACCGAGACCAGCGGTTGCAAATAATCCGGCACATCGGGCACGCAGATCACTTCGTCGGCGCGGCAAGCTACTTCCTCGTCGTCTTCGTGGGCTACGGCGATGACCGGGCCGCCTCGCGCCTTGACCTCCTCTAGATTGCTCATGACCTTGTCGAAAATCGCCCCGCGCGGCAGCAGAAACACCGACGGCGTGTCCTCGTCAACCAGGGCGATCGGTCCATGCTTCATTTCGGCGGCTGGATAGCCCTCGGCGTGAATATAGCTAATCTCTTTGAGTTTCAACGCTCCTTCTAGCGCTACTGGATAAAGATATTGCCGACCCATATAGAGAAAATTAGCGACGTGGCTGTAGCGTTCGGCAATGCGGCGCACCACATCATGGCAAGACAGGGCGCGGCGTACTGCATCAGGAATGGCGCGCAGTTCGCGGATCATACGCGCCCCTTGCAGGCTGGACAGGTGGCGCATGCGGCCGAAATACAGGGCCAACATGGCGAGGACAGCTACCTGATTGGTGAACGCCTTAGTGCTGGCCACGCCGATTTCCGGGCCGGCATGCAAGTAGACGCCGCCGTCGGCTTCGCGGGCGATCGTCGAACCGACGACATTGCAGAGGGCCAAAGTCGGATGCCCCTTGCGCTTGGACTCGCGCAGGGCCGCCAAGGTGTCGGCCGTCTCACCCGATTGCGTAATGGCAATGACGATGGTGTTGCGGTCGATAGGGGGATTGCGGTAGCGAAATTCACTGGCGTACTCAACTTCGACAGGAATGCGGGCGAACTCCTCGAACAGATATTCCCCGACCAGGGCCGCATGATAACTGGTGCCGCACGCCGTCAGGATGATGCGTTCAGCCCGGCGAAGTTGCTGGGTATCGAGGTTCAGGCCACCGAAGTGAGCGGTGGCGTCGGCGTCGTCGAGCCGGCCTCGCAGGGCGTTCTCCAACGCTTCGGGCTGTTCGTAAATCTCCTTGAGCATGTAATGCTCGAAGGCGCCTTTGTCGGCGTCACCGGGGCCCCAGTCGATAGTATGCACGGCAGCCTCAACGCGCGTCCGCTCCGAATCGAGAACGTGCCAGTCCTTGGCCGTCAGTACACACAATTGATGGTCCTGCAAGTAGACCACGCGCGCCGTTTGGCCGACGAGGGCGCCGGCATCGCTGGCCAGAAAATTTTCCCCCTCACCGATGCCCACGACCAGCGGACTGCCCAGGCGGGCGCCGAGGATCATCCCCGGATGACGACGGCTAAGCACCGCCAGGCCGTAGGTGCCCTTGAGCAAGGCCAGCGTCCGCGATACCGCCTCGATGAAATCGCTTGGCGACGTACTGTCGGCGTCCAGGTAGCGGGCGATCAGCTGGGCGATGACTTCGGTATCGGTATCGCTGTGGAAGACGACGCCGTCACTTTCGAGTTGGCGTTTGAGCACGGCATAGTTTTCGATGACACCGTTATGGACGACGGCGATGCGCTGATCGCTGCTGACGTGCGGATGAGCATTGCGGTCATTGGCCGGCCCGTGGGTGGCCCAGCGCGTATGGCTGATGCCGGTGACACCGCGAGCGGGATGGTCGCGCAGGTAGTGGACCAGATCCTGAATGCGTCCGGCACGCTTGCGCACCTGCAGTTCCGACCCGGCCAGCGTGGCCAGGCCGGAGCTGTCGTAGCCACGATATTCCAGGCGGTGCAGACCTTCGAGGAGAAGAGGCTGCGCCTGGCGGGCGCCGGTATAAGCGATGATGCCGCACATGGTTCTGTCCCTCCCTGAATCTCCGGAATGATGCTATTCTTGCTTGCCACGGAAAAGATGGAGTTTACCGAGAGAGGCGCGTCAGGGACAAGACAGCTTCCCAGACGGTCAGCAGCGGCGCCGCCAGGCCGCATGGGATTCTTCCTCCTCCCTCGCCCAACTCCGCGATCCCGTTGGTCGCTCTTTCCTCAGTTAATCCGTTGCTCCCGATGCGCGCCCTCGCCATTGTTCCTCGGCGGAACTGGGCCGCAGGTATAGCGGTTCCAGCGTCCACGGATCGTCGCGCTCCCCAGCCCGGTAACGCGCCAACCCAATATACAGCAGACTCGCCGGCTGCGGTTCCCACAAACTGGCATCCAATCGTGGTACATCTGCCGGCAAGTGCGACGCCCACTTCGATAAGCCCGGTCCTGTCGCCCAGGCGTTTGGCTCGCGCGTGGCCAGCCAGTCGGCGACGCGGCGGATGGCCAGTGCCGACGCCGGTTGCCAGCCCTTGGTGGAACGGATGAACGATTGCACGTATATTTTGTCTTGCTGGGCGTCGGCGAGGACATCGAGGCGCGACACCGACGGCGGCGCTTGCAGGGCCAGAGCGGCGAACGTGTCCACGGCGAGCAGAGCGCAGCCGGTGGCATAGGCGAAGGCCTTAGCGGACATGATGCCGACGCGCAGGCCGGTGTAGCTGCCGGGGCCGCGGCTGACGATCACGGCCTGTAGGTCGCGCGGCCGCCAGCCCTGTTCGGCCAGAAGCGCGGCCGTCGCCGGGGCCAGATCGCGCGCATGCCGGCGGGCTTCCTCCAGACGGCGTACGCCACGCAGCTCATCGCCCAGCGCCAGCGCCACCTGGCCGGTACGACTCGATGTCTCCAGGATCAATAAACGTGGGACGGCGGCGGCATTCACAAATCACCTACCCGGAAAATTACTACTCCGTCAAGCAATTTACGATTAAGATGATCGCTTATAGTGAATTATAGAAAAATCACGGAAAGCACGGGGGGATGGTAGGACCGTCAAGAGAGAGTTTGGGACATCCATTTTGTTGTCCTTTTCGTTTCCTCCGGCAAAGGCCTGCTTGTCGCAGGGCACGCACCGCACCCGCAAACCGCCGATGGGATATTCTTGCCCGGCTCGGCTCTCGAATCCTTTCTCCGCCGCGACCTCCACTTCCAGCCGCGGCCGCAGCTGCGCATCGCAGATCACTAGGCGGCCACTTGCAGCGGAACGAGCGATCAGCATGTCCTTGCCGCCCAGCAGATCGTCGAGGAGGAATTGCTGGGCCAACGGCGTGAAGTCGAACTGGGCCAGAAAGGCTTTCACACTGCTGGGCGTGCTGCGGAGGAAAACAAAGTCCGCAGCAGTGTGGCGTGCATCGGCCAGAGAAAGCGTGCCGGGACGCAGCGGGCCGGCGAGAGCGTCCAGCGGCAAGCCAGGCAGCGACGGCTGGGCCAGAAGGCGCTGTAGCAGAGCATCCTCTGGAGCAATGCCGAGATCGTCGGCCAAGGCCAGCAATCGTTGCCGGGCGATGGAAAGGCTGAATGCCTCTGCGGCAAGCAACAACGTACCGTCCGGCTCCGCCACAGCTTTGCCCACGCCCAACGGCCGATCGAGAAAGAGGCCCAAGCCCAATTCGCGCCATTCGTCGGGATGTTCGAGGTCAAGGAAACTTTGGCGTAACGTTTCGGCGATGCGTCCGTGCAAGCGCGGCAACAGCGGATCGCCAGCGTACAATTGCCGGGAGCGCCGCGCCGGTTGAGTGATCTGTTCGTCGGGTACGCGCGGATGGCTTGGAGGCAGCACGCGCCTATTCTCGCCGGGGGAAGTCGGCAGGTCCGGGATAGCATGGCCTTCATAGCGCCGCCGCAGCAACCAGCCTTGGCGCAGCGCTCGGCGGCGAAGGCGAAGCGAGGCCGGCGAACCACCGGTTCGCCCCCTGTCACCAAGAAACAGGTCCGGCCGACGGTCGAGGAGGGCGAGATATTCTTTCAACACGTCGTCCAGAAGCAGAGCATCGGGATAATTGGCGCCGCGATGGTGGAAGAAGACGAGGTCAAACGCAGTCAAATGTCGGCCAAGGTGGCGCAGCAGAAAACTCAGGAAGTCCACGACTTGTTCCGTGGCAAATAGGCCGCCCGCTTCGAGCGCACGCAGAAAGGCCAAGGTCTTGGCGACGAGGTCTGTGTACGGCGACAGCGAAACCTGGTTGAACAGCGTCCGGAGCACGGCCGGCAAGTCTGCACTTGTCCGTTGGTATTGCGACCAGCGCTTTACGAACGCTGCGGCGGCAGCGCTCATTTCCTGGGTTGGGACGGCATGCAAGAAGGTTTCCAGCAAGGACGCCTCTTCGCGCGGATTCAGCGAAGGACGGAGCATGTCGGCCAACAAGCTGCGCCAGCCACGCACAGGCCCCGCATGGGGAGGCGCATCAGGGCGATAACAATAAAAAAGTTGCCCGAACGAGAATTGCGGCAAGGGCGTTTCTACAGAAGACAGCGGCAGCCGGCTGGTGCCTACCACGGCCTGAAAAAGCCCGCAGGCCAATTCATCACCCAACTCTCCCTCATCGGCAAAGCGACCAAGCGGGATGGTACATACCCGTTCGCGGACCCATTTGCGCCGCTCGCGGCTGAGATAGACATTGCCCCCCGCGTTGTAGCCTTCCCAAACGTAGCTCTCCAGACCGCGGACGACGTGCAGCTGCTCCGCTTCGGGATCGAGATACAGCGCCAAGAGCGGCTCATTAGGCCGGCTTTCTCCGGGCGGACTTGTCGCATAAGCCTTCCAGGCCACGAACGAGCGGCGCTGGCGCGTGTGGGCCACATCGAGCAGCCGGCCTTGAAAAATCTCCCAGGGCAGTTCTTGTTCGACGGCGTGTTCCCATTCCAGCTCCAGCTGCGGTCCTAGAAAGAAATGCGCTGGACGAAACATCTCCGCAAGAAGCGCCGCCAAGCCGCTTGGTTTGCCGTTTTCCGGGTTCGGTTTTCGGAAGGATGGCATGACAATTCACTCCTTATTCACGATTGTAAGGGAAAATCGGACATCGGGAGCGTGACAACAGGCGTTTGGCGCTTTACACTGACACAGACAGGGACGCGCCGCGTTGTGCGCGGAAGGGCAAGTTCAAGGAATTGGTTTCGTATCCGTACGGGAGGAAATTTACGTGAGCATTGTTCGTGTCGGCCTAGCGGAAACCAAGCACTTTGCCGAGGGCTATGAAGCCATCTTCGGCAAGAAGAAAAGCGGTGAAAGCAAGAAAACCAAGGTCGTCGCCAAAAAGAAAAAGAAGACCAACAAGAAGAAATAGCACTCGTGTGCCTTTGGAAAGGGTATAGCATTGCTTGGTTGGCCGCGACCCGAAAAGCAGCGCCAACATGCTCGACGCCGCAGAGCGGCTAACCTGAAAGCGCTATACTTCTTGGAAAGGCGCTCCAAAGCGAGGAGGGAGGGGCAAGAACGGTCTCCTCACTCCTCGCTTTCTTTTTCTTTCGGCGCGTCCGTCTTGCCTTTCAGCCCCGGTAGGGAGCGGAGGGCGGCGAGATCGACGCCGAACTCTTGCAGGCCCTCGTCGGGACGGAAAGCTGCGGGCGACAGCTCGGCGAAGACGGCGTCGGCGGGGGGCGGATCGGACAGCTTGACGTTGTACTTGCTATTGGTTTCCCCGCTTACTTCCCGCTGCCATTTTTCCTGGTTCGACATCGTGGGCCAATTCATGAGGGAGTCTACCGCTTGTTGCTCCAGCAAGGCCGTGAAATTACCGTAGGCGTTCCGTCCACTGCTCTCCCAGGACAGTTTGTCACGCAGGCCCTTCTCTTCCGCCTCCGGTCCATCCAGACGGACGAGCGAGCAGTCGGTGCGGGCTGGCAGGAACAGGCAATCCGTCGGCTCACAGCGGATCTTGGGAAGCCCCTTGATGTCCTTGGCGGCGTGTAAACGGATAAGGTTCTCGCCTAGGTAAGTCGTGACGCGGTGGAGACGGAGTGTGAGCGGGGCGGTTGTCGCGGGTGTTTCTGGCGGGTTGCCGGATTCGATATGGAGTAAGGAACCACTCAGGGCGATAAGGCTGTTCTCGACCGACACTTCGGCAGTATGGCCGTCCTGCATCCACAGAAAATCGCCCTGACCACGAATGAAGCAGTTCTGCACAACCAAGCGTGGCGTTTTCATCGCGGAGGCCGCCTTCTTCATCCGCTCGTGAGGCAGCACGGCCAAGAAGGCTTTGCGATTTGGCGGCGGCCCCGGATTTCCAGCAGGACGATCCGATGGGAAAGGCTGTCCTGCGGAGCGCTCCAGAGTGATCAGGCAACTCTTAAGGAAACATTCGCCGTCCCCGAAGAAAGAAAGCACGGCGCACCAAGCTTCGTCGCTGCGCGGCCGCAACCGAATGTCCAGGCCCTCCAGCTGAAGTTTGCCGTTGCAGACCGAGAACAGGGCGGGGGCATTGCCGGCTTCCTCACTGCTCATGGTTAGAATGGGATGGAAACCGGGGTCTGCTCGGATAGTAAGGTCAGCCCATTTTTCGCCGCTAAGCAAGCGCGGATCGAGTTTGATCTCACCATCGAGCTGCAAGCGGATGGTATCGCCCGGCTGAGCGTCGAGCAGAGCGTGTTCCAGCCGGGTATACAGCCGTTTCGTCTCGTCGGCCGGCTTGAGCGATTGCACCACCAGATCGGACCGAGACGAGGTCGCGGGCGCTTCCTTCAGTGGAGGCAGATTGTCCAGGTAGGAGAAAGCCAATGCATGCTCGGCGCCGATGAGCCGACCATGCCCTTTCGCTTTCTCCTCTTTCGGCACGCGCAGTTCCGGCAAGTGCGGATTCACCTCGAAGGCGGCCTGATACGCCAGCTGCGTCAAGGAGTCGAGCGGTTGGGGATTGTTCCAGGGGTACGTTTCCAGCTTCTCGCTGTTTTTAATATTCATGTCGTCGAGCAGGTCTTGCACGGTTTCTTCCGGGCCATCGGCGACGGCGAGAAAATGATCGAGTTGATGATAGCGATTCTCCCGTCCCTGATACCGGACTTCCCCTTGACGAGAGGCTCGGCGCAGCAGGACGGCGCCCTGGCCCTCGCTCATGCCCATCATGGTGCTATCGCCCCAGTTCGAGAAGAGTGAGTAGGTAGCGACGATGTGGGCGTCGGCGCCGTCAGCCACCTCGAAAACTGCGGAGGGGGCAACCGTCAACACCGAGCAATGATTCAGCCGCAGCAGAGGCAGGACCGGCGCTTCGTTGGTCCGCTCGGTCGCGGCGGCGTTTTCCAGACGAAACGTGGCAACATGCGGTCCAAAAAGACAGTTGGCTGCTTCGATATGCACCGGACCGCGGCGTGTGATGGCATCCTGGCCGCCCGAAGCCGCGCCAGAGAAAACCAATTCTTTCGGGGCGTCGCCGGGCTTGATCGCCAAAGAGCCGAAGCCCAAAAAAGCCGATTCTGTCACCGTCAGCCTGGCGGGTTCCGGGGTCTCTATCAGAAGAGAGGCCATCCGGCTGTCCTTGTCTTTGTCCCGGTCGAAGCACGGCTGGGCCTGGATAAACTCGCAGCGGCGGATAGTGACTTCGTGGGGATTGCGCAGCCAGAGCATGGCCATCGGCACACTGGCCCCGGTCTGGTTAAGGACAAAGCGAATATTTTCGATGGTGCAGCGCTTGCTTTCGATGGTCAGCGACGCCTGGAATTTCTGCGACAGCAGGGCACGGTACTGATCGCGGATGGTCGGCCGCCGATCGGGTCGGAGCGGTTGAATCGTCACTGTCGGATTGGTGATGACCAGGTCCGGCGTTTTGTCGTCAGGATCGCTGAGAGTGAGATCGTCTAGTTTCAGGATGATTTCCGGCGCCGCTTTATTTCTTTGCAGGAACTCCGCCACGTCCGCCGCCGTCGGATTAGCCAGCTCGAAGGTAGGGGGAATCCTCTTCGCACCCTCGTTGATGGGGGCCTCTGGCGGCATGTCCGCGCCGCGAGTATTAGCCAGCGGCGGCGTAGGCCCCTTCCCGGCTGGCCGCGGCTCCGATGAAGCAGTTTGGCTGAGATCGCCCGGCGGATTCGCTGTCGGTTCGGTTATCGGCGTGGACGCAAGATGGGCGAGCAAGACAAGCACGACGACGGCGAGCGCGGCGACAGCGCTGAGGGTCAGAGGCTGAGCTGCGGGCGGACTGGGCAGAGCAGCTTCGACGGCCAGCACGCCTTCGGGCACCTCGACGGCGGCGCCCAGCTTCCGCGCCGCCAGGTACAGATGATGCACGAGATGTTCGGGCGTCTGATAGCGGTCCTTGGGATCCTTGGCCATCATGCGATCGAGGATGATGGCCACTTCGTCGGGCAGGTCCGGTACGAGTTGGCGTGGATCGGGCGGCTTGACGTGCTGGTGATAGTGCAGCTTTTTGGCCGCTGTGCCCTCGGGTACGGGCGGTTGTCCCGTGAGCATGTGATAAAAGGTGCAACCCAGTGAATAAATGTCGCTGCGCACGTCGGCGTCGCGCGGCTCCAGTGCCTGCTCTGGCGAGATGTAATCAAACGTGCCCAGCGTCACGCCGGATTGCGTCAACCCTTGGTCGTGCCGGGGATCGAGGCTGCGCGCCAGCCCCATATCAACGAGCTTGGCCCGGCCGTTGGGCGTGACGATGATATTGGACGGTTTGATGTCGCGGTGGACGACGCCGCGACGAGCCGCATGAGCCAGGCCAGCCGCCACTTGCACCATATAATGCAGGGCTTCGCCCACCGGCAAACGGCCGCGCTTTTCCAAGATGGTGCGCAAGTTATCGCCTTCGACGAACTCGAAAGCGATGAAGTGCAAGCGCTGGTCCTCGCCGCAGAAGAACACCCGCGCGATGTTCTCGTGATCGAGGCGGGCGGCGCTGCGGGCTTCTTGGTGAAAGCGGCGGACGTTCTCCGGATCCGCCGCCATCTCCGGCGGCAAAATCTTCAGGGCCACCAGCCGGTCTAGCTGAGTATCGCGTGCGCGCAGCACCGCGGCCATACCGCCGATGCCGATCGGTTCGATCAGCTCAAAATGAGCCAGGCGTCGGCCACGCAAGCCACTGCCAAACGGTTCCTCGGCGCGAGCCGCGCCGCCCGGCGCGGCCTTGGAAATAACCGTCGGGGCATCATCGGTCGGTTCGAGAGGACTGCCTAGCAAGTTAACCACGTCCTCTGCGCCGGCAGGAGGAGAAGGCTCCGCTCGCGGAGGAGCGGGGGTGTGGGGGAGGGCATCGCCGAGCGCGTCGGACATGACATCAGTACGGGAAAATCCCGTCCCTCCTGGAGGATGCGATTCGCAGACGGGGAAGGCCCCTCGATCCGCACGTCGGGTCAGGAGACAAGTAAAACTATATCGTCTGGAGACGCCGACTGTCAATTGTGCAGCCAGTGAAAGGGCTGCCGCTGGATTGGAGCAAGTGTAGCGGTTTAAGGACTAGCGGACAAAACTCCTTC
>JAJPIY010000031.1 GCA_021324515.1 Planctomycetota bacterium
CCCCCACAAGGGGGGAGGGAGCTTTGTTCTCCCTCCCCCACAAGGGGGGAGGGAGCTTTGTTCTCCCTCCCCCACAAGGGGGGAGGGAGCTTTGTTCTCCCTCCCCCCTTGTGGGGGAGGGTTGGGGTGGGGGGGAAAGAGAAAATAATGTCAAATCCCCCCGTGCCCAGCATAGCCCCAGCGTATCCACGAACAGATGCCACTTACGACCAGCGATTTTTTCCCTCCGTCGTATCCTTTGGGACGGGATCGGACAAAACCGTCATTTCCCCTAAAGTCATCCTTTTCAGTAAAACGGGAACGGCAAAAGTGATTCAATAAGCTAACCCAAGCACGGCAGATTGCCGATGACAAGCAAGCGGGGCATGGCTGGTGATCCGGAGTAGAGAGCCATGATGGCAAACGAAACAAACGGACTGCGGCTTCGCGTGGTGCCTGTTGAATGGGGAGAAATGGGGACATTCAGGATTCTGTAGGGAAGAGGGCGGGTTGTACGGTCACCCAAGGGCCATAAGGCGCGGTGGCAATGATTGGGCATGAGGCGATAAACCGATGAGGCGCAGGGGGACACGGGCGCAGGCCCATCGCAGCAGGGCCACGAAGGCGGCGTGGTCATTGGTGGTATGGTAGACCGCGGCCCGGCGGTTTCCCCGGTTGAGGACATAGTAGCCATAGTCGGTGGGCGTGGCCCAAGCCGTTCATGGCATCGCCCTATTATGGATCACTACCGCTGTGGCAGCAAAAACAATCCTGAATATCCCGCTTTTCTCCCGGTTTTCTTGTCCCGGTCATCTTTGGCTGACCAGCGGATAATTGCGAGCTGCATCATCGAGAATTAAAACCCAATCTTGTCCCATCCCGTTCGAGGGTGGCGTAAAGGTTCGCTTACCGCCGCGGGCAAAGACGCCAAGGACCTTCGCCTCACCATTGCGTGGATCGTACCACGTCGCGCGCACTTCTTGACCGGACAGTTTGTCCAGATCGACCGTGAAAGTCTTACCCGATGCGCTATAGATGAACGCATAACTGCCGTCCTCGCCGCGCGTTGCTTGAATGTGATCTGTCCCTTTGCCGACATCGGAAGTGACGAGTGATTGATCAGGAATGCGTGTCAGGACCGGACGCGATTCGAGAAGCGCCCGCGCATAGTGCATTTGCTTCGCTCCCGGCAGTTGCAGTGCCTTGCGCCACGGCGTCCGCGCCTCCGTAATTGGCTTACGGGTTTTATCGAGAAATTGCCAAATGTCGTGGCAGCCATAAGTGTGTCCGCAGGCGCCGGCGAACAGCGCCCAATAGGCCGCCTTGCGCACTTCGTAATCATTCACATAGCCGTTTTTAGCGTTGAACTCGGCGGGATGATCTTCGTAACTCGGCTCCGCATCGAGACACGGCTTGGCAGGCTTAAGTGCATATACACGAGCTATACGATCGTAATTGTTGTGATTATAGCCGTGGCCCGTTTGCAGCATGTTGAAGGCAAGCCAGTTGTCGTTGTGGAAATACTCGGCGGAACTGTGGCCGCCGGGAGGATGCAGTGTCATCAGATGCCGGCCCCCATCGCCTTTCTTCAATCCCTCGGCCATCGCGCGGATAATTGCTCTGTGTCGATCGTTCTCGATGGGCCGGTCGCCGCCGAGAATCCACACGATCGGTTTGTCCCGATAACGTTTGCCGAGAAATTCTCCATAAATCGCGGCGTTCTCCGGTGTAAAAATCTCCGGTCCTTCGCCCCATTTCTTGTTCCATTTGTCGCCCCACGTCGGCACCATGCCGATTACCAGACCTAACTCATCCGCTTTATTGACCACCCAATCGATGTCGCGGAAGTACGCCGCGACGGGTTTCGTCGGATCGTTCTTTTCCAACGGTAAATGTCCGTAGCGGTTCGGTTCCGTCAACCCCGCGAACTCAGCCAATACCACTGCTTGAATGACCGTGAATTTCTTGTCTGCGCGATCTTTCAAATACTCCTCGGCTTCTTCTCGATTGAGACGATGGAACAATTCCCAAGCCGTATCGCCGAGCCAGAAGAACGGCTTGCCATGTTGATCGAGCAAATAGCGTCCATTGTCACTGACCTTGGCGGGATAGGGAGTGTCGCGCCGGGTCGCCGCACGCCGCGGCATCGGTCGCCAAACTGGGCGGCTGCCGTCCATGGCGCACTGATAATGCAATGGTTCAATCACATGCGGAGCGGACCCATCCGCATGCATCACGTAGACAGGGCGGCGGTCGGCTTTCTTTTCTCGGTAGGCTTTTTCCATGTCGGCTGCATTGCGCCAGTAGGCGTCTGTTGTCACGCGGAAGGCGATCCATTTGCCATCCGGCGACCAGCTCGCCGACGTGCTGATTTGTCCGAGTTTGGTCAATTGCTGGATGTTTTGGCCATCGGCATCGGCGACGAAAATTTCCAGCTTGTCGCCGACTTGATCGCTGTAAAGGAGTTTGCGTCCATCTGGCGACCAGATGGGATGTACTGCACCCATGCGATTTTCGTGCTTGGTCACTTGGCGGACCTTTTTCCCTTCAATGTCCCGAACGAAAACGCAAAAACCTTTCCCGGTGTGCGCAGTATAGGCAATGGACTTGCCATCGGGAGAAATACACGGATCGTGCCCTTCGCCGAAGATGCGGAAGCCGCTGCCGTCTGGCGCGACGCCGGCCATGAGCGGCTTGTCGCCGTGCAGACCGAAGACGATTTGTTTGCCGTCGCCGGACCAACTCGGCATGTAGCAGACGGTAGGCGGCTTTTCATGCGTCAGCTGCTGAATGTGGTTGCCATCGGCATCGGCGACGTACAGGTTGTACGCGCCATCGCGGTTGGACGTGAAGGCGATCTTGGTGCCGTCGGGAGACCACGCGGGGTAGCGTTCCTCCGAGAGGGGGCTGCGCGTCAGATTGCGGGCATCGCCCAGGTCCGGATCGACGAGAAATAGTTCCGTGTCTCCGGTGCGCACCGAAGTGACGAGGAGTTGATACCCGGCCAGTTCTCCAGCCTCGGCCAAAACCGAAGCCGTCGCGCCCACCACGACGACAGCAATCATCTTCCGATATATGGATGATTTCATGCGTTTCCCTAGATAATGCAAATCCTCGGTACAGCAGCACTCGCACTACGTTCCTCGAAGGCTAGCGATGAGGCGATTTATTTCTCCAGTTCGAAGCCGATCAGCCCTCCGTTTGCGTTGCGGGCTAGTCTCTGTGATTTCTTTTGGATTTCTTTAATTGTCCGAGCCTGTCTTTTCGGGCCACCAGCGGTAGAGGAGGTTCTTGCCGCGCCAATCCTCTTCGACCAAGATGAGATATTCTCCGTTTTTCCGCTTCAGCGCTTGTACGGCGTAGGGCATGTCTTGCCAGCCAGCGTTGCCTCCCACTTCCTCTCCTGGTGCAAGAGAGCCGACGTATTTTCCATCAGAAGTACGCAGAATGTGCGTATATTGCTTACCGCCTTCCGGCTTGACCATCCCCACGAACAAATAGTCCCCAGCCAGATCAACGGCTGTGGGAGATAGCGGTTTGCCCTCATCGCTGCCCTTGGGATTAGCCGGCAACGCGACGTTGGTCCAGGCGACGGCTTTTTTGCCGGAGAGCCAGCCATCGTAGCGGCGAGCCGTCCACCCGATAACGCCCCACGAGTCGATTTTTTGCTCTCTGAGGTAGCCGAAAAGATAAAGCGAGTCCGTGGCGCGATGGTAAAGGACACGGCGGATCAATTGGAAATCCTCCGGCCACGGCCACGTTTGCGGCTTTTGCCAATCGTAGTCCGGTTTGCCATCGCTCTTCCATCCTCTAAACGGATAACGGCGAATGGTTCTTTGGGGAGCATCGCCGTGCCAAATATCGCCGTTGTCAGCCACATGCCAAGCCCACTGGTCTTTACCCTCGATCCGATCTGCCTCATGCGCGATGATGCCCTTGGGCTCATCGAAGGTGTGCAACCGATAACCACCAGCATATTGGCCGATGGTATAAAGGAGACGTCGTCCCTGAAGATTGCGCACCACTACCGAACAACCGTACTTGATGCGGTTGTTATCCGGCTGCCTGGGATAATCGATAGTAAAGCCGCGCAACCGCCATTCGCGCCCGGCTTTCTTTTGCGATAAATCGAGATCGAATACCGCTGTTCGACTATATACTACAGAACCGTCGGCGTCTGGATCGAAGCCGAATGTATCGACAAAAGCGGTGGACATCACCTCCCAACGCAGTTTGCCCGCTGGTGTAAACGATCGCAACACGAGGTTCCCGTTGGGGCCGTTGTCGAATGCCAGAGCGACATAGAGATTTCCCGCCGCATCGGTCCCCGCACCGCGCAGGCCGAACAATTTCTTCGGCTCGGCCAATCCGGGTATGCCGGCACGCAAGCCACCCTTTTCACCGAACGAGTCCGTCAACTTTGGTTGGTCTTTGACATCGAAAAAGAGAACTTGTTGGCGGCGGCCATTGTCGCAGACGATCAGTCGGTCCTTCTTCGTCGCATCGAAAGCGAGCGCGCTGGGTTGATCCAGGTCAGGAAGACGGACGCCAAGGTCTTTTCCCGATGCGTCGTAATGGCGAACAGTATTGCCGGCCAAAATCCACAGACTGCCGTCAACAGCGAGGGCGGCATCGCGGGCTTGGCGGATGTTGAGACGCTCCGTTGCCTTAAGGTCGCTGCAACGCCGCCATTCCACGGCATCGGGATAGACGACAAGAAGCCGGTCGCCGCGCGCGGTCAGTCCGACCGCTTCGGCAGGTGTATCCGCCGCTGCGGCAAAATGAGCCGAGTTCAGATCGCCAGGCTTCCAGGTGAAGCGAAGCAGTTTTTTTCCCGTCGTAGCAAGGAAAAGGTTCGCGCCGCTGATGGCCACGGCATTATTGGCGGTTCCCCACCCCCAAGCACTGTCCGCGAGTTTGTCCTCGGCCGGCGCTTTCAGCAAGACGCGGTTGACGCAGCCGTCTTTGTACAATCCCGCACACCGCCCGGCCTCATCCCACGTCACTCCCGCGAACACTGTTCCATCCGGGGCGACTTCGATTTCGTCGGCAGCATTTTGTACCCAGTAACCGAATCCGTTGGGGCCGCCGTCGCCGCCAAAGGTATTGCCGATCCAGCTTGTACGATAGACACCCGGCGGCGGCTTAATGTCCGTCTGGGCCGGCAACGGAAAAGTATGCAAGAGGGCAATGGCAAGAATCACCCCCCCATTCCTTCCGAAAGCATGCTTCCGCGAAGTCGTCATATTATCTTCTACCTTATGTCTATGCCTTTGTCCCTTTACATTGTATATTTTCTTCTGTGCGCCTTTCGGCTACTATACTAGATTGCGTAAATCTTTTTCGATTTTGCGACAGATCGGCGATGATTCGGATTTGCTTGGTTCTCAGTCCCAGTCTCGATTATTGTCGCCGCATTTTGCGCGGCATTAAAGAATACACCGAGACGAAGCCGGATTGGCTTTTATTGCCAGTCGCCTCGGAACCGCGGGCGGTTCGGGCTTTGGCGGAGTTGAAACCAACGGGGATCATCGCACACATTTATGCGCCGCAAGTAGCGGAGTACTTGCAGACGCTGTCGCGGCCGTTAGTGAATGTCTCCGCGGTGTTGGCCGATCTGCCGTTTCCGCGCGTTGGCATCGATGATGAGCAGGTGGGACGTCTCGCCGCGTTGCACTTACTCGAACGCGGTTTCTCTTCGTTTGGCTTCGTCGGCCAGCGCCATCATGCATATTCGTTGGTGCGGGAGCGTGGCTTCCGCGCTGCCATCGCCCAGGCTGGCCATGCGCTCGCTTGCTTTCACGAGCAGTGTGAGCGTCCGTTTTCACCGACCGGTCATCTGTGGGCGCTCGACCGTGACTTGCAACACTGGGTAGCCAATTTGCCCAAACCTGTAGGCATTTTCGCACCCAACGATATTTGGGGTGTGCAACTCGCTGAGGTGTGCCGACAACTCGGTCTGCGTGTGCCGGAAGACGTGGCCCTCCTTGGCGTAGATAATGACGATCTTTTATGTAATTTAGCACGTCCTGCCTTGTCGAGTATTGCCCTCCCGGCGGAACGTATTGGCCGCGAGGCAGCGGCGCTGTTGGATCGCCTTTTGGCCGGAGCGAAAGCGCCGCGTCGTCCACTTCTGTTGCCGCCTCTGGGAACACGGGCCCGGCGTTCGACCGACGCTTTGATTTGCGATGACGCCGACGTGGCGGCGGCAGTACGGTTCATTCGCGAACACAGCCATCGTCCTCTCCGCGTCGCCGACGTTCTCGCTGAAGTCGCCGTTTCCCGGCGCAGTTTGGAACGCCGTTTCCGCGCTGTCTTGCAACATGGTTTAGGCGAGGAGATTCGCCGTGCTCATCTCGACCGTGCCCGCGCCCTGCTGACACGCACCGAGATGCCGTTAGCGGAAGTCGCCCGCTGCTCCGGCTTCTCCAGCAGTGCGCATCTGTCGTTTGTTTTTCGCCAGGAGATGGGACTCACTCCCAGCGCGTATCGACGCCGTGCCCACTCACCGGATAGCAATGCGGCGAGGGGACAAGGCCGACGCGTTTATACCGGACGCAGTAGAGATTGACACAAACATAGGCGAGCGGGGTTGCGTCAGCGTTCCGAGTGAATCTTCTCGAGCGTCAGCGAAAATGGGGACATTCAGGATTCCGTAGGGAAGAGGGCGGGCTGTACGGTCACCCAAGGGCCGTAAGGCGAGATGGCAATGATTGGGCATGAGGCGATAAACCGATGAGGCACATGGGGATGCGGGCGCAGGCCCATCGCAGCAGGGCCACGAAGGCGGCGTAGTCATGGGTAGTATGGTAGACCGCGGCCCGGCAGTTTCCCCGGTTGAGGACAGGGTAGCCATAGCCGGCGGGCGTGGCCCGAGCCGTTCATGGCATCGCCCTATTATGGATCACCACCGCTGTGGCAGCAAGAACAATCCTGAATGTCCCGGTTTTTTGGGCGGCTTTCTTCGATTGTTTGCGCTATACGCGGTGCAGGTTTGTACGCCTGGGCGGCATGGCAGTCCCTTCGCGCAAATCCGCGACGATGCTTCGGCGAAGCGTCGCTAACCGGAACCGCGCAATTGCGTCGATGATAGGTCGATGCGGAAACGGCTGGCGGGGATGGGAGTGAATAGGTCGCGGTATTGCATCGGTATATTCAGACTATCAAGATCGATAAACTTTCCTTCGGCGTTGACTCGGCCGGCCACCAAGAACCGACAATTCCGGCGGCGTAGCTCGTTCATGGCTCGATCGAGATCGTCTTCGCTGCCGCCATAAAAACGCGGCTGGAGGATGCGCTCGGCCGTATCGGCACCGATAACGAATATGACTCCGGGGAAAAGTTCGGCTTTGGCGGCAAAGGTCGGCGCCCGTGTTAGCCACACAGGCGCTTTCCACGTAAATTGGGCCAAACGGCACCGTGCCTCCTCGGCGGACAAAGGCGGCTTGTCGGCGTTGACGATCGTTAGCTCGAAGGCTGAGGGGAAGCCTGTCAGCTCGGCGGCCGTCTCTGCCAAGCCTATGTGGCCGGCGTGAAGGGGGTTGAAGGAACCTGGCAACAACACCTGCGGTCGAGGGGCCTCCGTGCAGAACCGTCCATCGCGCTCCATGCATAAGACGGCGAGGTTTCCCGCCTCGAGCGCGGCCAAGGCATCGTCGGGGGGATGTCTCTCCGTGTGAACGGCTTCGCCCGGCAGCAGCGGCGTGTCCACACGCTCAGCCAGGTTTAGAGATTCCGCCAAGGCGTTGAGGAAAACGAGGTCGAGGACGCGCTCTTCCTCTTCGCGCGAACG
>JAJPIY010000139.1 GCA_021324515.1 Planctomycetota bacterium
CCGTATCGTTCGAGTTGAGATTGTAGCTGCCGGTTGCCTTCCATTGCACGTTCGTGCCCAGCAAGGAGGCGCTGAAGGTGGCGTTCAACTGCGCCGACGAGCTAGGATCAAAGCTGGCGCTGATGGCGGATTGGAGATTTTGTGAATTGGTGAAATCACTGAGGCGCATCTTGCCGGCTTGCTGATCTGCTGGGGTGTCGTTGGAAGTAGTTTGGAGTTTC
This sequence comes from Planctomycetota bacterium, assembly GCA_021324515.1. Classification (GTDB taxonomy): domain Bacteria; phylum Planctomycetota; class Planctomycetia; order Gemmatales; family Gemmataceae; genus JAJPHU01. The sequence continues at coordinate 222 of JAJPIY010000139.1, forward strand.
CCATCGGCTGTGATGTTGAGAGTAGGCCCTGCCTGGGCGCTGACGTTCCCCAAGCTGCCGGGGAGGTTCAGAGTGCCTGAAAGTGCGTTCGTGGAGCCGGCAGTAACGGTTGCCGTCAGGGCGGTGCCTGGGACAGTAGAGTTACCGGCGTTGCTGGCCAACACGAAAAAGTCGGGAGTGCCCCCGGTGCCACTGTTGTCTACGCCCATCGTCACGGTGAACGTGACCGAAGCCGTGGCACTGACAGCCCCGAACAGTCCGCCCGTACTGTCCAGATAAGAAAATCCCGTACTGCCCGCAACCAAGGCCACCGGGATGCTAAAGGTTTGCTTCCAGGTCACTTCCAGAAAGTTTCCATCCGAATTCGCATTCCAGGTCCCATCGGAGTTGACGACAGGCGCTTCGTCGACTTTGAATCCGGCATTGGTCAATTGGCTTTGCCAATTGTTGGGCGCCAGGTTGTTGGTATTGAAGGGGGCCTGGATGTTGTTGGCGAGGCCTACCAAATCCGAACCGAGCTTGTCCGTCGAGTTCATCAGAGGGAGCGTCAAATTCAGCGCCTGGTTGACGATGCTCGTAGTTTGCCCCGCAAGGGCGCTCGCCGCGTTGTTGAAAGGAGCGAGAACGTCACTCGGCTGGACGCCTGACAGCAGCGTGCGGTCCTCCAAGATCTCCAGTCTCGGACGAAACCACAGGACCTTGCGATACGAGGTACAAGCGTTTTTTTTGCGGCGCGAACGAGCAGAGGTGCGCGAATGGAGGGCCATGATGCAGCTCCTGCAAAGGTGACAACTCAATCACTCCCGACAGACCCCCTCGGCCTGTCATCTGTGGCTGTGGCGAGGACACGGTTCGGCCGAGCAGATTTACCGCCCTGTTTTCGCTCTGACTGAGGAGTTCCCGTTGCGGTCGGCAACGGACTTTCTTGCCCTGGAGCTTTGGGAGGCCGAAGAATGCCCTAATACAGTACCTGCGCGCCAGGGCATTTCCGGGACAGGTAGATGAGATTTTTTTCCAATTTTTTTCCGCCCCAAATGGGGTGGCGATGACGGTTACAAAGCGATTGAGCGACCGGAAGCAAGGGAAACAAGTTGACTGGCGGCCAACGGATACGCAGCCTACTTGTGCGAATCAACGAACGGCATTGGAATCGTATCGGGTGCCCATGTATTGAGTGGTGAATACCGGGGCCTCGGAGCCGGGTTTCCTGTTGAAATGGTGGCCGCCATTCCTCTTGATAATTCAGCGGGAGAGGTCAGCGTTGCGGTTTGAGAAGGGTTGCTTCTCGGCTACATGCGGCTCGATTTCGCCAGGAGCGTAACACTTCGGCAAGAGAAGGCCACAAGCGCTCTGGCGTCAACTCTCCCATGCACTGCATGCGTGAGCAGTGTTTGAGGTAACTTCCTCGGCAGCTCACGGTCGTTTCGACCGCGCCCGACGCGAGAGGATAAGGGCCGTTGAGCAAGACGCGAGTACAGGTGTAGGGAGCGACGGTGGGGCGGCCCAGGGCGGCGGCAAGGTGCAGCGGGCCGGTATCGTTGGCCAGCATTACATCGGCGCGTTCCAGCAGGGCCGCCAATTGCGGCAACGTGGTGCGTCCGGTCAAATCGCATGAAGGGCCGGATAAGCGGCGGCGGACAGCTAGCGCCGCTGCTGTTTCTTCCTCGCCGCCGACAAAGAAGACGGTACCGCCGAAATGGTCCCAGGCGCGGCGGACCAGGGCGGCGAAATGTTCGGGCGGCCAGCGCTTGGTCTTCCACCGCGCTCCAGGACCGAGCATCAGCCACGGACGCGGATAGCCGCGCGTCGTCGTCTCGGCCCAGCATCGTGCTTTATCCGGGATCGGGATGTGGAATTCCTTGGGGGTGTCGCCGACACCGAACGCCTCAGCGATACGCCAGCAGCGCTCGACAGCGTGGAGGGCGTTGAAGTCGGCCACGGGAACGACATCGGTGTAAGTCCACGTCGCGCCTTCGCGAGCCGTGCTGAGACCGACACGCCGTTTCGCGCCGCTGGCCGCCATCATCACCGCCGTGCGAAACAAGCCCTGCAAGTCGATGACCAGGTCGAAGCGCCGCCGCCGCAATTCCCGCAGAAAGTCCAGCCACGAGTGTGCCGCCGCCCGCCATCCCCGATGCGACGCTCGGCGGTCGAACGGCAACACGTCATCCAGATCACGATGACCATCGAGCAACGGTGCATAAACCTGATTGACCACCCAAGTGATACGCGCGTGCGGATAGCGTCGTCGCAGGGCCGTCAGCACGGGCAGACTGTGGATAATATCGCCCAGGGCACTGGGCTTGAGCAAGGCAATACGTTCGGCGTTGTAGCCCAACAAGGGAGGGCGGCTCCGTCCGGCCATACATAGCATCCGTGGGGCATGAAAACAAAAATATCGTTTCGCCGCGGCCTCAGGCGCGCGAGGCCATCCGCGCGCCTGCGACGCGCAGCGAAACAAATGTCGCACAATCGGCTCTGGCCGGCAAGCGCGAATTGCTCTTGGCCTGTCGCTTTGGCTTTGTTATGAACGCCGCCTCGTTGGTTCGCTGGGAAATTGCGCGAACTACGCAAGGAGCAGCGAAGCATGAAACGATGGAGAGGAGCGACGGCGATCGGCCTGGTGCTGGCTTTCGCCGCTACCGTCCACGGGCAACAGATGATCCAGTACGGCTTCGAGGGGCGTAGTCCACTCTGGTTGCCTGGTCCGCACGACGCCGGCTACAAAGAGACGCTCCACGAGCTTACGGATAAATCCGTACACAGCGGCCAACGCTCCGAGACCATTCAGTTTGAAGCGGAACACGGCAGCTACATCCACTACATCTACAACCTCGGTCGGGCGCCGGTGACGGATGATCTCCATATCAGTCTATGGGTCCGCGCCAATCGCCCCGGCGTGCAGCTGTTGGCCCGCGTCGTCTTCCCCAAAGAATGGGATCCCACCAATCCCGGTCATCTGTTGACGGCGCTGCTACCCGGTGATCGCTACCAGGTCGTTCAACATTGGCAACCGTTGGCGCTGCCCACGCCGGTCAAACTGTTGCGCCAACAACAGCAATTACTGACGGGCACGCTCAAACACGAGATCAACGCCACCGAAGCCTACGTCGATCAGTTGATACTCAATGTCTACACGGGTCCGGGTGAAACCCATGTGTGGATCGATGATCTGGAAGCAGGTCCAGCGTTCGACGTGCCGTTGCCGGGCGCCAGCTGGGACCGGCATGAGGCCGGTCCAGCCGGGGGGGCTGCCAAAGAGATGACACCGGCGCGGCCCGCCCTCAACCAACGTCCCGACGAGGTCCGTCTGGAAGGCGGGCACCTGAAGGTCGGCAACGAACGGCTTTTTCTGTTGGGCATCCGCCATACCGGCACGCCTCTCCAGGTGTTGCGCAACGCCGGTTTCAACACTGTCTGGCTCGACGAGAGTGCGCCATCGGGGCTAATCGAAAACGCGGCCAACCTCGGCTTCTGGATCATCCCGATGTTGAACGCGCCGCTGGCAGTCGAGCAGCCGGGCGGCCAAGTCCAGGGACAGTTGATGTCCAACAACGAAGCGTTCCACCGCAATGTCAGCCGTTTCCTACGTGAACAAGCGGTGTTGTGTTGGGACCTGGGAGGCAACCTGCCCTGGGAGAAAAGCCGCGCCGTCATAAGTACGGCCCAAGCCATCCACAATGTCGATCCGCTTCGTCCGTTGGCCGTGGATGTCCGCGACGGCTTCCTCACGTATTCGCGCGCCGGCAACCAACAACTGATGATCGGTACGCATCGTTGCCGCTGCTGACCAGCCTGGAACTCGACGATTATCGCCAATGGCTGATCCAGCGGCGCGCGCTCTTGCCGCCCGACGCTTTCTGCTGGACCTGGATCCAAACGCATCTGCCCGATTGGTTCATGACCGCCGCCTATGAGCGCACCACCGGCCGCTTCAACGAACCGATCGGCCCCCAGCCGGAGCAGATCCGGCTGTTGTCCTATATCGCCCTGGGCTGCGGCTATCGTGGCCTTGGTTATTGGTCCGACCGTTTTTTGGCCGACAGCCACATGGGCCGCGACCGCTTGTTGGCCCTGGCTTTGCTTAACCAAGAATTTCGCTTGCTGGAACCATTGCTTGTAACGGCAAATAAAGATCCTCAATGGATTAAAGCCTTGAGGCCCGCATTTCCCGGCCTGCCCGATCAGCCCGATCCCAACGTCTTGGCCGCCGTCCTCAAGTGCGATAAGGCCGTGCTGGTGCTGCCTATCTGGCTAGGGCCTGGCTCACAGTATGTGCCGCCCCAGGGGTATCTCTCCCAGGTCCGCTTGAAAGTCATGGTGCCGGAAAACTACACCGCCTGGGAGGTCTCCCCCGGAAAAGTCCGCTCTTATCCGAGCCGGCCCGTACTCGGTGGTCGAGAAATCACATTGCAAAACTTCAACCTGACCAGCGCCATTGTCTTCACCGCGGATGTCTTGGGCCGCGGCAGCCTTATCCCGCGCTTCCAGGAAATGCAGCGGTCCATGCGCATGGATGCCGCTCAGTGGCTTCACGACCAGGCCCAAGAAGAGATCGTCAAAGTAGCCCGAATCCACGAAGAATTAAAGACCATGGGCAAGAAAATCCACGACGGCGACGCCCTGTTGGATACGGCCCGGCAGTGGTTGGAAAAAAGCCACAAACACCGCGTCAACGGCGAATTCACCGATGCTTACGACGACGCCCAGTTGGCCCTGCGAGCGGTACGCATCCTGATGCGCCAACATTGGGATGCGGCCGTGAAAACGCTGACTACCCCCGTGGCTTGTCCTTTCGCCCTCAGTTTCTACACCCTGCCGCGCTTCTGGCAGTATTACGACGAGATCGTCAAACTGCATCCGGGCAAAAACGTCCTCCCGGAGGGCGATTTCGAGACGCCGCCCAACCAATCCCAGCGCGATTGGACGTTGGAAGAAGTGCCTTCCCTAGATGACGTACAAGGCGAGGCCAAGCGCGTGGCCAACAATCCGCGCGAAGGCAAGCAATGCCTGATGCTCAAACTCCGTGCCAAAAACGCGCTGAAAGCGGCGCAGGTGCTGGAACGAACGTTCTTGGCCGTCCATAGTCCGGCGGTACACCTACCGCCCGGCACGCCGGTGCGCATCAGCGCCTGGGTGTGCGTACCGGAAGCAATCACCGGCTCTCCCGACGGTGCTCTACTGTATGACAGCGCTGGCGGCGAACCGTTGGCGGTGCGCGTGACCCAGCCGACGATATGGCGGCAGTTCATCCTCTATCGCACCGTGCCGGATTCCGGCATCCTCCACGTGACCATGGCGCTGACGGGATTGGGCACGGTATATTTCGACGATGTTCGCATTGAGCCGATGACAGACAAAAAAGCGGAACCAGAGACACCCTCTGTCGCGGACATGCTGGAAAAAACGATCCCCCAAGCACCGGGGAACGGTTGGGGCGAGAAGCTCTCCTCTCTCCTCCGATCGCCGTTTCGCCAGCCATCAGGCCGCGACCGTTAGGGCCAGTGGACCAAAATCCCCCCCACCAAGCGGGAAGAAAAAGTCCACTGGCCTTCTTGAGGACTTAACGCCGCCAGCGCACCGTGAAACTGCCATCCTCGGCGAGCGAAATTTCCTTCTGAGAATAGCCGTTCGCCTCCAGCCAATCCAACAGTCTTTCTGCCTCGCTCTTGTTCAGGCGTTGACGGCGTTCCCAGCCTTCGGCGTCTTTGCCGAGATCTTCGGGGACTGGCTTGGGCACATCATGGGGAAGCGAACTCATGAGCGATCTCCTTGGCCTTGGCACCGCTTGCGGCCCTGCGCCAAGCTGCATGCGGCGCGGCAAGTCATCGGGGGCGATCCGGTTTGCGATCGAGATTGCGATTCAAGTCATCGGGACTCATCTCCACCTTGGCGCCGTCGGGAGGCACGTCGAGCTTGGCCGTCCATAGGATAGCGTTAACCACGAGACGGCGGAAGTTTTCGTCGCCCCAGTTCTTGTGGAAATGCGCTCCCGTGAAGCCGAACGAACGTCCGCCGTTGGCGCGCTGGAAGGCCCAGGCCAGGATCTCCTCGCGGCCTTTGTGTTCTTGGGCTGCCTTCGTGCGGCGCACCGCATCAGGCGGAACAGCCTTGAGGATCGGCGTCACCCCTTCCAGTTCCGGTTTGAAGCGAATGTTGAAATACCACTCATCCTGAAGGGCGAATGGCCGGACGCCACGTGTGATGGGGTGTTCCGGCAGGGTTTTGATTTCTGCTTTCCAGTGCGGATTGGTCGAGAACCCCGTCTCGTAGTAGCCGCCCAGCCATTGCAAGACGTGATCGCTCTGACTTTTCGGATATTCAACGGCGTAATGTAGATTGACGAAGCCGACGCCTTGGTCCATCAGCTTTTGTACGACTTCGCGATGATCTTTCTGGATGATGGGATGGCCGTTGCCGCCGTCCATGTAAAAAACGACCGACTTCGCGCCCTCGAAAGTCTTGGGATTTTTGGGCCAGCCATCCCGGGCCATGACGGGAAAAACGCCGGGCGTTTGCTGAAGCAATTTCATGAGCAGCGCACAGCCCGCGAAAAATTCATGCTCTCCAGACCTGTGACTGGCTCGACCGGCGACCAAGACGATCTTCGTCACCTTGGTATCGTCGGGCGGCTGCTTCTCCAACGGCACGCCAGACTGATCGTAGGGATCGACATCCGCCGCCGCCAGCAATCCCACACAGAGCATGGGAACGACAAGTAGGGCCAAAAGCGTGTTGCCTCGCATGATGTTCTCCTCACCTAAGATTCAGGGACGCCGACACTCAAACTATTGGGCCGGTCCACCCGTACTGGGGATGATTATACTTGGCAGGGATGGTTGTGACACTTGTTTCTGTTTCCTGAGCACGGGGAGATCTGACATCGTGGCGAGCGGGGTTGCGTGAGCGCCAGGCGAGCGGGGTTGTGTGAGCGCCAGGCGAGCGGGGGGGTCACACCCCCCGCTCGCCTGGCGCTCACACAACCCCGCTCGCCCTCAGCGCTCGGGGAGAAACGAAGGTGCCGTTTCCATCGGGAACAGTATATAATGAGAAAAACGTTGGACCCACCGAATACCCGCCATCTGGCGTCCCACCTTGGAGCTTGTTTCTCATGTGTCTCTCGCATCGTTGCTTTTGTGTTCTGTGCGCTGTCCTGACGGCGATCTTGGCCTCGTTGATATTCGCAGCGGCGCCATCTGTCCACGCTGCTGATTCCTCTCCCCCTCCCCAAAATGGGGAAAAGAAGGGAGGGACGGTTAGCTTCATCAACGACATTGCCCCCATACTCAAGGAAAAATGCTTCGGCTGCCACGGGGCCAAGAACCCCAAAGGCAAGCTGGACATGACCAAGTACGCTAGCTTCCGCAAGGGCGGCTCCAAGGATGATCCGATCGTACCCGGCAATCCTGACGAGAGCTACCTCATGACAGTGCTGACGGCCACGGATAAAAAGCGCATGCCGCCCAAAGAAAGCGGCGCTCCGTTGCCGCCTCATCAAATTGAGCTGATCGGTCGCTGGATTCAGCAAGGCGCCAAGCTCGACGCAGGTTTGAATCCGGACGCTGACCTGCTACGGGAACTGCGACTGCGCTGGACGCCGCCGCCGCCGCCCGCCGCTTATCCTTACCCCGTCACCGTCACCGCCCTCGCTTTCACGCCGGACGGCAAGAAAATCGTCGTCAGCGGTCATCATGAGTTGACTATTTGGGATGTTGCTAGTGGCAAATTGGAGAAACGCATCTTCACGCGCGCCCGTCGTGCTATGGCGATGCTGTTTCTGCCGGATGGCAAGCTGGTCGTTGCAGGCGGCCGACCCGGCGAGGAAGGTGACGTGCGCATCTACGACATCAACGGCGACGCCAACCGACGGAACGCCGACCCCACTGGCGTTCTCATCCTCGATGGCGTTCAGGATAAGAGCGTCATGGTCAAACAACTGCTTGACGCCGAAGATGAGGTGTTATGCCTGGCCCTCAGCCCCGATGGTAAGAAGCTGGCCTCCGGCGGCTGTGATCGCCTCGTCCATGTCTGGGACCTCAGCGGCGGCTATGACCACATCAAGGAATTGCCGCCCATCGAGAACCACGCCGATTGGGTCTTCGGCGTCGCTTTCACGCCGGACGGCAAACGTCTGGCCACCGCCAGCCGTGACAAGACGGCCAAGCTCTGGGACATCGACGCCAAGGAATCGATTCTAACCTTTCCAGATCATCAAAATCCGGTTTATGGCGTTGCCGTCAAGGCTGACGGGACGGTCGGGTACTCGGTCGGCGAGGACAATCAGTTGCGGACGTGGAAGGCCGCTGCCGAAGGCAAGCAGGTCCGCGCCTCCGGCGGGCACGGCAAGGTCATCCTCAAACTGGTGCAGCACCCCAAGCAGCCGCTCTTGGCCACGTGCAGCGCCGATCAGACAGTCCGCCTGTGGAACGCCGACAACGGCTCGTTAGTACGAACGCTGAGCGGACACAAGGATTATGTCTATGCCATCGCCATCAGTCCCGACGGCGAGCTAATCGCATCGGGAGGGTTCGACGGCGAGGTGCGCATCTGGAAGGTGAAAGACGGCAGCCTGGTGAAAACATTCAATGCCTCACCGGGATTGAGGACCGCCCAAAAATAGTTTTGTTTCGCCGCGAACCGCAGGCGAGCGCGGCCATGCGCACTTGCGGCTCGCGGCGAAACAACACATCATCTCCCCATTTTCCCTTTTTTGCGGGACAGCGGCGTTCGGCCGGCATCATATGTATGATGGGACCGGAGCAACTCAGCTCGACTTGTGCCCTTTTTTGAATCGTCAGCTGACCAAAAAGCGAGCCTCCTTGTAGACATTACGGGGACGTTACTCATCCCGTATGCCCGACAAGGAGGCCGCG
>JAJPIY010000171.1 GCA_021324515.1 Planctomycetota bacterium
GACATTCATCCAGAGGTATCGGCCGCCTTGGCGGAGCGGCGGCCCGTAGTGGCCCTGGAATCGACATTAATTGCCCACGGCCTGCCGTGGCCGACCAACCTAGAGACGGCGCGGCAAGCCGAGGCGGCCGTTCGCGCCGAGGGCGCCGTGCCAGCTACGGTTGCTATCTGGGAAGGCCGGCCGACCCTTGGATTGGAGGCCAGGCAACTGGAGCAGCTGGCGCGGCAGCCGGGAGTACGCAAGGCCAGCCGCCGCGACTTGGCCGCTGCTATTGTGCATAAAGCATTTGCCGCTACAACTGTAGCCGCGACCATGGTGCTGGCCCAGCGCGCCGGTCTGCGCGTTTTCGCCACCGGTGGTATCGGCGGCGTTCATCCGGCGGCCGGCCCCAACGGGAAGTTCGACATTTCCGCTGACCTTTTGGAATTGGCCCGCACACCCGTTGCCGTCGTCTGCGCCGGCGCCAAGGGGATTCTTGACCTGGCCGCCACCCTGGAAATGCTGGAGACCCTGAGTGTGCCGGTGGTCGGCTATGGCACCGAGGAGTTCCCAGCGTTCCTGTTGGCCTCTAGCGGTTTGCCGGTCTGTGCCCGGGTGGATTCGCCGGAGGAGGCAGCGGCATTGTGTACGGCCCACTGGAGCTTGGGCGGCGCCGGCTTGGTGTTAGCCCAGCCGCTGCCGGCCGAGACCGCCCTGGAACCGGCCGATTTCCATCGCGCGCTGGTGCGAGCGGAAAGCCAGGCCCGCGCCGAAGGCATACGCGGCCCGGCCCTGACGCCTTTCCTCCTGGCTCGCCTGGCCGAATGGACCGACGGTCGAACCCTGCGGGCCAATCAAGCCTTGATCGTGGCTAATGCCCGGCTGGCGGCACGGATCGCCGCCGCTTTTCCTAGGGGAGGATGACATGCGCCTGTTGGCCATCGGCGATATTCATGGCTGCTTGACAGCCTTGGACACGCTGCTCGACTTTGTAGCTCCCCAACCCGACGACCGAATTGTCGCCCTCGGCGATTACGTCGATCGGGGGCCTGACTCCCGGGGTGTGCTCGAGCGCCTTCTCGTCCTGTATGCCGGCGGCCAGCTCGTTCCCCTGCGCGGCAATCATGACGTGATGATGCTCGCCATCCGCCGCACAGGCGTCGATCCGCTGTGGCTAGGCTACGGTGGCGATGCCACGCTGCGTTCCTACGGCATCACCGACCTCGAGCAAATCGCTCTACAGGAACTGCTGGCCAAGATCCCTCAGCGGCACTGGAAGTTTCTCGAAGAAGACTGCCTTCCGTATTACCAGACGGAACAACATATTTTTGTCCACGCCAATCTTTGTCCCGATCTACCGCTAGAGGAGCAGCCGGACTACCTACTGTATTGGGAGAAATTGGTCCAACCATGCGTCCACATCTCCGGCAAGACCATGATTTGCGGCCACACACGGCAGAAAAGCGGCGTGCCGCTCGACCTTGGCGCCAGCATCTGCATCGACACCAACGTCTACGACGGTGGTTGGCTAACCTGTCTCGACGTGCTCTCCGGCCGCATCTGGCAAGCCAACGAGCAAGGCGAGACGCGAACCGGAGAATTGGCGAGCCTAGCGCGTTAACGCTCCGGTGAAGAGATCAGGGAGGTAGGTGTTGACAGGCCCTGTTCGCCGACTCATTGCCGCCCCATCTGTTGAAGCCAATAACCCAAAGTGAAAACGAGCACGCCAACGGCGGACAATTTCAACGACATCCACAGATCGATCCCTTGGGGTTCCGGCGCCAGATTGCCGGCGATGGCCGCCGGCAGCATAATCAGGCCGACAATCTGGAGGAAACGGCCGAGTTTGTATAGCATTCTTCATCGCGTAGCAGTTCTCGGATTCGAGAAATTCCGCTACGCCCTTTCTCAGATCTGCGACGCTGAGGGCGCGCCCTAACTTAACTTCCACGTTTCGTTGCGAGCCGTGACCGAGCGCTCGCCTCAGCTACAGCTCGCAACAAGCAGCAAAACGAAGTTATTCTCTATCATTCTACAACACCGCTATCTGCACCGACCGGAGCAACAACCTCCTCGGGCATGGCACACCACTTGCTTGTAGTAGGCGAATTCTCAAAGATTTTGGCTGCCGGCGCTGGAAAAACGCTTGACATCGTTTTTCTGAAAACTACAAAACGGTTATTCCGTCTGCGCCTGGGGTTTTCAAGGGAGGCCAATCGAGTGAATCCCGCCGTGTCGTTCGCCAGGAAGGTGCGTGTCTTCGCCCTGGTGGTCCCTTGCCTGTTGCCGTGGTTGTCCGGCTGCGAGCTGGATCCTTATCCCGCCGAGCTAACGTATCCGCTGCGCTCCGACCCGATCGTCACCTCGCCGCCCGGTTCGACGCGCTGGGACACAACCGCTCCCGGTCAGTTCGAAATCCACATCGCCCATTTGTCCGATCCCGAGATCGGCGGCAAAACACTCGATCCAGCCAAGCTCCCGGATAAAGAGCGTAGCCAACTCGCGGCAGCCTTGAACGAGATCTTCGGCACTCCTGCGGCGCCGACGGTATATCTCAAAGACGCCGACCAGCAGCTTACAGACGCTCTCACGGAACTCAAGCTCGACAAAGAGACCTTGGCAAAGGGCAGCATCTTGTATCGCCGGCACTGCATGCACTGCCACGGCGTCACCGGCGATGGGCGCGGCCCAACGGGACCGTGGGTCAATCCCACGCCGCGCGATTATCGGCAAGGCTTGTTCAAGTTCATGTCCACCGATGTGCATGTGACCAATCGGAAGCCCCGACGTGCCGATTTGCGTCGTACTCTGGAACGTGGTATCGAAGGCACTTCGATGCCGTCGTTCGGTTTGTTCGAAGAAGCAGAGAAAGAAGCACTGGTTAGTTATGTCATCCATCTGAGTTTGCGCGGCGAGTGTGAGCGCTATACTATGGAGCCGATCCTGGACGGTTCTGGATTAGAAGGCTCGGTGCGCGACAAGGTAGTTGAGTTGCTTGGCGATTTCCTGCAAGCTTGGGCGAAATCCGATGCCAAGGGCATTGAGCCAGGCGCCTATCCGTACAAGGAGGGCGATCCTGATCATTTACAGGCTTCGATTCGCCGTGGTTTCAAGTTGTTCACCGACCCGCGTGGCAGCGCCAGTTGCATCAACTGTCATGTGGACTTTGGCCGGCAAGCGCCGTTCCGTTACGACAAATGGGGCACATTGGTGCGTCCAGCCAACTTGACAACGGGCGTCTATCGCGGTGGCCGCCGGCCCATCGATATTTACTGGCGTATCCGCGGCGGTATCGATCCATCGCAAATGCCCCGCGCGGATTTCGACGACCAAACTGCCAACAAAGAGCAGTGGCGCGACCATGCCGATCCATATTGGGACTTGGTTAATTTCGTGCAAGCGTTGCCGTATCCGCAGATGTTGCCTGAGGACATCCGCAACAGTATCTACGGCAGTCGGCGCACGAAGACAGAGCATGCACAAAGGTAGTGCATCACCCGGCAGCGCATAGCAAGGACAACGATTATTTAGGAGTAGTGCCGTGCAGCACAAAGGTTGGGGCATCTTTTTCGGCGTAGTCCTGCTGGTCTCGTTTCTGTCGATCGCCGTCGGTCCTTGGGTAGGCTGGTGGCTGCCAGCCAACGTGTCTACGTTTGGGCCAGACGTGGACTATCTCTACTATGTCATTCTCGGCTTCACGACGTTCTTTTTCATTCTGACCGAGGTGCTATTGGTCTGGGCGATGTATCGCTTTGTGGGACGCCCCGGCGCCAAGTCGCAATACATCGAGGGCCATCATCGCTTAGAAATGCTGTGGACGATTGTGCCGGGCGGCATCTTATTGTACATTGCCATTGCTCAAATTAGCGCGTGGGAGAAAATCAAATATCAGGCCAAGATGCCCGACCCGGATTTGGTAATGCAAATAACTGCTCGGCAATGGGACTGGACCATGCGCTACGCTGATACACCCAAGCCTACCGATCCCCGCGCCTGGGCCGAGATCCCCAACAGCGATGATATCTATCTGCCCGATGAACTGCATTGTTGGAAAGGCGCCAACGTCCGCATTTATCTGAAAACACAAGATGTGCTGCATAGCCTGTTCTTGCCACAGCTGCGTTTGAAGCAGGACGCCTTGCCAGGCAAGACCATTCCGGTGTGGTTCAATGCCACCGATTTCAACACGCGCTTCAACGCAAGCACCGGCGCTTGCGAGACGGACAAGAGCAAGGAGTGGGAGATTGCCTGCGCGGAGTTGTGCGGCGGTGGACACTACCGAATGCGTGGTCTGTTATATGTCCACGAGACCAAGGACGATTACTTGAATTGGCTCAAGCACGCCCAACAGGCCGCGCGCAGCCGCCAACCGGAAAAGAAAACGACCCCCGTGGCCGCCAAGGATTAACATTGACTTGACTTGGATCGCCCTGCGAGGATCCACATTATGAGCGTCAGCCATTCACATTCTGCCGAAACCCATGCTCATCATGAGCTGAGTTTCCTCCGCAAATATATTTTCTCCGAAGATCACAAGATCATTGGCATCCAATTTTTGTTCTCCGGCTTGATCTTTTTCTTGATCGGCGGCACCCTGGCACTCTTAGTGCGCTTGCAAGTCGGCTTCCCCAAGGGCGTCAACCTCCCTTGGTTCCCGATCAGTTGGGGCGGGCGCATGTCGCCAGATTTCTACGCTATGGCTTTTAGTATGCATGCCACGATCATGATTTTCTTTGTCATCATTCCCCTGTTGACGGGGGCGTTCGGCAATTTCACCATCCCGCTGATGATCGGCGCCAAAGATATGGCGTTTCCGAAGCTGAACATGATGTCGTACTGGTTCATGTGGCCGGCCTTCGCCGTGATCCTCAGCAGTTTCTTCGTCGAGGGCGGGGCTGGCGCTTCCGGCTGGACTTCGTATCCGCTTTTGGCCAGCGCTACCATGCCGGCTGGCGAGGGCTTCCATTCGCCGGCCTCACCGCACTCGGGCTACGGGCAAATTTGCTGGTTAGTCGCCTTGCTCTTTGTCGGCGTCTCGTCGATGATGGGTTCGATCAATTATATGACGACCATTATCAACTTGCGGGCGCCCGGCATGACCATGTTCCGTATGCCCATGACGGTGTGGGCCATGTTCATCACTGCCATTCTGCAATCGATGGCCCTGCCGGTGCTGACGGTCGCCTTGATCCTGCAATTGCTCGATAAAACCATCAACACCACGTTCTTCCTGCCGCCCGGTGGCGCGGCGTTTGGCAACTGGCACACTGGACCTGGCGGTGGCCAAACCTTATTGTGGCAGCATCTGTTCTGGTTCTATTCGCATCCGGCCGTCTACATCATGATTTTGCCGGCGATGGGCATGGTGTCCGACATCATCAGCACCTTCGCCCGCAAGCATTTATTCGGCTATAAGCCGATGGTATTGGCCATTGCGGGCATCGCCGGTTTGGGCTTCATTGTCTGGGGCCATCATATGTTTCAAAGCGGTATGGACCCGCGCCTGGGCACCGGTTTCATGATCGCCACCATCATGATCGCCTTGCCCTCGGCCGTCAAGACCTTCAACTGGCTGGGCACAGTCTGGGGTGCCAACATCCAATACACCACGGCCATGCTCAACGCCTTGGCCTTTGTGGCCATGTTCGTCATCGGCGGCCTTTCCGGTATATTCATGGCTGCCACGCCCGTGGACGTGTATTTCCATGATACGTATTTCATCGTCGCCCACATTCACTATGTCCTGTTCATGTCGAGCATTTTCGGCATCTTCGGCGGCATTTATTATTGGTTCCCCAAAATGTTTGGCCGACTGATGAACGAAAAGTGGGGCAAGATTCATTTCGCCCTGACGTTTTTGTTCTCCAACTGCACGTTCTTCCCGATGCATATTATCGGCATCGCCGGCCATCCACGCCGCTATTACGATTCGACCTTGTATCGTTTCCTCGACAACGTACAGCCGCTCAACCAGTTTATGACCATCAGCGCCTTTTTGCTGGCTTTGGTGCAGATTATTTTCCTGGTGAACTTCTTCTGGAGCCTGTTCCGCGGTGCCAAAGCGGGGATGAATCCCTGGCGCTCCAACACGCTGGAATGGACGGCACCATCGCCGCCGCCGCACGGCAACTTCATCCAGACGCCCATTGTTCGCCGGGGACCGTATGAATACGGCAATCCGGAAGCCGAGGAGGATTATCTACCGCAGGCAGAGCCGCAACCCAGCGGGGTTCCGGCGCCGGCGCATTAAACAACCCAGGCAAGCGGGGTTGCGGTAGCGCTGGCGAGCGGGGGGTTAACACCCCCCGCTCGCCAGCGCTACCGCAACCCCGCTTGCTAAATTTATGAGGCCTTCATGTTCTCTACTCTCGCCGAAACCCGGTTCGCACCCCGCTGGCTGCACGCCTGGTCTGTGCTGACCGTCGGCGCTACGGTGGCCTTGCTAACCCTCGGCGCGGTGGTGACGACATTTCGGGTTGGCATGGCCGATCCGATCTGGCCTACGGTCCCTTGGCACCTGGCCCTCATCGATTGGTCGGAACCGAATCCGGGCTTCCTCATCGAGCATTCGCACCGGCTGGCCGGTTACATCGTCGGTTGTTGTATTCTGGTTTTAGCGACGGGGCTTTGGTTCTCCGCACGGCGGAGTTGGTTGAAATGGTTGGGAGTAGCCGCCCTGGCTGGCGTCCTCGTGCAGGGATTGCTCGGCGGTTTTCGAGTGGTGCTTCATGCTCGCTTCGGCACAGGTTTCGCTGTCCTACACGGTTGTTTTGCTCAGATCGTCTTCAGCCTGCTCGTCAGTTTGGCCGTACTGACCTCAACCCGATTCGCTGTGGTGTCGTTGCCTTTAGAGGAAGCGGCGGGGGTGCGGCGTTGGTCGCTGCTGTTGACCGCATTGGTCTTTGTGCAATTGATTTGGGGCGCTCTCGTGCGACACACCAACGGAGCGTTGGCCCAGCGGCTGCACTTGGCAACGGCGTTCGCAGTGGTGGCTGCGGCCGTTTGGTTTGTTCATCTAGTCCTGACAAGTCCGGCGGCGCGGCGCGTCTTGGGCCGCACCTTGATTTGGCTCGGCATTCTCTTGGCCTTGCAAGTCTTGCTGGGTATCGAAAGTTGGCTAGATAAATATGCCGGCGTCCCGATGCCGGAGATGCGCATTCCAAAAACCGTCGGCCAGGCGTCGCACCGTATCGCTCACGTATTGGTCGGTTCCTTCATTCTGGCAACGACTGTAGTACAGACGGTGCTGGTGCATTCATTTAGCTGCGAGCCGAAGGCGAGCGCGGAAAGCGCTTGCCTTCGGCTCACAGCTAAACAACCAGATGTCCGTGTGAGCAATAACGTATCTCAATTGGAAGGAACAGCATGAAGGCAGTCGTCAGCGTTTGTGCCGAAGCCCCGGCCCTGAACCCAGTGGGGATAAACCCCGCCGCCGCTCGCCTGGTGGATTACGTCGAGCTTACCAAGCCGCGCGTGGCGGTGTTGGTGCTATTCACGGTCGGCGTGGGCGTCCTTCTGGCCGGCGGGCGCGCCTTCCCGTTTCTGGTGCTGTTGCACACCATCTTGGGCACGGCCTTGGTGGCCGCCGGCGCCAGCGCCCTCAATCAGTGGTACGAGCGCGACAGCGACGCCCGGATGCAGCGCACCGAGAAACGGCCGCTGCCTTCGGGGCGGTTGCAAGCCTTAGAAGTGTTTGTATTCGGTTTGGCCTTGGGCCTGAGTGGTGTGTTGTATCTGGCCCTGACGCTCAGCCACCTATTAGCGGCCCTGCTAGCGGCGGCAACCTTCGTTCTCTATGTCGCTGTCTACACCCCGTTGAAACGGCGGACGCCGTTGAATACCCTGATCGGCGCCGTGCCCGGCGCCTTACCGCCGCTGATCGGCTGGTGCGCCGTACGTGGCGAATGGACGCACGAGGCCGGAATGCTGTTTCTGATTCTGTTTCTCTGGCAAGTGCCGCACTTTTTGGCCATCGCCTGGATGTATCGCACCGAATACGCGCGCGCGGGGCTGCTCATGCTGCCCGTGATTGATCCAGACGGCCGGCGTACCAGCCAGAACATGATTCTCTATTGCCTGGCGCTGTGGGCCGTCAGTCTGCAACCCGTTTTCTATGGGGAGGCGGGTCTGCTTTATCTGAGCGGGGCGATGCTGCTCGGCCTGATGTTCGTGGCTACGGCCCTCGGCTTTCAGCGCTGGCGCACCTACTGCCAGGCGCGGCGCGTGCTGCGGGCCTCGCTCTTGTAT
Source organism: Planctomycetota bacterium (assembly GCA_021324515.1). Taxonomy (GTDB): domain Bacteria; phylum Planctomycetota; class Planctomycetia; order Gemmatales; family Gemmataceae; genus JAJPHU01. The sequence continues at coordinate 8,227 of JAJPIY010000171.1, forward strand.
TTGCCCGGATTGTTCGTCCTGTTGCTCTTGGATCGGGCCCTTGGATTGTGAGGAGATCATGACACAAGCTGTCTACGATACACCGCAGGAACATATGGGCATGCCGCTGCCCACGCCCAAGGTGGCCATGTGGCTGTTCCTGGTTACGGAGATTATGTTCTTCACCGCCTTGATCGGCACCTATATCGTCCTCCGCCACGGTACGCCGGCGCAATCGCCCTTCAAGTGGCCGACGCCGCATCAGGTGCATCTGATCGAATGGATTGGCGCGCTCAATACCTTTGTGCTGATTTGCAGCAGCTTTACCGTGGTGCTTGCCCATCATGCCGCTGTTAAGGCCGACATGAAAAAAGCCACCCTCTACGTCGCCCTTACCTTGGCCCTGGGCACGGTCTTCCTCGTCATCAAGGCATACGAATATAATTCCAAGTTCGAGCATGACATCTTGCCCGGCCACATCGGCGAGAGCCGTCTGCCCGATCCGAAATTAGGCGAGCCGACCATCGCCCTGGACACTCCGCGCGCGATCGAGCGCGAAAAGCATGAACACGCCGTCGGCATGCAGTATTTCCATCGCGTCCAGCTGCAACTGGAAGCGATCAAGAAAAGCTCTCTCGATGCAGAAATCCAGAAAGAATGCAACACCCTGCTCGATGAGATGACCGCGCCAACGGCGGCAGAGGGCCAGGCCGTTGTTTTCCATCGTCCGCCCAGCCCCGCCGAAGTCGGTACGCGGGTCAACGAAATCTTGGAGAAAGCCGAGGCCAAGGGCATCACGCTGCACCTGACGCCAGCCATTCCGTTCGGCAACCTGTGGGCGTCGTGCTATTTCGCCATGACCGGTTTTCACGCTCTGCACGTGTTCGGCGGTATCGTCGTCTTCGCCCTCATCCTGTTGATGGCCCTGATCGGCCGGCTCGGCCCGCAGCACGCCACGATGTTGGAGTTGATCGGCCTTTATTGGCACTTTGTCGATATTGTGTGGATCTTTTTGTTCCCATTGTTGTATTTGGTGTAAACGTCCGGCGAGCGGGGCGTGTCAACGCCTCGGTGAGCACGAACCAGAGGACTTACGCCCCCCGCTCGCCGGTTGAGGAGACTTGTCATGACCGAAACCGGGCACGCCACTACCCACGACGCCGCCCACGATCTCCGCGTCAAGGCTTACTTCACGGTGTTTATTGCGCTGTCGATTTTCACTGCCGTCTCCTTTATCGCTAATGAAGCGGTGCGGCAGGGATGGATCAATCTGTACACTAGCGTTACGATCATCCTCGCCGTGGCCGTCGTCAAGGCCGTCCTGGTCGGCTTGATCTTCATGCACCTGAATTTCGATTGGGGCCGGGTGTATTTCATCATCGTGCCGATTTTCATTCTCGGCGTCATGATGATGATGGTGTTGCTGCCCGACATCGTCATCGCCTGGCAACCGAGCCAGAACCCGCTGGAACCGCCCGTCTCCACCACCGGCACGCGCTGAGACAATGCCGTTGCCGTTCCCGATATTCTTTTCGGGAACGGCAACAGGACGGAACTGTTTATCATGGGTGCGCCTCGCATTGGCCGTGTTCTTCTCGCCTTGCTATTCCTTCTCGGCTTGCTTGCCGCTGCTCCACGGGATGAGGGCCTCGGCATCGTCGGCGATTTTGTCTTGACCGAACGCAGTGGTCGAAGTGTGAGCAAGGCCGACCTGCTCGGCAAAATCTGGATCGCTTCGTTCGAGTTCGTGCGCTGCACGCAAGGCTGCCCACAGATCAGCGCGACTTTGGCCCAGCTGCAAAGTGAACTGGCCCCTTACCCTGACGTCCGCCTCGTCACCTTCACCGTCGACCCGGAACACGATCGTCCGGAAGAATTGCGCGAATACGCCCGGCACTATCACGCCGATCCGGAGCGTTGGCTGTTTTTGACCGGCGATGAGAAAACCATTTATCAACTGCTAGAAAATTCGTTCCATCTGCCCGTGCAAAAAAACACGGCCAGCGATCCTGGCAACGCCGTCCTGCACAGTCCCAAGCTCGTCCTCGTGGATCGTCACGGTCGTATCCGCGGCTATTTCGATGGTCGGCCCGATCCGAATTCGCCCGATCCGGAGCGCGACCATCAGTTAAACCTGCGGAAACTGAAGGCGCAAATCGCCGCGCTGGAGTACGACGCTTGGTATCTGCCCAGCGATTTCCCGCGCTTCAACGCTACCCTCAACGCTGTCACGGCGATGCTGCTTGTGCTAGGCTACGCAGCTATCCGCCGCCGTCTGGTCCGTTTGCACATCGCCTGTATGTTGATGGCGCTGGGTTTATCAGTCCTTTTTTTGCTCTCGTATGGATATTATCATGCGGTTATTAAGCATGGCTTAACCACGTCCTTTGCCGAGCAAACCAGCCATGCCAACCCGCCGGCCTGGGTGGGCCTGGTCTATCAGGGGGTGCTGTGGACTCACACGCCGTTAGCTGGCATTATCGCCCCCTTGGCCGTGATAACCGCCTTCCTGGGACTCACCGGCCGGTTGCAGCGGCACGTGCGGCTGGCCCGCTGGACACTGCCGATCTGGCTGTATGTGGCGATTACCGGCGTCATGGTATACTGGATGCTCTATCGCCTCTATCCTTTGCCATGAGGTCCGGTTACAATATCATCGCTATCGGGAGCGGGGGCGCGTGAGCGCCCCGGAGAGGAGAAACCAGATGCGTGCGTTGGTTTGGCCATTGGCATTGTTCCTGATTGTTACCCTGTTGGCGCTGCCGCGCTCGCTCTACGCTTGCCCTTCCTGACAGGAAGCGATTGCCTCCTCCGGTTCGGAGGATGACGACGATCCGCTCCGCGAAGCTCGTGGCTACAACCGCAGCATCTACCTGATGGTGGGGATGCCTTATCTCTTGCTCGGTGCGGTCGGCTTTTGGATTTATCGTGGTCTCAAACAGAGGGCCTTGATCGAACAGCAGGCCGCGCCGTCTCTGCCTGACGAAGGAGACCGCTCATGCTCGACCCCCTTGACCGAAGACGTTTCGTGACGCGCGCGCTGCAAGCGGGCGCCATCACCGCTCTGGGTGATTTCCATTTTTTGCACGGCCTACCTGCCCCGGCCGCCGACAACGACAAAACCACTCGCCAACTCCTCCCTCTCAGCTCCGAAATCGAACCGTTGGTCCGCTTGATAGAAGACACGCCGCGCAGCCAACTGATGGAGCGTATCGTGGCCGAGATCCGTAAGGGGACCAGCTACGAGGAGTTGCTCAGCGCCGTGTTCCTAGCTGGGGTACGCGGCATCCAACCGCGGCCGGTCGGCTTTAAGTTCCATGCCGTTCTGGTCATCAACTCCGCTCATCTGGCCAGCCTGCGTGCTCCGGACAAGGAGCGCTGGCTACCCTTGTTCTGGGCCTTGGATAATTTCAAGAATTCGCAAAAGGCCAATTACGAGCAGGGCAATTGGCGCATGGCCCCGGTTGAGGAGAGCAAACTGCCGCCGCCGCACCGGGCCAAACAACGTTTCCTGGAAGCGATGGACGACTGGGACGAAGAAGGCGCCGACCGTGCCATCACCACGCTGGCACGCACGGCCAGCGCCGAACAGGTGTACGAGTTATTCTGGCGCTATGGCTGCCGTGATTTCCGCGACATCGGACACAAGGCCATCTACGCTGCTAATTCCTGGCGCACTTTGCAAGCAATCGGTTGGCGGCACGGCGAGCCGGTCGTGCGTTCCTTGGCCTATGCAATGCTCGACCGCGGCGGCAATGACAATCCGGCTGAACACGACTACGACGCCGATCGTCCCTTCCGTGAAAACCAGAAACGTCTCGCGGACCTCGGCCCCCTGTGGAAACAACGACGCCGCCTGGTCCCGGAAGCGGCCCACGACCTGCTGGAGACGCTGCGCACTGCCAGTCCTTCGGACGGCAGCGCCAAAGTCGTCGAGTTGCTCCGCAAGGGCATCCATCCCGCTTCCATCTGGGACGGCCTGTTCCTCATGGCTGGTGAACTGCTTATGCGGCAGCCAGGCATCGTCGGCATCCACTGCGTCACGTCGACCAATGCCCTGCACTTTGCCTATCAGACCACGGCCAGTGATGAGACGCGGCAGCTGCTGATGCTGCAAACGGCGGCGTTTTTACCGATGTTCCGCCAGACCATGATGGGCCGTGGTAAGCTCGCCGATGTGAAGATTGACCGCCTGGAAAAAGCGGAAGGGACCGACGATCCGAGCCAGGCGATCGAAGAGATTTTCGCCACAGTCAGCAAAGACCGCCTGTTGGCGGCTCGCAAGACGCTGGCGCTGATGGACGGCGACAGCCGACGCTTTCCGCTGCTGGTGAGGGCAGCCGAACGGCTGATCTTCAGCAAAGGCCACGATTCTCATGATTACAAATTCAGTTCCGCCGCCCTGGAGGATTACTATCATGTGACCGCGCCGTGGCGCGCACGCTACGCCGCCGCCAGCATGTTCAATCTGAAGGGCACCGGCGACCGTGACAACAACTTGATTGAACGCACCCGTGCCGCATTGGCAAAGACGTAGCTTCTACTTCGTTCGCTCCAGCGCCTGTCAAAGAGGTGTAGCGCTTTTTGGTTAGCCCCGACTCGCAGGGGAGTACGAACCCGCTCCCTTGCGAGTCGGGGCTAACTCATTTCGGTTGGTACAAAAGTCGAGTGACATCCGTTCCCCGAGGCGTTGGCTGAGGCGACGATTGGCTCCTCCGGCGCAGCAGCAGTTGAGGCTGCGGCGAGGAACTCGCTTTCCCAGCGCGGACGCAATCGCCACAGGACAAGGGCGCACAGGCCAGCCGTCAAGGCGAAAACCACGAAGCCGGGCGCGAAACTGGCGGTTTCCTGTTTCAGCTTGCCCAGCACGTTGGGCAGGAGAAAACCACCGATGCCGCCGGCAGCACCGACAACGCCAGTCAGTACGCCGATCTCGCGGGGAAAACGCTGCGGCACCAGTTGAAACACCGAGCCATTGCCCATGCCCAGCAGGCCCATAACGGCGAACAGAAGCGTGATGGCTGCCGGCAGCGCCGGCAAGGTTGCCAACAGCAGCAAAGCGCCGCCAGCCGCGCTGTACAGCAACATCAACATGCGGACGCCGCCAAAACGATCGGCCAAGTAGCCGCCGACAGGACGGAGGAACGAACCGGAAATAACGCAAAGAGTAGTCATGTAGCCGGCGTA